>JBGAII010000236.1:0-4441 GCA_044225625.1 Rubrivivax sp.
GCTGCGCCGGGCTTCGCGGGCGAAGCGCTCATGTCGTGCCTTTCGTCGTAGGGCCGCATCGGGCCGATGGACGTCACTGTCGGGCCTGACGCAGCGTCAGGGTCAAGCCCCTTCGGTGTCGGACGCCGCAGCGGCGGCCAGCAGGAAGTCCAGCGCCTGCGGCGGCAGTGCCGAGGTCAGGCGCAGCGCCGGCTCCTGCGCGTAGGCGCGCTGCAGGCGCTGCGCCAGCGCCGCGTCGCCGCCGACGGCCGCCGTCAGCTTGCTGCGCCAGCGCGCCAGCAGCCGCCGCGCCGTGGGCGAGGAACTGGCGACGCCGTCGCGCAGCGCGCGCAGCAGGTCACGGCGCAGCGCGGCGCTGTCCTCGGGGTCCAGCGGCTTGAAGCGCGACATCTCCTCGAGGCTGAAGTGCTTCTGCCACAGCGCCATGCGCGGCTCGGTGGCCTGCTCGACGTAGCGCATCAGCGGCAGCCCGGCACCGCGACGGCCGCGGGCGCTGGGCTCGGTGGCATAGACCGCGCCCCAGCGGCGCATCAGGTCGAAGTCGCCGCCGAACCATTCGTGCATCACGCCCATCCATTGCTGCGCCAGCGTCTGCACCTGCGGGTCGTGCGGCGGCGTGCCTTGCTCCATCGCGTCCTGCAGCCGGCCCACCAGTGCGGTCCAACGTTCCGCCACCCGCGGCCAGTGGCCGACGACGCGCCGGATCTCGGCCGTGCTGAAGTACTGCGCGTAGGTGTGCATCAGCCCGAGCGTGCCGAGCCAGTCGTACACCTCCGGCTGACGGCCGGAGGCGAGCATCTCGCTCAGCAGCGCCAGCCGCTGGCGCAGCGCGCTGGCCTGCTCGATCTGCCGGTCGAGCGAGCGCATCTGGCGCGCCACGATGTCGGGCAGGTCCGAGCCGTCGCCGGCCAGCATGCCGCCGATCTGCTTCAGCGGCACGCCCAGCGCATGCAGCGACTGGATGGCATGCAGCCGCGCCACGTCGTTGCGGTCGTACAGCCGGTAGCCGGCCTCGGTGCGCACCGACGGCGTCAGCAGGCCGATCTGATCGTAGTGATGCAGCGCGCGCACCGTCAGGCCGCTGTGCTGCGCCAGTTCACCCACCTTGAGCCACATGCCGCGGATGATGCACCCTGACGCAGCGTAAGGGTCAAGCAGCAGGGGTGCCGAGCGGCAGGAGGTGGCCTTCTAGAATCGCGGCATGCCCGGCAGCACCTTCGGCGAACTCTTCCGCGTCACCAACTTCGGCGAAAGCCATGGCCCGGCCATCGGCTGCGTGATCGATGGCTGCCCGCCCGGCATGGCGTTGGCCGAGGCCGACATCCAGGGCGACCTGGACCGCCGCCGCCCCGGCACCAGCCGCCACGTGACGCAGCGCAACGAGCCAGCTGACCATTGATCGCGCTGCTGATCCACCAACCTCGACCAGCGCAGCAAGGACTACGGCAACATCCTCGACACCTTCCGCCCGGGCCATGCCGACTACACGCTGTGGCAGAAGTACGGCCTGCGCGACCCGCGCGGCGGCGGGCGTGCGTCAGCGCGGCTGACGGCGCCGACGGTGGCCGCCGGCGCGGTGGCCAAGAAGTGGCTGGCGCAGAAGTACGGCACGCGCTTCGTCGGCTGGATGACGCAGATCGGTGACATCGCCATTCCCTTCGAGGACGAGGCCGAGATCGGCAACAACCCGTTCTTCGCGCCCAGTGCAGGCATCGTGCCCGCGCTCGAAGCCCACATGGACGCGCTGCGCAAGGCCGGCGATTCCTGCGGCGCGCGGCTCACAGTCACCGCGCGCGGCATGCCGGTGGGGCTGGGCGAGCCGGTGTACGGCCGGCCCGATGCCGACATCGCCCACGCGATGATGGGGGCCTCAACGCCGTCAAGGGCGTGGAGATCGGCGCCGGTTTCGGCTGCGTCACGCAGAAGGGCAGCGAACACGGCGACGAGCTGACGCCGCAGGGCTTCCGCAGCAACCATTCTGGCGGCGTGCTCGGCGGCATCTCCACCGGCCAGGACCTGGTGGTGTCGATCGCCATCAAACCAACCAGTTCGATCCGCCTGCCGCGCGCATCGATCGACCGCGCCGGGCAACGGCGGTGGTCGAGACCTTCGGCCGCCACGACCTCGTCGACATCCGCGCGACATCGCCGAGGCGCTGCTGGCGCTGGTGGTGATGGACCACGCGCTGCTGCACCGCGCGCAGTGCGGCGACGTGCGCCGCCGTTGCCTCCGATCGCCGGCTCGATCAGCGCGTCATGAGCCGGCGGCCTCGCGGCAACGGGCTCTGTCCTGCTGGCGCCGGCTCGCGGCCGGGTCAGCGTTGACCCGCACCCGGAGGCCGCGTTGAGCGAGCCTGCGGCATTCCGGTCGCGGCCCTTCGCCGCGCTGTGGCTGGCCTACTACGCGGCCATCGGCCTGTTCAATCCGTATTCATCGCTGTGGCTGAGCCACCTGGGCTATTCGACGCTGGCCATCGGCGCCTTTGCCTCGCTGCAGAGCTGGACGCGCGTGGTCGCGCCTTACGGCTGGGGCTGGCTGGCAGACCATGGCGGCCGGCGCGTCGCGCTGCTGCGGCTGGCCACCGCACTGAGCGCGCTGGCGGCGGCGGCGCTGTGGTTCGTGCGCGATGCCGGCGCGTGGCCGCTGGCCGTGGTGGTGGCGGCACTGTTCCTGGCCAACGGGGCGGTCACGCCGATCGGCGAGGCGCTGCTGCTGAAGCAGCTGCATGGCGCCGCCGGGCTGGACATACGGCGCTACGGCCGCGTGCGGCTGTGGGGCTCGGTGGGCTTCGTCGCGTCGGTGATGGCCTTCGGCCTGGTGCTGGAACGGGCCGGCATCGGTGCGCTGCCGCTGTTCACCGGGGCGCTGTTCATGCTGCTGGCCTGGGCCGCCTGGCGGTTGCCGCAGCCGCCGGAGGCCGCCGGCAGCGCCATGCAGCCGCGCGCCAGCGTCTGGCCGGTGCTGCGCCGGCCGGCGGTGCGCTGGTTCTTCGCCGGACTGATGCTGACCGTGCTGGCGCACACCGCGCTGTATGCGTTCTTCTCGCTGTACCTGCAGCAACTGGGCTACGGCAAGCCGGCGGTGGGCTTGCTGTGGACCGTGTCGATCTTGGCCGAGATCGCCTTCTTTGCGCTCGCCGCGCGGCACTTCGCGCGGCTCGACGAGTACCGCTGGCTGGTCGTCGCCGCGCTGGTGACGGCGCTGCGCTTTGCGGCCACCGCGGCCTTCGGCCACGTACCCGCGGTGCTGGTGGTGGCGCAGCTGACGCATGCCGTCACCTTTGCCGCGCAGCACATGGCGTGCACCAGCCTGATTGCACGCCACTTTCCGGACCGCCTGCGCACGCGCGGCTCGGCGCTGTACACCACGCTCGGCTACGGCGTGCCGGGCGTGGTCGGCGGCGTGGCCGGCGGGCTGCTGAGCCAGGCCTTCGGCCTGGCCGCGGTGTTCTGGGCGGCGGCGCTGTCGGCGCTGGCCAGCGCCTGCTGCTGCGCGATGGCCGGGCGTCGGGAGCGCTCGGCGGCCTGAACGCCGCGGGGCGCTGGCGGAGGGCGGGACGGCACCGGCATCGACATCGGGTTGACACACGGCCGCCCTAGGCTCCTGCAGTTGTTCGAACTCCACGACCGACCGGTCGACGTCTTCCGATGAAATCCCGCTTCCTGATTGGCGCCGCGCTGCTGCTCGTCACCAGCCGCGCTCTCGCCCTCAACATCCTGCTGACCAACGACGATGGCCTGACGAGCAACGTCAAGGCGCTGTACGAAGCGCTGAAGGCCAAAGGCCACGATGTGATCGTCTCGGTGCCCTGCACCGGGCAGAGCGGCATGGGTGCCGCCGTCAAGTACTTCAGCCCGCTGACGCCGCTGTCGGCCAGCAACGCCGACCGCAGCACCGGCGGCTGCCTGAACGGCGCGGCCTCGGCCGGCGACCCGGGCGCCGGAAAGATGACCCGCGCCGGTTTCAATGGCGGCGACTACTACTACACCAATGGCACGCCGGTGATGGCCACGCTCTATGGCCTGGACGTGGTGGCGGTGCAGCGTTGGGGCAAGGCGCCCGACCTGGTGCTGTCCGGCCCGAACGAAGGCCAGAACGTCGGTACCATCGTCAACGGCTCCGGCACGGTGGGCAACGCCCAGTTCGCCGCGGCGCGTGGCCTGCCGGCGATCGCGCTGAGCGCCGACACGAACACCACCGACAACACCGGCCTGGCCAACCCGCTGTCGGCCACGGTGGCCCGGCTGTCGGTGCAGTTGCTCGACGCGCTGCAGACCAAGGCCGCAGGCGGCGCGCTGCTGCCGACGGGACTGGCGCTGAACGTCAACTTCCCCAAGGACCTGAGCCAGCCGCAGTGGGCCTTCGCGCGCCATGGCAGCTACGACATCTACGCCGTGCGCTTCGTGCCGAGCCTGGCCGCTGACCCGGTGGCGGTGGCCTA
>JBGAII010000040.1:0-29571 GCA_044225625.1 Rubrivivax sp.
GCGGTGTGCAACCTGGGCAGCGTGAACCTGGCGCAGCACCTGAAGGACGGTGCCATCGACCAGGCCAAGCTGAAGAAGACGGTGGCCACGGCGATGCGCATGCTCGACAACGTCATCGACATCAACTACTACGCGGTCAAGAAGGCGCGTGACAGCAACCTGCGGCATCGCCCGGTTGGCCTGGGCATCATGGGCTTCCAGGACGCGCTGTATCAGTTGCGCCTGCCCTATGCGAGCGCCGAGGCGGTGGAGTTCGCCGACCGTTCGATGGAAGCGGTCTGCTATCACGCCTACTGGGCCAGCACCGAACTGTCCGAGGAGCGCGGCCGCTACAGCAGCTACCGTGGCAGCCTGTGGGACCGCGGCGTGCTGCCGCTCGATTCGCTGGAACTGCTGGCCGAGACGCGCGGCGGCTATGTCGAGGTCGACCGCAGCCAGAGCATGGACTGGGAGGCGCTGCGTGCGCGCATCCAGGTGCACGGCATGCGCAACAGCAACTGCGTGGCCATCGCGCCGACCGCCACCATCAGCAACATCATCGGCGTCGACGCGTCGATCGAACCCTGCTTCGGCAACCTGTCGGTCAAGAGCAACCTGTCGGGTGAGTTCACGGTCGTCAACGAGTACCTGGTGCGCGACCTGAAGCGCCTGGGCTTGTGGGACGACGTGATGGTGATGGACCTGAAGCACTTCGACGGCTCGCTGCGCCGCATCGACCGCGTGCCGGAGGAATTGAAGCGCCTGTACGCCACCGCTTTCGAAGTCGACACGCAGTGGCTGGTGGAAGCCGCGGCACGGCGCCAGAAGTGGATCGATCAGGCGCAGTCGCTGAACATCTACATCGCCGGCGCATCGGGGCGCAAGCTCGACGAGACCTACAAGCTCGCGTGGCTGCGCGGCCTGAAGACGACCTACTACTTGCGCACCGTCGGTGCGACGCATGCGGAGAAGTCGACCGTGCACAGTGGTGCGATGAACGCGGTGTCCGCGCAGTCGTCGGCGGTGGTCGCGAGTGCCGCGCCCGAGGCGCCGGCGAGCGACATCAAGTTCTGCTCGATCGATCAGCCCGACTGCGAAGCCTGCCAGTGATGCGAAGCCAGGCTCGCCTGTGATGTGTTGCTTGCCCGTGATGCGATGGCGCATCGCGCTGCACCGGGTGTGCAGCTGCGATGCGCCCCTGCAACAGAGCCAGCTTCAAATGCATCGCGATGTCAACTAGTGCTTGGTGTTCGTACGCAACACTCACATAATCACGCGCCATAGGACGCACATACACATGCTGGTCTGGGAAGAAGAAGCCCGCACTCTGCCGAAGACTGCCACGCTGAGCGTAGAGCCCTCGCTGCAACGCGAGCCTTCGCTGGTTTCAGTCACTCCGTCCCACGCACCGTCGGCCACGCCGGCGAAGTCGGCACCGCAAGCCACGCATCACCGCGTCGTCGCCGCCGACAAGCGCATCATCAACGGCAAGACCGACGTCAATCAGTTGGTCCCCTTCAAGTACAAGTGGGCGTGGGAGAAGTACCTCGCCACCTGCTCGAACCACTGGATGCCGCAAGAGATCAACATGTCGCGCGACATCGCGACCTGGAAGGATCCCAACGGCCTGAGCGAAGACGAGCGCCGCATCATCAAGCGCAATCTCGGTTTCTTCGTCACCGCCGATTCGCTGGCCGCCAACAACATCGTGCTCGGCACCTACCGGCACATCACCGCGCCCGAGTGCCGCCAGTTCCTGCTGCGTCAGGCCTTCGAGGAAGCGATCCACACGCACGCCTACCAGTACATCGTCGAGTCCCTGGGTCTCGACGAGAGCGAGATCTTCAACGCCTACAACGAGGTGAAGTCGATCCGCGACAAGGACGAGTTCCTGATCCCGTTCATCAACGCGATCATGGATCCGTCGTTCAAGACCGGCACGCTGGAAGCCGACCAGAAACTGCTGAAGAGCCTGATCGTCTTCGCCTGCCTGATGGAAGGTCTGTTCTTCTACGTCGGCTTCACGCAGATCCTGGCGCTGGGCCGGCAGAACAAGATGACCGGCGCGGCCGAGCAGTATCAGTACATCCTGCGCGACGAGTCGATGCACTGCAATTTCGGCATCGACCTGATCAACACCATCAAGCTCGAGAACCCGCAACTCTGGACGCCGGAGTTCAAGGCCGAGATCCGGGCGCTGTTCGAGACTGCGGTCGATCTGGAATACCGCTACGCCGAAGACACCATGCCACGCGGTGTGCTCGGCCTGAATGCATCGATGTTCAAGGGCTACCTGCGTTTCATCGCCAACCGGCGAGCGACGCAGATCGGCCTGGAGCCGCTCTTCCCGAACGAGGAGAACCCGTTCCCCTGGATGAGCGAAATGATCGACCTGAAGAAGGAGAGGAATTTCTTCGAGACGCGCGTCATCGAGTATCAGACCGGTGGCGCGTTGTCGTGGGATTGAAGGCGGCTGTCGCCAACTCGAACAACACCATGGACAGCAGGCCTCGAATCGAGGGACGAGATGCATCGACGGCAGAAGCGATGCGCCGGCCCCCAACCGCATTCGTCGTACCGGGGCGATAGCCGCCGGGCCTTCGGGCTCAAGGCAGACCACCGGGCGATGAATCGCCGTGCTGTATCGAGCAGCGCGGTGCTCTTTGCAACTTGATCAAGGAGATCGTTATGGCAACTGCGAAGAAGGCCCCGGCCAAGAAGGCCCCGGCGAAGAAGGCCCCGGCGAAGAAGGCCCCGGCGAAGAAGGCCCCGGCGAAGAAGGCCGCTCCGGCCAAGAAGGCGCCGGCCAAGAAGGCCCCGGCCAAGAAGGCCGCCCCGGCGAAGAAGGCGCCGGCCAAGAAGGCCGCTGCGAAGAAGGCGCCGGCCAAGAAGGCGCCTGCGAAGAAGGCCGCCGCCAAGAAGGCGCCTGCGAAAAAGGCCGCCGCCAAGAAGGCGCCTGCGAAGAAGGCCGCTGCGAAGAAGGCGCCTGCGAAGAAGGCCGCTGCGAAGAAGCCTGCCAAGAAGGCTGCCCCAGCAGCCCCGGCTGCCCCTGCGGCGAAAACGGCGCTGAGCCCGGCTGCGGCCTGGCCCTTCCCGACGGGCAACAAGCCCTGAGCGAGGTCGTTAGAAGCGAAAAGCCCGGACTCGTCCGGGCTTTTTTTCTGGGTGAAGGTCGGGCGCTGCTCAGCCTTTGCCTTGCCGCGCCACGGCAGCGGCGGCCTCGGCTGCTGCCTTCGGGTCGCCGAGGTAGCCGCTGCGGATCGGCTTGAGCTGCGCGTCCAGTTCATAGACCAGCGGAATGCCATTGGGGATGTTCAGCCCGACGATGTCGTCATCGCTGATCTGGTCCAGGTACTTGACCAGCGCGCGCATCGAATTGCCGTGCGCGGCCACCAGTACCCGGCGTCCCGAACGGATGGCGGGGGCCAGCACGTCGTTCCAGCAGGGCATCACGCGCGCGACCGTGTCCTTCAGGCATTCGGTCAGCGGCACCTGTCCCGGCTGCAGCGCGGCATAGCGCAGGTCGGCGCGCTCGCTGCGCGGATCGCCCACGTCCAGCGCCGGCGGCGGCGTGTCGTAGCTGCGGCGCCAGATCAGCACCTGCTCGTCGCCGTACTGCTTGGCGGTCTCGGCCTTGTTCAGGCCCTGCAGCGCGCCGTAGTGACGCTCATTGAGACGCCAGTCGTTGATCACCGGCAGCCACGTGCGGTCCATTTCGTCCAGGCAATGCCACAGCGTCCAGATCGCACGCTTCAGCACCGAGGTGTAGGCGATGTCGAACTCGAAGCCGGCCTCGCGCAACAGCCGCCCGGCCTGCCGCGCCTGCTGCACGCCGGTCTCGGTCAACGCCACATCTGTCCAGCCGGTGAATCGGTTCTCCAGATTCCAGGTCGATTCGCCGTGGCGGATCAGAACAAGCTTGTACATGGGCGGGAGGGATGAGAGGGCGTCGGACGAAGCGGCGATTCTATAATTCGCGTTCCTTCACAGCGGCGAATCCAGCGTGCAATTCATCGTCGAGAACTGGATCCTGATCCTTGCAGCGTTCGTATCCGGTGGCATGCTGGTCTGGCCGATGGTCAGCAAGGGCGGGATCGGCGGTGCGATCTCCACCGCCGACGCGGTGCGCCTGATCAATCAGGAAAAGGCCGTGCTGATCGACGTGCGCGAGCCGGCCGAGTTCGCGGCCGGACACGCAGTGGGCGCGCGCAACGTGCCCTTGTCGACCCTCGATGGCGCAAAGGGGCTGCCCAGCAACAAGGCATTGCCGCTGGTGGTGATGTGCGCCACCGGGCCGCGTGCCTCGCGCGCCGCCGCGCAGCTGCGCAAGGCCGGCTACGCGCAGGTGCACACGCTGGCTGGCGGCAGTGCCGCCTGGCGCGAGGCCAGCCTGCCGATCGAGAAGTCGGCCTGAGCCTGCAGGGTCTTGCAGGCCGGCTCAGAATCGACGCTTCCACTTTGACGCCGATCGGTTCATGAAGCCCGTACGCATGTTCTTGACGCTCACGTGCCCCTATTGCGTTCGGGCCAAGGCCTTGCTGCAGCAGCGGGGCGTGAGCCACATCGAAGAGGTGCGTGTCGACCTCAACCCGAGCGAGCGTGTGCGCATGATGGAACTCACCGGCCGGCGCACGGTGCCGCAGATCTTCATCGGCGATACGCATGTGGGCGGCTGTGACGACCTGGTCGACCTCGACCGGCGCGGCGGCCTGGTGCCGCTGCTTGGCGCAGCCCCGGCGAACGACGCTGCGCGATAATTTCGCTCCCCCGGCCCTGGTGCATGGCTGCACCGCTCGGCCCCGCCCCTCACTTCCGGAAGCCCCACCATGGCCGACCAAGACCAGACCCCCGTGTTCCAGATCCAGCGCATGTACCTGAAGGACCTGTCGCTGGAGCAGCCCAATTCGCCGCAGATCCTGCTCGAACAGCAGCAGCCTCAGGTCGAGATCAATCTCGGCATGGGTGCCGAACCGGTGGCCGACGGCATCTTCGAGGTCACCGTCACCGCCACGGTGACCACCAAGGTCAAGGACAAGACGCTGTTTCTGGTCGAAGCCAAGCAGGCCGGCATCTTCGAGATCCGCAACGTGCCCGACGAGCAGATGCAGGGCATCATCAGCATCGTCTGCCCGCAGATGATCTATCCGTATCTGCGTGCCATCGTCTCCGACGTCTGCACGCGCGCCGGTTTCCCGCCGATCATCCTGACCGAAGTGAATTTCCAGGCGATGTTCGAGGCGCAGCAGGCGCAGGCCGCGGCGCAGAACGGCAACGGCGGCTCGCGCATCATCACCGGCGTCAACTGACGCCCCGACAGGAAGCGCAGCGGCGCGTCCGGCCGTGAAGATCTGCGTGCTGGGCGCGGGCGCCTGGGGCACCGCGCTGGCGATGGCCGCTTCTGCGCGCCACGACACGCTGCTGTGGACACGCGACGCGCGGCAGGCGGCCGAGATGCAGGCGCAGCGCCGCAACCGGCGCTATCTGCCCGAGGTGGCGCTGCCCGAAGCGCTGCGCATCGGCGCAGACCACGCCGCCGCGCTCCAGCATGCGCGCGACGGCCTGCTGGTCATTGCCACGCCGATGGCGGCACTGCGTGAATGCCTGTCGGCACTGCCGGCGGGCATGCCGGCGCTGTGGCTCTGCAAGGGCTTCGAATCCGGCAGCGGCGCGCTCGGCCACGAGATCGCCCGCGATCTTCGCCCCGATGCGCCGGCAGGAATCCTTTCGGGCCCAAGCTTTGCGCTCGAGGTGGCGCGTGAACAGCCGACCGCGCTGGTCGCGGCCAGCAGCGATGCCGCGCTGCGCGACGCCGCGGTGCAAGCCTTCCACAGCGACACGCTGCGCGTCTACCGCTCCACCGATCCTGTCGGCGTGGAGGTCGGCGGCGCGGTGAAGAACGTGCTGGCCATCGCCACCGGCCTGGTCGACGGCATGGCGGCACGCGAGGGCGAGGCGCATCGGCCGGGCCTGAACGCGCGTGCCGCGCTGGTGACGCGCGGTCTGGCCGAGATGACGCGGCTCGGGGTCGCGCTGGGCGCGCGTGCCGAAACCTTCATGGGCCTGTCGGGCCTGGGCGACCTGGTGCTCACCGCCACCGGCGACCTTTCGCGCAACCGTCGCGTCGGTCTGGTGGCCGAAGGCGTGTACAGCGCGGCGACGGTGCTCGCGCGGGCAGCGGCGCTCGGAGTGCAGATGCCGATCACGCAGGCCGTGGTCGAGGTGCTCGAGGGCTGCATCGACCCGCAGCGCGCGATGTGGCAATTGATGTCACGCGAGGCGACGCACGAGCTGTGAGTCGCGAGCCCCGCGGTCTTCAGGCGCCGCCGGCGTAGCCGTTCTGCCGCCAGGCTTCGAAGACCGCCACGGCCACGGCATTGCTGAGGTTCAGGCTGCGCTGGCCGGGCCGCATCGGCAGGCGCACGCGCCGCTCTTCGGGGAAGGTCGCCAGCCGGTCCGCGGGCAGCCCGGCACTCTCGTTGCCGAACACCAGCCAGTCTCCCGGCTGCCACCGCACCGTGGCCAGGCCGCGGCTGCCGCGGGTGCTGAAGGCGAAGCAGCGCTGCGGATCCGGCCGGGCATCGGTCTGCCAGTCCCGCCAGCTGGCCTGGCGGCGCACCGCCGCGTACTCGTGATAGTCCAGGCCGGCACGCCTGAGCAGGCGGTCCTCCATGTCGAAGCCCAGCGGCTCGATCAGATGCAGCGTGCAGCCGGTGTTGGCCGCCAGGCGGATGACGTTGCCGGTGTTCGGAGGAATCTCCGGCTGCACGAGCACGATGTGGAACATGCCCGGCGGTGTCAGTCGGCTGCGGCGGGCGTGCGCGCCAGCACCCACGCATCGACGCGGCCTGCGCCGGCGCGCTGCAGCGCCAGCGTCGCTTCGCGCAGCGTCGCCCCACTGGTCATCACGTCGTCGACCAGGGCCACGTGAAGCCCGCGCAGCGACACGTGGCGCGGGGGCGCGGCGACGAAGGCGCCCTGCAGATTGGCGCGGCGCTGTGCCAGCCCGAGCGTCGCCTGGTGTGGGCCGTCGAGGGGACGCAGCAGCACTTCGGCCTCGGCACGGCAGCCCAGTCTTCGGGCGATGCGCCGCGTCAGCTCCCAGGCCTGGTTGTAGCCGCGCTCGGCAAGGCGCTGCGGCGACAGCGGCACCGGCAGCAGCAGCGCGGGCAACGAGGCCGGCGCACCCAGGGCCTGCAGCAGCCGGTCGGCCAGTGGCCGTGCCAGTTCGACGTGGCCGTTGAACTTGAAATCGGCGATCAGACGGTCCCAGGGAAAGGCATAGTCGCAGCCGACGACACAGGCGGTGAAGGGCGGTGGATCGGCCAGGCAGGCGCCGCACTGCGTCACCGCCGCGGCCGTGCGCAGTCCGCAGCGTGCGCAGCGCGGGCGTGCCGGCGCCAGCCGCTCGACGCAAGCGCGGCAGATGCGCTGCGTGCTCCAGTCCCGGCACACGGCGCACTGGCCGGGCCAGCGCCACGGCGCGTCCCCGCGGGAGCTTCGGCCTGGCGACGCGGCATGCATGCACTCAATATACTGCCCGCATGGCCGATGATGCGCCGCCCCGCCCATCGCGCCCGCTGCACACCGAGGCGCTGGATGCGATCGTGCGCCGCATGGGCCGGAGCACCGAACCGCCCTGGTTGCACGGCGAAGTGGCGCGGCGCATGGCCGAGCGCCTCGGCCTGGTCAGGCTGCAACCCGCCGAGCTGGTCGACTGGTGGAGTTTCAATGGCGCGGGCGGAGCCCTGCTGCGGCAGGCCTATCCACGCGCGCGCATCCTGCATGTCGAGCCACTGCACGCGGTGCGCGAGCGCACGCGCGCTGCCGCGACGAAGCGCCGCTGGTTGCCGCGCCTGGGCGCCGCGGCGCACGCCTGGTGCGATCCGCAGCAGGTGCCGGCCGGCAGCGCCGGGCTGCTGTGGGCGAACATGATGCTGCACCTGAGCGCGGATCCTCAGGCCACGCTGGGCGCCTGGCAGCGCGTGCTGGCAGTGGACGGCTTCCTGATGTTTTCGACGCTCGGCCCGGGCACGCTGCAGGGGCTGCGCCAGCTCTACGCTCGCCTGGGCTGGCCGTCGCCGCATGCGCCGTTCGTCGACATGCACGACCTGGGCGACATGCTGGTGCAGGCTGGCTTTGCCGATCCGGTGATGGACCAGGAGCAGCTGACGCTGACCTGGGCCGATGCCGACGCGCTGCTGAATGAGTTGCGATCGCTCGGCGGCAATGCAGACCCGCAGCGCGCAGCGGGCCTGCGCACACCGCGCTGGCGCCGCCGGCTGTGCGACGAATTGCAGCAGCTGCGGGGTGCCGATGGCCGCCTGCGGCTGGACTTCGAAGTGGTGTACGGGCACGCTTTCCGCGCTGCTCCGAAGCCCAAGGTGGCGGCGCAGACCTCGGTGGCGCTGGACGACATGCGCGCGATGGTGCGCGCCGCCCGTCGCGGCCCCGGAGCGGTGTAAGGCCTGCGCTAGAATCCACGCGCTCTTCGGGGCCAGCAGTCCGCCTGCGTGCGCTGTGGCCGCCGATCCCGTCTCCCGATGTCCGCGCATGCCTTGTTCTGCTGCATGAGTTCTGCTTTCGCCCCCAGCCCATGGCCTGCGCCGTCGCCCGTCCCGGGCGCGATGCCGTGGCGCTTCGGCCGCGAGATGGGCCGGTCGCCGTGCGCGGATGTCACGCCGGCGCTGCAGTGGCGCATGGCGCGCAGCAACTCCTACGTCCCGGGGCGACTGCTGACGATCTACTTGATGCTGTGCGCGCTGGCGCTCGGCATCGGTGCGGCCTTCTGGTTGTTCGGTGCACCGGCGGTGCTGCCGCTGGCCGGTATCGAACTGCTGGTTCTGGGCCTGGCCTTCTGGCTCGGCTCGCGCCACGCCGGCGATGCCGAGGTCATGACGCTGGCCGACCGTGAACTCAAGGTCGAGCACCGCTTCGGCAGGCTCGTCGAGCGCGCCGCGTTTCGCGCCGAATGGCTGCGCATCGAGCCGGCGCTGGGCGAGGGTTCGCTGGTGGAATTGAGCGGGCAGGGGCAGCGCGTGCGCGTTGGCCGCTACCTCAGGCCCGAGCTGCGTACGGCACTGGCGCGCGAGTTGCGTCAGGCGGTGCGTCGCGAATGCACACGCCCGGTGGCGCAGGACAGGCAATTGGAACCGCAACGATGACAACGATGAACTCGAGCACTTGGCGCCGGCGCGCGCACCTTGGCGGCTTGGCGCTGGCGGCATGGTCTGCGGCCGGCGTGGCGGCGGCGCAGGTCAGCAATCTGGCCGGCGGTCCGGCGGTCAATCAGGTCAATCTGGGCCCGCCGGCCACGCGCATCGCCGGCGACATCCAGTGGCTGCACAACATGATGCTGGTGATCTGCCTGGTCATCTTCGTCGCCGTGTTCGGGGTCATGTTCTATTCGATCCTGAAGCACCGCAAGTCGCTCGGTGCCAAGTCCGCCAACTTCCACGAGAGCGTGGTGGTGGAGGTGGCGTGGACCGTGGTTCCGCTGCTCATCGTCATCGCCATGGGAGCGATGGCGACGCGCACCGTGGTGGCCATGAAGGACACCAGCAATGCCGACTTGACGATCAAGGCCACCGGCTATCAGTGGAAGTGGGGCTACGACTACCTTCGCGGTGAAGGCGAGGGCATCGGCTTCCTGTCGACGCTCGATCCGGCGCAGCGCGTGATGTCGGACGAAGGCAAGCCGCAGGGCGACGACTATCTGCTGCGCGTCGACAACCCGCTGGTCGTGCCGGTGAACAAGAAGGTTCGCATCATCACCACGGCCAACGACGTGATCCACGCCTGGATGGTGCCGGCCTTCGGCGTCAAGCAGGACGCGATCCCGGGCTTCGTGCGCGACACCTGGTTCCGTGCCGAGAAGACGGGCGACTTCTATGGTCAGTGCGCCGAGCTGTGCGGCAAGGAGCACGCCTACATGCCGATCCACGTGCGCGTGCTCAGCGCCCAGGACTACACTGCCTGGGTCGAGGCCAAGCACAAGGAGATGGCTGCGCTGGCCGATGACCCGAACAAGGTCTGGACGCTGGATGCGCTGAAGGACCGCGGTGCCAAGGTCTACGCGGCCAACTGCGCGGCCTGCCACCAGGCCAACGGCAAGGGCGCCGGTCCGATCAAGCCGCTGGACGGTTCGCCGGTGGTGCTGGATGCCGACAAGATCGCCGAGATCACGACGGTCCTGCAGGGGCGGAACAACGGCGCGATGCCGTCGTGGCGCCAGCTGTCCGACACCGAGCTCGCTGCGGTGATCACCTTCACCAAGAACAACTGGGGCAACAAGACCGGGCAGATCGTGCAGCCGTCCGAAGTCGCCGCCGCCCGCAAGTGACCCATTGAACCGATCGCGTTGAAAGGTTGACCCCATGAGCGCAGTGCTTCCTCACCCCGGCGATCACGCCCACGACGACCACCATGGCCAGCCGCACGGCTGGCGCCGCTGGCTGTTCGCGACGAACCACAAGGACATCGGCACGATGTACCTGGTGTTCTCGTTCACGATGTTCATGATCGGCGGCATCCTGGCGCTGCTGATCCGTACCGAGCTGTTCCGTCCTGGTCTGCAGTTCTTCAATCCGGAGCTGTTCAACCAGTTCACCACGATGCACGGGCTGATCATGGTGTTCGGCGCGATCATGCCGGCCTTCGTCGGCTTCGCGAACTGGATGCTGCCGCTGCAGATCGGCGCGTCGGACATGGCCTTCGCGCGGATGAACAACCTGAGCTTCTGGCTGCTGATCCCGGCGGCCCTGATGATCGCCGGGTCGTTCTTCATGCCCGGGGGCGCGCCGGCGGCGGGCTGGACGATCTATGCGCCGCTGACGATGCAGATGGGTCCGTCGATGGACGCGGCGATCTTCGCGCTGCACATCATGGGCGCGAGTTCGATCATGGGCTCGATCAACATCATCGTCACGATCCTGAACATGCGCGCGCCCGGCATGACGCTGATGAAGATGCCGTTGTTCGCCTGGACCTGGCTGATCACCGCCTTCCTGCTGATCGCGGTGATGCCGGTGCTGGCCGGCGCGATCACGATGACGCTGACCGATCGCCATTTCGGCACCAGCTTCTTCAACCCCGCCGGCGGCGGTGACCCGATCATGTACCAGCATATCTTCTGGTTCTTCGGGCACCCCGAGGTGTACATCATGATCCTGCCGGCCTTCGGCATCGTCAGTGCCATCGTGCCGGCGTTCGCCCGCAAGAAGCTGTTCGGCTATGCGTCGATGGTGTATGCGACGGCCTCGATCGCGATCCTGTCGTTCATCGTCTGGGCTCACCACATGTACACCACCGGCATGCCGGTGACGGGGCAGCTGTTCTTCATGTACGCGACCATGCTGATCGCGGTGCCTACCGGCGTGAAGATCTTCAACTGGCTGGCCACGATGTGGCGGGGCTCGATGACCTTCGAGGTGCCGATGCTGTGGGCCGTCGGCTTCATCTTCGTGTTCACGATGGGCGGCTTCACCGGCCTGATCTGCGCGATGGCGCCGATCGACATCCAGTTGCAGGACACCTACTACGTCGTGGCCCACTTCCACTACGTGCTGGTGGCCGGTTCGCTGTACGCGATGTTCGGCGGCGTGTACTACTGGGGCCCGAAGTGGACCGGCGTGATGTATTCGGAGACGCGCGGCAAGATCCACTTCTGGGGCTCGCTGATCTTCTTCAACATCACCTTCTTCCCGATGCACTTCCTCGGTCTGGCCGGCATGCCGCGCCGCTATGCCGACTACCCGATGCAATTCGCCGACTTCAACGCGATCGCGACGGTCGGCGCCTTCGGCTTCGGGCTGATGCAGGTGTACTTCCTGTTCGCGGTCGTCATCCCGATGATGCGCGGCAAGGGCGAGCCCGCGCCGCAGAAGCCCTGGGAAGGCGCCGAAGGCCTGGAATGGGAAGTGCCTTCGCCGGCGCCTTGGCACACCTTCGAGAACCCGCCGAAGCTGGATGCGACGGCGACGAAGGTGGTGGGCTGACGACGACATGAGCCCGCAAGCGCAACGCAAGGCGAACCTGAAGCTGGCCTGGATCCTGGCCGGGATCGCGGTCGTCTTCGGCGTCGGCTTCGTCGCGCGCATGGTGCTGCTGGGTGGCTGAGGGCAAGTCCGTGTCCGCATTCGCCCACGCTCGCCGCGCGCTGCTGCAGTCCGACAACCGGCGCATGCTGGGCAAGCTGCTGGTCGTGACGCTGCTGATGTTCGGCTTCGGGTATGCGCTGGTGCCGATGTACCGTGCCATCTGCGACGCGCTGGGTGTCAATGTGCTGTCGCTGAACGAGCAGCGGCGCGAAGCCGCAGCGGGCCGCGCGGTCAATACGCAGGTGGATGCGACGCGCACCATCACCGTGGAGTTCGACGCCAATGCGCGCGGCCCGTGGGACTTCAAGCCGGCCATCAGTTCGGTGCAGGTGCATCCCGGCCAGATGGTCACGGTGATGTACGAGTTCCGCAACAAGCAGAACCGCACGATGGCGGCGCAGGCGATCCCGAGCTACGCGCCGAAGCAGGCGACCGCGCACTTCAACAAGCTCGAGTGCTTCTGTTTCAACGAATACACGCTGGCTCCCGGCGAATCGAAGACCTGGCCGGTGGTCTTCGTGATCGACCCGCAACTGCCGCGGGACGTCACCACGATCACGCTGTCCTATACCTTCTTCGAGGTCGGCGGCAAGATTCCGGCTGCACCTGAAGGCGGGTTGCGGCCCAGCGCGGCCTTGGGCCCGCAGGGCGCGGAGGCGCGGCTGTGAACGACGCGCCCGGCGGTCTGAAGGAAGCGGTGCAGCGGCCGGCATCGCCGCTGCAGACTTTCAAGGCGGTGGCCTGGTCGTTTTTCGGCATCCGCAAGTCGTCCGGCCATGCGCAGGACATCCAGAAACTGAATCCGGTGCATTTGGTGATCGCCGGCGTGATCAGCGCTGCGGTCTTCGTGCTGCTGCTGGTGCTGCTGGTGCGCTGGGTCGTCGGCAGCGGCGTCGCCGGCTGAGAACACCGAATCAAAAACCTTCCCTACGCGAAGAATCTCTAGGAGCAAGAACCACCATGTCGGCCAGCGCACACCACGGTTCCACGCCGTACTACTTCGTTCCCGCCCCGTCGCAGTATCCCGTGCTGGTGGCGCTGGGCATGTTCTTCGTGATCCTGGGCGCCGGCCAGTGGATCAATGGCCACGGCTGGGGCGCGTATTCGCTGCTGCTGGGCGTGGTCATCTGGCTCAGCACGTTGTACCGGTGGTTCTCGACCGCGATTGCCGAAGACCGCGCCGGGCTGTATTCGCAGCGCATCGACGTGTCCTACCGCTGGAGCATGAGCTGGTTCATCTTCTCGGAGGTGATGTTCTTCGGCGCGTTCTTCGGTGCCCTGTACTGGGCGCGGGTGCATTCGGTGCCGATGCTCGGCAACTTGGACCACCAGCTCCTGTGGCCAGACTTCCGCGCCGCGTGGCCGACCGTGCTGGCCGGCTCGACCGCCTCACCGGCGGGCACGGTCGAGCCCTTCGTGACGATGGGGCCGTGGCCGCTGCCGACGATCAACACCGCGCTGCTGCTCACCTCGGGCGTGACGCTGACCTTCGCGCACCATGCGCTGATCGCCAACCACCGCTCGAAGTGCGTGGCCTGGATGTGGCTGACCGTGCTGCTCGGGGCGACGTTCCTGTGCGTGCAGGCCTATGAGTACATCCACGCCTACAGCGACCTGAACCTGAAGCTCAGCTCCGGCGTGTTCGGTTCGACCTTCTTCATGCTGACCGGCTTCCACGGCTTCCACGTGTTCGTCGGCATGCTGATGCTGCTGTTCATCACGCTGCGCATCATGCGCGGCCACTTCACGCCCGAAAAGCACTTCGGCTTCGAAGGCGCCGCCTGGTACTGGCACTTCGTGGACGTGGTCTGGCTCGGCCTGTATTTCCTGGTCTACTGGCTCTGATGCGAGCGGCGGTGCCGCGCCATCGCGCGCGGCGAGCCGCCCGCGGCCTCAGCCACCGATCGGAATGCCGGTGGGCTTGATCCAGCCCATCCAGTAGCTGAACAGCACCAGCAGGAAGATCGTGACCGACAGGCCGACGCGCACGGCCAGCGCCCGCGCCATCATCGTGCCGCGCGGGTCCTTCGAGCGGTCCTTGCGCAGCATCAGCACGCCGGCGGTGCCGAGCGCGCCCAGTACCGCGACCAGAAGAGCACGATCAGTATCTTCATGCGGCGCGATTATTCCACCCTGGCCTCGAAGGTGGCGGTGCCGGCCGTGGCTGGTCTGCTCGGGCGGACCGGGGCGGGCGCTGCGGCGGGCATCGCTCGGCGGGCGCGGCGGTGAGCCTGCGCCGCTGGCTGGTCCTGCTGGCCGCGCTGCTGGCGGCGGCGGGTACGGCGCGGCTCGGCGTCTGGCAACTGGACCGCGCGGCGCAGAAGATCGCGCTGCACGAGGCCATGCTGGCGCGCGGGGCGCTGCCGCCGCTGGACCGTGCGCAGTTGCCGCACACGCCCGAAGAGGCCGTGGCGCTGCAGCACCGACGGGTCCTGCTGCAGGGGCGGTGGGTGGCGTCGCGGAGCATCTATCTGGACAACCGGCAGATGAACGGCCAGCCGGGCTTCTTCGTCGTCACGCCGCTGCAACTGGCCGACGGTGATGTGGTGCTGGTGCAGCGAGGTTGGATTCCGCGCAACATGCAGTCGCGCGAGCAGATGGCACCTTTCGACACGCCGGCTGGTCTCGTCGACATCGAGGGCCGCATCGCCCCGTCCGTGCCAAGGCTGTATGAGTTCGATGCCGCCGCCTCCGGGCCGATCCGGCAGAATCTGCTCGTTGCCGACTTTGCCCGCGAAACCGGGCTCGCCTTGCGGCCATTGCTCGTTGTGCAGCTCGATGCTTCGGTATCCGCCAGCGATGGCCTGCGGCGGCAATGGGCACCGGCGGTGCCCGACGTCTCCACACACTACGGCTATGCGGTGCAATGGTTTGCGCTTTGCGCCCTGATCACGGGACTCTATGTCTGGTTCGAACTCATCCGTCCGCGACGCCGGCGCTCGCGCTGAAGCCGTGAGCCTGACGGTGCACTCGCTGCCCGAGCCCGAGCTGCCGGCCGACGCCCGGCGCACCCGCAAAGGTCGCCTGAAGATGCTGCTGGTGCTCGCCGTCTGTGCCGCGCCGGTCATCGCCTCGTACTTCACCTACTACGTGTTGCGGCCCCAGGGCCGCACCAACTATGGCGCGCTGATCCAGCCGAGTCGGACGATGCCGGCGCTGCCGTTGCGCACGCTCGACGGCCGGGCGGTCGAGGCCATGTCGCTGCGCGGTCAATGGCTGCTGCTGGCGCTGGGCCCGGCCGATTGCCAGGGCGAATGCCAGAAGCGCCTCTTCACGCAGAGGCAACTGCGCGAGATGCTCGGCCGAGAACGTGACCGCGTCGACAAGGTGTGGCTGATCACCGATGGCGCCGAGCTGCCGTCAGCGCTGCGCGACGCGTTGAGCTCGGATCCGTCGCTGACGGTGTTGCGCGCGCCGCGCGACGCGGTGGCCGGCTGGCTGCAGGCCGACGCCGGCCACGCGCTGGAAGACCACCTGTATCTGATCGATCCGATGGGTGAATGGATGATGCGCATGCCCGCCGACCCTGACCCGGCGAAGGTCAAGCGCGATCTGGAACGGCTGTTGCGCGCGTCCGCGTCGTGGGATCAGCCGGGCCGCTGACGATGGACTTCGCTCCCAGCCTGCGCCTGCTGTTGCTGGCCGGCACGATCGCGTTGCTGCCGCTGGGCTGGCTGTGGATGCGCCAGCGTCACTTCAGCGTGCGCGCAAGGGCCACGGCGCTGATTGCGCTGACGCTGTTCCTGACCTTCGACCTCATCGTCTTCGGCGCCTTCACGCGGCTCAGCGACTCCGGCCTGGGCTGCCCGGACTGGCCGGGTTGTTATGGCCATGCCAGCCCGATCGGCGCGTCGGAGCACATCCATGCCGCGCAGACCGCCATGCCCACGGGGCCGGTCAGCTTCAGCAAGGCCTGGATCGAGATGATCCATCGTTACCTGGCGATGACGGTCGGCGCGCTGATCGTCGTGTCCACGCTGGCGGGCTGGGCCTGGCGGCGCCAGCTGCCGCTGTCGCCCTGGTGGCCGACGGCGACGCTGGGCTGGGTGCTGGTGCAGGGGCTGTTTGGGGCGCTGACCGTCACCTGGAAGCTGAATCCGGCCATCGTCACGCTGCACCTGCTGGGCGGCATGGCGCTGCTGGCCTTGCTGGCAACGCAGCACGAGGCCCTGCGCGACCCGCCGCTGCCGCGGCCCCCGGCGCTGACCGGGGCGATCGGCGCCGTGTTCGTGCTGCTGGTGTTGCAGATCGCGCTGGGTGCCTGGGTCAGCAGCAACTATGCGGTGCTGGCCTGCAATGGGTTCCCGCAATGCAATGGCAGTTGGTGGCCGGAGATGGACTTCGGGCATGGCTTCACGCTGCGGCGTGAGCTGGGGCGTGCCGGCGACGGCGATTTCCTGCCCTTCCAGGCCCTGGTCGCCATCCACATGACGCATCGGCTGTTCGCGCTCGTCGCCACACTGGCGCTGCTGTGGCTGGTGCATGCGCTGTGGTCTCACCCCGGGCAGCGCCGCACCGCACTCGCGCTGCTGCTGCTGACGCTGCTGCAGGTCGCCAGCGGCTTGTCGAACGTGGTGCTGGGCTGGCCGCTGGCCGCCGCGCTGGCCCATACCGGGGGTGCAGCGCTGCTGGTCGGGCTGCTGAGCATGCTGCTGGCGCGGGCGGCGCTGCCGCGGCCGCGCTCCTAAAATCGCGGGTTCCCATGTCGCAGACCCTCGCCACGTCCGCCCCCGGTGCCAGCCGCTGGGCCCAGTACTACGCGCTGACCAAACCGCGCGTGGTGCAGCTGATCGTGTTCTGCGCGCTGATTGGCATGCTGCTGGCGGACAGTGGCTGGCCCGACCTGCGACGGGCCGCGACGGCCACGCTCGGCATCTGGCTGGTGGCCAGCGCTGCTGCGGCCTTCAACTGCCTGGTGGAGCAGCATATCGATGCGCGCATGGCGCGCACGGCATGGCGGCCGACGGCCAAGGGCGAGCTGAGCAGCTTGCAGACGCTGCTGTTCTCGGCAGTGCTGTGCGCGGCGGGCAGCGCCATGCTCTACCTGTGGGTGAACCCGCTGACGATGTGGCTGACCTTCGCCACCTTCGTCGGCTATGCGGTGATCTACACGCTGGTGCTCAAGCCGCTGACGCCGCAGAACATCGTCATCGGCGGCGCGTCGGGCGCGATGCCGCCGGTCTTGGGTTGGGCAGCGATGCGCAATGACGTCGGCCCCGAAGCGCTGATGATGTTCCTGATCATCTTCCTCTGGACGCCGCCGCACTTCTGGGCATTGGCCTTGTACCGCGCCGAGGACTACCGCAAGTCCGGCCTGCCGATGCTGCCGATCACCCACGGCGCCGAATTCACGCGGCTGCAGGTGCTGCTCTACACGCTGGTGCTGTTCGCCGCCACGCTGCTGCCCTTCGTCTACGGGATGAGCGGTTGGCTCTACCTGGCCAGCGCCGTCGCGCTCGGCGCCGTGTTCATCGCCTATGCTGCGCAGCTGTGGCGCGACTACAGCGACGCGCTGGCGCGTCGTGCCTTTCGTTTTTCGATCCTGTACCTGAGCCTGCTGTTCGCAGCGCTGCTGGTCGACCACTACCTGAACCCATGGCTAAGCTGACTCGCGTTTTCCTGCTGCTGGCATTGGCCACCGGACTGCTTGGCGGCTGCGACCGGCTGTCGCCGAGCGCGAACAAGGAGCCGTTCAAGGCGGTGGACATCACCGGCGCTGAATATGCCCGCGAGCTGTCGCTGACCGATCCGGATGGAAAGCGTCGCACGCTGGACGACTTCAAGGGCAAGGTCACGCTGGTGTTCTTCGGCTACACCCAATGCCCCGATGTCTGCCCGACGACGATGGCCGAGCTGGCCAAGGTCAAGCAGGACCTCGGCAAGGACGGCGAACGGGTGCAAGGGGTGTTCGTCAGCGTCGACCCCGAGCGCGACACGGCCGAGGTGCTGAAGGCCTACACCGGCAGCTTCGGTCCCGGCTTCATCGGCCTGCGCGGCACGCCGGACGAGATCAAGGCGGCGGCGCGCAACTTCAAGGTGTTCTACGCCAAGGTGCCGGGCAAGACCGAGGGCAGCTACACGATGGACCACACCGCCGGCACGTACGTGTTCGATGCGCAGGGCCGGGTGCGGCTGTTCGTGCGCTACGGCAGCGGTGCCGACGCTCTGCGCCACGACCTGAAACTGCTGCTGGAAGAGAAACCGGCCTGAGAAGGCCGGTCGGCGTCGGACTGCGGCCGGCGTCCAGCCGGCCCGCGCTCAGGCGGCTTCCAGCGCCTTGCGCATCTTCTTCAGCGCGGCCACTTCGATCTGGCGGATGCGTTCGGCGCTGACGCCGTACTCGGCCGCCAGCTCGTGCAGCGTCATGCCGCCGCTGGCATCGTCGTTGACCTTGAGCCAGCGTTCCTCGACGATGCGCCGGCTGCGCGGGTCCAGCACCTCCAGCGCCTGGCCAATGCCGTCACCGGCCAGCCAGTCGCGATGGCGGGCCTCGATCTCGCGCGTCGGCTCGTGCGTCTCGTCGGCCAGATAGGCGATCGGCGCGAAGCCTTCCTCGCCGTCGTCGGTCTGCGGCTCGAGCGCGACGTCGCCGCCGGACAGCCGCGTCTCCATCTCCAGCACTTCTTCGGGCTTGACGTTGAGCTCGCGCGCAACCACCTCGACCTCGGCCGGGGAGAAGTTGGCACGGTGCGTGTCTGCGTCCTGCGCATCGGCCTTCAGCCGTTGCTTCATCGAGCGCAGGTTGAAGAACAGCTTGCGCTGCGACTTGGTCGTCGCCACCTTCACCATGCGCCAGTTGCGCAGGATGTACTCGTGGATCTCGGCCTTGATCCAGTGCAGCGCATAGCTGACAAGACGCACACCCTGGCTGGGATCGAAGCGGCGCACCGCCTTCATCAGGCCGACGTTGCCTTCCTGGATCAGGTCGCCTTGCGGCAGCCCGTAGCCCAGGTACTGGCGCGATACCGATACCACCAGCCGCAGGTGCGACAGCACCAAGCGGCCCGCGGCCTCCACATCGCCGTCACGCTGCAGCCGCTGCGCGTAGTTCATCTCCTCCTGCGCTGACAGAAGCGGGATGCGGTTCACGGCGCTGATGTAAGCGTCCAGGTTGCCGACGGGCGGCACCAGCGACCAGGGGTCGCGCAAGGACACGGCGGTATTGGCGGTGGTGTTCATTAACGGTTTGGATCCGGTCTCTGAAGTGTTGGTTCCGAAATATTAGCACTCTCGTCAAGAGAGTGCTGATGAATCTGCCTGCGAGGCCGTGGAACTGCCATGCCTGATGCCTCAAGGGAAAAACAAGGTAGTGTTGACTAACTTTATCCGAAGTGAGTGTCCATGTCGTCGAGCAGGTCGTCGAGGATGGCCAGGAAGCTCGACAGGTTCACTGGCTTGGTCACGTAGTGCGCCGCGCCGGCCGTCAGAGCCGCTTCGATGTGCGATGCGGTGGCGTCGGCCGACACGACCACCACCGGGATGCTGGCCAGCGTGTCGTCGTCTTTCAGATGCCGCAGCAGTTCCAGGCCGTCGATGTCCGGCAGATGCATGTCCAGCAGCAGCAGATTGGGGCGTCGCTGCCGCAATGCGGCCAGGCCATCCAGCCCGTTCATCGACACGCTCAAATGCACCTGCGGCCGGCGCAGCAGGATGCCGCGCATGACCTCGATGTTGGTCTCGTTGTCTTCGATGTAGTGCACCAGCCGCTGGCGGTAGGCGGCGGGGTGTGTCGGCAGTTCGCTGTCCCCGCCCACGGCACCGTCGGGCTGGCAGGCGCGCGGCAGGCTCAGGATGAAGGTCGAGCCTTCGCCCTCCACGCTCTGCGCACGCAGCGAGCCGCCCATCAGTTCGGCCAGCTTCCGGCTGATGACCAGGCCGATGCCCGTGCCTTCGACACCGCTGCGCTCGCGACCGAGGCGGTTGTAGGGCTGGAACAGGCCGTCCATCTGGGCGCGGGTCATGCCCAGGCCGGTGTCGCCGACGACGACATCAATGACCTCTGATTCGGTCAGACGCGACCGAACGCTGATGCTGCCGCCATCGACGTTGTACTTGACGGCGTTGCTCAGCAGGTTCGTCAGGATCTGCTTGATGCGGGTTTCGTCGCCGAGCACGGTGCGTGCGCGGCGGTCGAGCCTGACGTCGATGCTCAGGCCACGCTTCTCGGCCGCGGGCTCGACCATCGCCAGCGCCGCATGCACCAGCGCGTCCAGGTCCAGCACCACCGGCTCGAGCTTCAGCATGCCCGATTCGATGCGCGACAGGTCCAGTGTGTCGTTGATCATGTGCAGCAGGTGCCAGCCGGCCTGCTGAATCTGGCTGGACCACGCGCGCTGGTGCTCCGCCAGCGGCGGCTTGCGGTCCAGCGCCAGCAACTGAGCGAACCCGAGCATCGCGTTCAGCGGGGTACGAAGCTCATGGCTCATGCGCGAGACGAATTCGCTCTTGGCCCGGTTGGAGCTCTCCGCCAGCTCGCGCGCGCGCTCGGCCTCGGCCAGCCGCAGATGCTCCCCGATGTCCTCGACCACCCCGACGGTGAATTGGGGCCGGCCGTCGGCGTCGCGCAGCAGCGCTACCGTCAGCAGCGCATGCACCACCTCGCCGGCGCGCGTCAGGAAGCGCTTCTCGCGCCGGAAGACGTCGCACTCGCCTTGGCGCATCGCCGCCAGCAGCTTGGCATCCTCCTGACGGTCTTCCGGATGGGTCAGCTGGCCCACGGTGAGCCGCGCGAGCTCGTCCTCGCCGTAGCCCAGCAGCGTGCTGTAGGCCGGGTTCGACACCAGGATACGACCGTCCATGTCGGTCTTGACGATGCCGACGCGTGCGCTGTCGAGCACGGCCTGCAGCTGCTGTTCGCTGGCACGCAGCGCCTCGGCGGTGCGCTGCCGCTCGGCAACCTCGTGGCGCAGGGCCTGGGTGCGCTGCAGCACCTCCTGCTCGATGCGCCGCGCCCGTCCGGTGACGATCAGCAGCAGGGCGCCAAGCAGCGACGCCGACATCAGTCCCAGCACCGAGAACAGCCACGCGTTGGCATGCTGGGACGCGGCGATCTGTTGCGGCCCGGCATCGAGCCGAAGTTCCCATTCGCGGCCGGCGAAGGGCAATACGCGCTGCTGCGCGTAGGCGAGGCGGGGCGCGCTCTCGCAGCCCGGCGGGCCGGCCAGCCGGCGCATCGCCGCACCGGGATCGTGGTCCAGCAGGCACCAGCGCAGCGACACGCGCCGATGCTCCATCAGCTGATTCAGGGCCTCGTCCATGCGCAGCGAGACGAAGACGACACCACGCAGCGATGCGCCGTTGCCGCCGGCCGCCGGCAGCGCGTGGTAGACGACGACGCCGACCTGATCAGCGTCTTCCTGCGTCAGGCGAAAGCCCGCAGTGGCGCTGGGCTGGCCACTGCGTTGCGCGCGCCGGACCGCCTCGGCGGCGGCGGCGATCGACAGGACATTGACCCCGAGCGCGGCGGCATTGCGCTGTTGCGGTTCGATGTAGCGTACCGCGAGCACCTCGTCATCGCTCGCCGCGGCGGCGGGTCCGCGCCGATCGAAGACACGATAGTCGGCAGGGCCTTCGGCTTGCACCGCTGCCTCGTAGCCCGGCAACTCGGCGCGTGCGACGCGCTCGCCCCAGCCGATCGCCTGCAGGTGCAACGGCTGCTGCAGCCACCATTCGCTGACGCTGCGCATGTGCTCGCGTGTGACGTGGTCGTTGAGCCGGAACACGCCGTGTACGGCCTGCAGCGCCTGCAGCGGCCCGTTCAGCCAGGCCTGCGCTGCGTCGGCCGCGCCAGCGGCGTCGCGTTCGAAGGCGCTGCGCATGCGCTGCTCGTCCCAGCGGGCCACCGCCAGCGTGGCCGCCACCAGCAGCGCGGTCGCCAGCACCAACGGCGTCGCCACGGTGGCGCGGCGCGGCGCCCAGGCGTCGCGCGGCCGGCCGATCAGCGTCAGCGCTGCCGGGGCAGCGATGAGGACGCCCAGCGAGTCACCGATCCACCATGTCCACCACGTGAACGGCAGCTCCGAGGTGGGCACTGCGCCGGCCAGGCCGAGCGCGGCGGTGGAGATCGAGGCATTCACCAGGCAGGCCACCGGCGCGCCCAGCACGAGGAAACGCCATACGTCGCGCGGCTGGTCCAGTACCAGGGGCTGCTCGACGTGGCGGCGCAGCAGCCACGCGCCGCAGCCGGCCTGCAGCGCGGCGCCGGCGCCGATGAGCATCGGCACACCGAGCGCCGCCAGGTCGAACTGGCCGCGCGCGGCGCTCAGGCCGACATTGACCAGAAAGGCGCCGAGGGCGGTCGCCAGCAGCGCCGGCCTGCCGTAGACCAGCACCGCCGCCAGCGCCAGGCCGGCCGAGGGGTACAGCGGCGCAGCGTAGCTGGGCGCGAAGGCCAGATGCACGGCCAGCCAGCCGACCGCGGCATAGCTCAGTGCCGTGACCACCAGCACCCGGGGCCAGGCGGCTTTGGAATCGTCGTTCATTTATGGCCCGGGCACGAGCCCGGTGCGTTTCCTCCCGTTTCAAGCCTAGCACTGCCGATCGCGGCAGACGCGGGGCCGCTGCCGAAGTGCTGCTGAATTGCGCGAAATCATGCCCAGGCCGCCGTGGCAGGCCTCTCACCTGGAGCCGCAGTGCGGCTGCTCGGCTGGTCGGCGATGCGGCCTGCCGCGGCCACCTGCGCAAAGCTGCAGCCTGCAGGAGGCTCGACGCGGGCTCGGGGGTCGACCGAAGGTCGATCCCCGAGCGCGCCTATACGTTGAACAGGAAGTTCAACACATCCCCATCTTTGACAACGTATTCCTTGCCTTCGGAACGCATCTTGCCTGCCTCCTTCGCGCCCTGTTCGCCCTTGCAGGCGATGAAGTCGTCGAAGGCGATGGTCTGCGCACGGATGAAGCCGCGCTCGAAGTCGGTGTGGATCACTCCCGCGGCCTGCGGCGCGGTGTCGCCGATGTGGATGGTCCAGGCACGCACTTCCTTGACGCCGGCGGTGAAGTAGGTCTGCAGGCCCAGCAGCTTGAAGGCCGCGCGGATCAGCCGGTTCAGACCCGGTTCCTCCAGCCCCATCTCCTGCAGGAAGAGCAGCCGGTCGTCGTCGGTCATGTCGGCCAGCTCGGCCTCGGTCTTGGCGCAGATGGCCACCACCGGCGCATGCTGCTTCTCGCCATAGGCGCGCAGCTGCTCCAGGAAAGGGTTGTTCTCGAAGCCGTCCTCGGCCACGTTGCCGACGAACATCGCCGGCTTGGCGGTGATCAGGCACAGCGGCTTCAGCACTACCTGCTCTTCCTTGCTGAAGGCGATGCTGCGCACCGGCAGCGCCTGATCCAGCGCCGTCTGGCACTTCTTCAGCACGTCCACCAGGCGCTGCGCCTCCTTGTCCTGGCCGGCCTTGGCCACCTTCTGGTAACGCGCCAGGCTCTTTTCCACCGTGCCCAGGTCGGCCAGGCACAGCTCGGTCTGGATGACCTCGATGTCGGCAATCGGGTCCACCTTGCCCGCCACGTGGATGACGTTCTCGTCCTCGAAGCAGCGCACCACGTTGACAATGGCGTCGGTCTCGCGGATGTG
The DNA here is from genome assembly GCA_044225625.1 of Rubrivivax sp. Taxonomy (GTDB): domain Bacteria; phylum Pseudomonadota; class Gammaproteobacteria; order Burkholderiales; family Burkholderiaceae_C; genus Rubrivivax. Next base: position 23,643 of record JBGAII010000040.1, read on the forward strand.
GCTCAGGAACTGGTTGCCCAGGCCCTCACCCTGGCTGGCGCCGGCCACCAGGCCGGCAATATCGACGAACTCGACGATCGCCGGCACGATGCGCTCGGGCTTGACGATGGCCGACAGCTGCTGCAGGCGCGGGTCGGGCAGTTCGACGATGCCGACGTTCGGCTCGATCGTGCAGAAGGGGTAGTTCTCGGCCGCGATGCCGGCCTTGGTCAGGGCATTGAACAGGGTGGACTTGCCGACGTTGGGCAGGCCGACGATGCCGCATTTCAGGCTCATGGGGAGGGCTTTGGGCGGGGCGTGGGAAGGCGCGGATTCTAGGGCCCTACACTCTCCCGGCCCTTGTACGGAGACGACGCATCATGAGCGACCGACAGACCCTGCTGCCGCACGAGAAGGACCTCGGCGGAGGCTTCCGTGTGCGGCGCCTGCTGCCGGCCATGGCCCGCCAGGCGGTCGGGCCCTTCCTGTTCTTCGACCACTTCGGGCCGGTGACGGCGGGTCCGCAGGACAACCACGACGTGCGGCCGCATCCGCACATCGGTCTGGCCACCGTGACCTACCTGTTCGAGGGCGCACAGGTGCACCGCGACTCGACCGGCGTGGTGCAGCGCATCGCGCCCGGGGCCATCAACTGGATGACCGCCGGGCGCGGCATCGTGCATTCCGAACGCGTGCCCGAGGAGCTGCGCAGCCAGACCCGGCGCAGCCACGGGCTGCAGCTGTGGGCGGCGTTGCCGGTCGAGGACGAGGAACTGGAGCCGTCGTTCGCGCACACGCCGGCCGAGGCGATTCCGGTCTACGAAAGCGGCGGCGCCACCGCGCGCGTGCTGATCGGCGAGGCCTTCGGCCTGCACTCGCCGGTGGTCACGCGTTCGCCGACGCTTTACCTGGACATCGCCTTGCGTCCGGGTGCGCAGCTAAAGCTGCCCCTGGCCGCCGAACGGGCCGTCTACGGCGTGGATGCGCCGTTCACGCTGGATGGCGTGGCGCAGCCGCCGCTGCGGATGGTGGTGCTGCAGCCCGGTGAGCAGCCGCTGCTCGGCACGACCGAAGGTGCGCGCGTGGTGCTCGTCGGTGGCGCGCCGCTGGGCCACCGCTTCATGGTCTGGAACTTCGTCTCCAGCCGCAAGGAGCGCATCGCGCAGGCGCAGGACGACTGGCGAGCCCAGCGCTTCGAGCCGGTGCCGGGCGAGACGGAGTTCATCCCATTGCCTTGAAAGGGCGTTCCGGCATGGGCCGCCCGGAGCCTGGGCGCCCTCAGAAGGCGTAGCTGGCGCGGCAGGCCTGGCCCTTGGCGAGTTCGCAGCCGACGCCATCGACGACGATGGCATTCATGCCGAAGGTGATGGCCCCGTTCATGCGCGGGTCGGCCCGGTAGATCGCGAGCGTGTCGGTGACCTCGAAGCCCTGTTCGCCGCGGTCCGGGTCCACCCCGGGGATGGTGCAGCGCGTACAGGGCTTCACCAGCTTCAGCACCGCGGTGCCCTGCGGTGTGTCGATCTCGATCGTGTCGATGTGGTCTTCGTCGTGCGCCTGCAGGCCGTCGAGCACCAGGTTGGGCCGGAAGCGGCGCATGTCGACCGCGGGCATGCCGCGCTGTGCGAGGCGGCGGTTCAGTTCCGCCAGCGAGCCGGTGGACGTGACCAGCAGCGCAAAGCCGTCGGCAAAGGCCGTCTGCGCCGCATGCCCGGCGGTCCAGGCCGGATCGGAGGGCCGGCGGTGTTCCGGATCGAAGCGCACCAGGCGCAATGGTCGGCCGGCGAAATCGCTGAACCATTGGGCCGCCAGTGCGCCCATGTCCCAGGCCGGCACCCAGTCGTTCCACACCCGCACCCGTGCGGCGCTTTCGACGCGGTCCAGCGCCAGGTGCAGCGCCAGCATGCCGGGGGCCCGCAGCACCAGATCATCCAGCCGCAGCGTCGGCTGCACCAGCGCCAGCCGGGGCAGCTCGCGCTGGGTGACGAACTCGCCCTGCGGGTCGACCAGCATCCAGGCGCGGTCGAGATCGAGGCCGGTCTCCAGCAGCATGGCGCTGTCCACCGCGATGCCGGCGCAGGACTTGACCGGATGCATGTACAGCGTGTCGACGCTGCAAGGCAGATCGCTCAGGACGGCTCCCGGTGGCTTTCAGCACCATTCTCGTGGGATTGTCACGCCCGCATGGCCACCGCCGGCTGCCTACAATCCGCCCATGAAGCGTTTCGATGTCTGCGTGCGCGGCGCGGGCCCGGTAGGTTCATGCCTGGCGCTGGCGTTGTCGCGACAGGGCCTGTCGGTCGCGCTGCAGTCCGATGCGCCGGCCGCCGCGCCGCGCGAAGACATCCGTGCCTATGCGCTGAACGCGGCGTCGGTGGCGCTGCTGCGTGAACTGAAGGTCTGGGACGCGATGCCGGTCGACGCCCGCACGCCGGTCTACGACATGCACGTCGAAGGCGATGCCGCCGGCAGCGCGCTCGATTTTTCCGCCTGGTCGCAAGGGGTCGAGGCGCTGGCCTGGATCGTCGACGCCGCGGAGCTGGAACGGGTGCTGGCCGCCGCGCTGTCCTTTGCGCCGCACGTGGACAAGCTTGCCGCCGACGCCAAGGCCGAGGCGCCGCTGCTGGCGCTGGCCGAAGGCAAGGCGTCGTCCACGCGGGCGCAGCTGGGTGTGGCGATGCCGGTGCAGCGCTACGGCCAACGTGCGGTGGCCGCCCGGCTGCAGTCGGACCAGGCGCACAACGGCGTGGCACGCCAATGGTTCCGCTCGCCGGACGTGCTGGCGCTGTTGCCCTTCGACCGGCCGGTCCCTGGCCACAGCTACGGGCTGGTCTGGTCGGTGCCCGAGGCGCGCGCCGACGAACTGCTGGCGCTCGACGTGCCGGCTTTCGAGCAGGCCCTGGCCGATGCCACGGGCGGGGCGGCGGGGCGGCTGACGCTGCGTGGCGAGCGCGCGGCCTGGCCGCTGAGCCTGGCGCGTGCCGAGCAGGTCTGCGGCAATGGCTGGGTGCTGCTCGGTGATGCCGCCCACGTGGTGCATCCGCTGGCCGGTCAGGGGCTGAACCTCGGCCTCGGCGACGTGCGCGCGCTGGCGCAGGTGATCGCCGCGCGCGAGCCCTGGCGCGACCTCGGCGACGAAAAACTGCTGCAGCGCTACGCGCGTGCGCGCAGCATGCCCACGCTGGCGATGGGTCAGCTGACCGACGGGCTGCTGCATCTTTTTGCCAGCGACGTGCCGCTGCTGCGGGAACTTCGCAACCGCGGCCTGAATCTGGTGAACGGCGTGCCGCCGCTGAAACGCCTGCTCGCGTCGTTCGCCCTCGAGTCCTGAACGGACACGCCTCCTTCACCCACCGAAAGACACCGATGCGCTCCATCCGCCACCTGCTGCTGCCGCTCGGCGTGGCGCTGCTCACCGGCCACGCCGCGTGGGCCCAGGAAGCCACGATCCGCAAGAACCTCGCCGAACGGCTGCCCAACCTGCCGAAGATCGACGAGGTCAACAAGACGCCGATTCCCGGCCTGTACGAGTTGCGCATCGGCCAGGACATCGTCTATGCCGACGAGCAGGGCAACTACCTGATCCAGGGCAACATCATCGACACCAAGTCGCGCGCCGATCTGACCGAGGCGCGGCTCAACAAGCTGAGCGCGATCGACTTCGCCAGCCTGCCGTTGAAGGATGCGGTGGTCATCAAACAGGGCAACGGGACGCGCCGGCTGGCGGTCTTCGCCGACCCGAACTGCGGCTACTGCAAGCGCCTGGAGCGCGACCTGGTGAAGCTGCAGGACGTGACGATCTACACCTTCGTGATGCCGATCCTCGGCCCCGACTCGGCGGTCAAGTCCAAGGACATCTGGTGTGCGCAGGACAGCGCCAAGGCCTGGCGCGCCTGGATGGTGGATGCGGCCACGCCGCCGAAGAGCATGGGCAAGTGCGACACCGCAGCGCTGGACCGCAACGTCGAGTTCGGCAAGAAGCACCGCGTGCAGGGCACGCCGGCGCTGGTGTTCGAAGACGGCACGCGCGTGCCCGGCGCGATTCCCCTGGAAACGGTCGAGAAGAACCTGGCCGCCGCCAGCAAGAAGGGCTGAGCCAGCGCTTGCGGCGCCGCGCGATGATCGACTTCCGGATCGATGTTGCCGACCCGCTCGCGCACCTGTATCGCGTCACGCTGAGCATCCCGCGGCCGGCCGCGCTGCAGCGCGTCAGTCTGCCGGTGTGGATCCCCGGCAGCTACATGGTGCGCGAGTTCAGCCGGCATTTGTCGGGCCTGCAGGCGCAGCAGGGTGACCGCGAATGCACGCTGCGGCAGCTGGACAAGTGCAGCTGGCAGGCCGAATGCCACGGCCCGGCGACGCTGACGCTGAGCTACGAGGTCTATGCCTTCGACACGTCGGTGCGCACCGCCTTCCTCGACGCCGACCGCGGCTTCTTCAACGGCACCAGCCTGTGCCTGCGCGTCGACGGGCGCGAGTCGCAGCCGCAGCGGCTGCGCATCGGCAGGCTGCCGGCCGGCTGGCAGGTGGCCACGGCCATGCCGGCCGGCGCGCGCCGGCACGAGTTCGTCTGTGCCGACTACGACGAGCTGGTGGACCATCCGGTGGAGTTGGGCCGCTTCTGGCGCGGCGAGTTCCGGCTGCGCGGCGCGGTGCACGAGTTCGTCGTCGCCGGCGCCTGGCCCGGCTTCGACGGCGATCGCCTGCTGGCCGACACGCGCCGCGTCTGCGAGGCGCAGATGGCCTTCTGGCACGGCCGCGGCAAGCCGCCGGTGGATCGATATGTGTTCCTTCTGAATGTCGTCGACGACGGCTACGGCGGCCTGGAGCACCGCGCCAGCACCGCGCTGATCTGTGCGCGGCGGCAACTGCCCCGTCAGGGCCAGCGCGAGACGACCGATGGCTACGTCACGCTGCTCGGGCTGATCTCGCATGAGTACTTCCACACCTGGAACGTCAAGCGCCTGAAGCCGCGCGACTTTGCGCAGTTGGACTACGGCCGCGAGAACTACACGCAGCTGCTGTGGTTCTTCGAAGGTTTCACCTCGTACTACGATGATCTGATGCTGCTGCGTGCCGGGCTGATCGACGCGCCGCGCTACCTGAAGCTGCTGGGGCGCACGCTGAACGGCGTGCTGGCCACGCCGGGTCGTCTGCGGCAGAGCGTGGCCGAATCCAGCTTCGATGCCTGGGTCAAGTACTACCGCAGCGACGAGAACACACCCAACGCCACCGTCAGCTACTACGCCAAGGGCAGCCTGGTGGCGCTGGCGCTGGACCTGAGCCTGCGCGCCGGCGGTGCCAGCCTCGACCAGCTGATGCAGCAGCTGTGGCAACGCAGCAGCGGCGGGCCGATCGACGAGGCGGACATTGCCGACGCGCTGCAACTGCTGGGCGGCCGCTCCTACGAGACCGAGCTGCGCACCTGGGTGCACGGCACCGACGACCTGCCGCTGCCGGCGTTGCTGGCGCAGGCCGGCGTTGCCTGCCAGGCCGAAGCGGGCGATCTGGCTGCCGAACTCGGCCTGCGCGTCAGCGAGGGCGCGCTCAGCGGCGTGCACGTCAAGTCGGTGCTGCGCGGCAGCGCGGGCGAACATGCCGGCCTGAGTGCCGGCGACGAATTGCTGGCGGTCGACGGCTGGCGCTTGCGCCGGCTGGAGGACGCGCGCCAATGGCTGCATCCTGGGCAGGCCTTCGATGTGTTGCTGGTGCGTGACCAGCGCGTGCGCACGCTGCGCGTCACGCCGGCGCCAGCGCCGGGCGCTGTGCAGCTGAGGCTCGATGACCAGGCAGCGGCGCCGGCACGGGCCCTGCGGCGCGCTTGGCTCGGCGTGTGAACAAAGGGGCGTGGCGCCGCCGCCGGGCGCTGCTTCTGCTGGCGCTGGCGGTGGCCGTCGCGCACTGGTGGCTGGCGGAGTGGTTGCCGCTGGCGCGCATCGGCGACGGTGCGGCC
>JBGAII010000041.1:0-29244 GCA_044225625.1 Rubrivivax sp.
GCTGCCGCAGACCGCGTAGGGCAGGGCGCGCTCCCGGGGCACGGTGCCGAAGACCGCGTCGATCAGCGGCGCCGCAGCCTCCAGGTCCGGCAGGGCCACCAGCACGTCGCCGGGGCGCAGCGTGCGGTCCTGCGCGAACAGGCCGAGCAGGTGGTCCTGCAGCACTTCCAGCTCGCGGGTCGGCGAGTGGCAGACGTGCAGCTCGATGCTGCGGTCGTCCGCGGCGAGGCGGATGGAGCCCGGCGCGAGCGTCTGCATATCGAGCAGCGCGTTCTGCAGCCTGGCCAGCAGGTGCGTGCCAGGCGTCGGCTCGAAGTCGGCATCGTCTTCGACGCCATCGCCGCCGGCGGCCACCAGCGATTCGATCTGCGCCTGCGCCTGACGGCCCCAGGACACCAGCAGCGGCGGCGCTTCTTCCAGCCCCTGCGCGCGCCCGCGCGCCGCGAGGTAGCGCAGGCGGCGCGCGTCGACCAGATCGAACCAGAACGCCTCGCAGGGGTTGGGCACGTACAGGTGCAGTTCCATCACCTGCGACAGCGCTTGCAGCAGCTGCAGGTGCAGCGGCGCCATGCCCGGCAGCGCGAACAGGTGGGCGCTGCGCGGCAGCCCGGCCTGGCGCGCCAGCGCCGGCCCGCCGCGGCGCAGCGTGTCGGCGAAGACCTGTGCCGGATGCAGTGCGTGCATGCCCAGTTCGGCATCGATGCGCTGCCACAGCGCCGCCTGCCAGGCTGCGTCCCCATCGTGCGGCGCCGCGTCGCCGGCCGCATCCGTGCCGCCGTCGCGCCAGACGCGCAGCCAGTCGGCCCGGTAGGTCACGTACTGCTCCAGCAGCGCCGCGACCTGCTGCGCCAGCTCCCAGCGCAGCAGCGGATCGCCGTCCTCCAGGTAGGCGGCCAGGCGCGGTTGGGCGGCGACGAAGGCGGCATCACCGAAGGCGGCATGTACGCGCCAGACCAGCCGCGTCGCGGCAAACGGCGATTCGGCGCCGACACCGGCCACCACGCGGGCGATCTGGCGCCACAGCCACTGCGCCAGGAAGCCGAACTCGACGTTCGCGCAGATGCCGTGGGCGTCGGCGATGGCCAGGCTGAGGTGGCGGCGCAGCGCCGCGCTCGGCACGATGATCTGCTCGGCCGCGAAGACGTCACCCGCGCCGCTGTCCAACTGCTGCAGCAGCCGCGCGCGCAGGCGTTCGATGCGGTTGGAGAAGTGGACGTGCAGCATGCGGTCGGAAGGCGGTGCCGCAGTCTATGCGGGTGCCGTCAGCATGACGGACGACGGGCTCATGGCGCGAGCCTGAGCCATCGGACCGGATGTGGAAGGTGGCGACGGGCTTGCCCGTGTCGAGGGTCCCGCAGCGCCACTGACGGCAGGACGTGCCGAGAGCGGGGGCGCCTGCGCGACGGCTTGACAGCAGGGAGCGCTGTTCTCAGAATCGACATCCGACCGATTAAACGAATCGAATTCGAATATACGAACTATTTGACTGATCATGGCGCCAAGCAGCACCGATCGTCCACCCAAGGAGACACCCATGACTTCGAGAATCCGCCGACTGGCGCTCGTCCTCGTCCCCGCTTGCTTGCTGCTCGGCTTGCCGCACGCCGCGGTGGCCCAAACCCTGGGCAACCGACCCATCAAGCTTGTCGTCCCCTACACGCCGGGCGGGCCGGCGGATGCCGCCACACGCATCCTGGCCGAGGAGATCGCTCCGATTCTGGGTGTACCGGTCTTGGTTGAGAACAATCCGGGAGCGACCGGCAAGATCGCTGCCGAGGCCGTCAAGAACGCGGAGCCCGACGGCCACACTCTGCTGGTTGGTGGCACCCCGCAGCTGATCATTCTGCCGCTGCTGGACAAGACGGTCCGGTACAAGCCGCTCGATGATTTCCGGATGATTTCGATCTTCATGAACTACGACATCGTGTTCATGACCGGCGAATCGACCGGCCTGAAGACGATGAAGGATCTGCTCGCGAAGATGAAGGCGAAGAACAACGACGTGAGCTTCGCCTCGATCGGCCAGCCTCAGCTCACCCCGCCGGGCCTCGCCTACCTCGTGTTTGCGAAGATGTATGACGGTACGGCGCAGGATGTCGTCTACAAGGGGCAGGCGCCGGGCATGCTCGATCTGTTGGCGGGTCGCGTGACCTTCGCTGCCTACACCCTGACCGGGGCGCTGCAGCACATTCAGACCGGCAAGCTCGTGGCGCTCGCGGTGGCCTCGCCGCAGCGGCTGCCGCAACTGCCGAACGTGCCGACGATGGCCGAAGCCGGATTCCCTGAGTTCGAAACCGCGAACAATTGGGTGTCGTGGGTCGCCATGGTCGCGCCCGCGAAGACGCCCGAGCCCATCCTCGCCACGATCAACAAGGCAGTGGTGCAGGCGGTGCAGTCCGCCTCGTTCAAGCAGAAGATCGCCGCTGTCGGCCTCAACCCGCAGGCTGCCGCTTCGGCCGTGCAGGATCATGCGGCATGGCGCGCCGAGTACGAGCGCCTGGCAGCCACCCTCAAGCGCTTCGATATCCGCGCGCCTGATTGAGCCTCCTCGCGCATCGGCGCGGCGGGTCGGTTGCATCCGACCCGTTGCATGAGGTTGCATCCGACCCGTTGCATGAGGCCCTGCGCGGTATGAGGCTGCGCGCGGCTTTGTTCAGTTCTGTGCGAGCACCGCGCGGCCATGGCTGAGCACCGTGGCGCCGCGCTCGGCCACGCGCGCGCGGAAGGACACGCCGTCGGCGGTTTCCCACAGTTCGAGGAGGATCTGGTCGCCCGGGAAGGCGGGGGATGAGAAGCGCGTGCGAATGGACATCAGACGAGACGGGTCGTTGCCGCAGCAGGCCTTGAGGATGCCGCGACAGGCCATCCCATAGGTTGACAGCCCATGCAGGATCGGTCGATGGAAGCCAGCCGCCCGGGCAACCTCGGGGTCCGAATGAAGCGGGTTGTAGTCACCCGAGAGCCGGTAGATCAGCGCGGTCTCGGGCCGGGTCGACAATTCGACGACGAGGTCGGGAGGAGCATCGGGCGTGGCCGAAGGTGCGGCGGGAGGCTGGTCGCCGCCACGGCCGCCGGAGAAGCCGCCGTCGCCACGGCAGAAGGTCGTGGATTCGCAAGTCGCAAGCAGCCGTTCGTCCTGCGCGTTGAAGACGCGCTTTTCGGTGTAGACGATAGCGCCCTTGCCGGCGCCCTTGTCGACCACGCCCGTGACGCGGGTCTGTCCGATCACGGTGCCCGACGTCGGTAGCGCCTGGTGGATGGTGACAGACTGCTCTCCGTGCACGAGCTTGACGACGTCGATGCCGGTCTCAGGGTTGTCGCGCATCCACATGCTCGGCGTGGCCAGCACCGCAGCCATCGTCGGCAACGCGCTCAAGTGCGTTTCGGTAACGAAGCGCAGTTCCTGCTCGTTGGTCGGCTCCTGCCCCATGCCCACTCCGAGGGCGTAAAGCATGACATCCCTGGCGGTGAAGGTATGGCGGATGTCGCCCGAGTTCCAGTGGCGTACGAAGTCGTAGTTCAGCACGATGAGTCCGTTCGTTGACAGTGTTGTCTGGTCGAGATGAGGCGAGGCCCTACTTAATGGTGGCCATCCGCCTTCGGCCAGACGAAGGCCGGTGCTTCACGGGCTGCGAAGCGCCGGAACGATTCCTTCGCGTATCCGCTCGCACCGGCGATGCCCTGGCTCGCTGCCTCGATGTCGAGCATGGTCGACAGGTCGCTCGTCATCGAGCTGTTGAGCGCGCCCTTGGTCATTGCGACGGCGAGTGGCGAAGCCTGCGCGATAGCCTTTGCGATCGTGTGCGCACGCGCGGCGAGCCGCTCGGCGGGAACGATCTCGGCGACGATGCCGATGTCGCGCGCCTCTTCGGCGCCCACTTCACGCCCGGTCAGCATGATGTTCTTGGCGCGGTTGATGCCGACGATGCGGGGCAGTGTATACAGGGCACCGTAGTCGGGAATCAAGCCAATGCGCGCGAACGCCATGCAGAAGCGGGCGTCCGGCGTCGCGAGCACGAAATCGGCAAACAGCGCAAGGCTGAAACCCGCGCCGAACGCGGGACCGTCCACCGCGGCAATCAACGGCCGATCCATTTCAGACAGCAGCTTGATCATGCGGTGGCTTCGGTGCAACCGCGTTCGCCGAACCTCGGCGGTGTTCTGGTCGGCGGTGGCGTTCATCGCCTTGACGTCTCCGCCGGCGCAGAAGGACCCGCCGGCGCCGGTCAGTATCACGGCGCGCACGTCGGGGTCGTCCTGGATGTCCCGCAAAGCCTGCTCCAGGCCGCGGCTCATCTCGGGGTCGAGCGCGTTCTTCGCCTCCGGGCGGTTCAGCAGCATCGTGGCGACACCGGACTCGATCGTCAATTCGAAGCTGGCCATGCCATCTCCTGTTCCGCCGACGGACTACCGGGGCAGGAGGGCATGTCCCTCCCGTCAGAATCGGGCAGTAGTGGCTTGAGTACGAATATACAGATTGACAACTCATAATCGTACTTCCTGTAGAGGAGGTCGTCAAGCGCCGGGGCGTGCGGGCACGGCGTCGGCCTCACGTCTTATCATTCGTCTTTGTGTAGATGATTCGTGTATCCGCATGAACCCGAGCCCGTCCAAGGTTGCTGTCGAGGTCTCTCCGAACAAGGGACCGCAGTCCGTCGGGCGGGTGTTCGCCATCCTGGAGTACCTGGTCGCCAATCCCGACGGCGCGACACTGTCCGAACTCGCCACCTTTGCTGAAGCCCCCAAGACCAGCCTGGTGGGCCTGCTTGATGCGATGGTCGCCGAAGGCTGCGTGCGACGCGACGCGGCCCGACGCTACCTGCTCGGCGCGCGGACGCTAACCTTTGCGATGCGCGCGGTGGCTGGCCGGCAGCTGACCGAGCTCGCCCACCCCTTCCTGGTCGAACTCGCCGAGACGACGGGCGAAACCTCGGTGCTGGGAGTGCTGACATCCGATGGCCAGCACGTCGTCTACGTGGACAAGGTCGAGAGCTCCAACCCCATCCGCTACGCGGTCGACCTGGGCATGCAGCGTGAGTTGCATTGCACGGCGATTGGCAAGGTTCTGCTGGCGGGCTTCGACGCGGCGCGGCTTGACCGATTCCTGTCCGACGGGCCGCTGCAGCGCTTCACGCCGAGGACCATCATCTCCACCAGCGCACTGCGCGCCGAACTCGCGCGGGTGCGCAAGGAAGGCATCGCGCGCAATGTGGGTGAACGCGTTCGCGACGCGAGTGGCATTGCAGCGCCGATCTTCTCCGGCGAGGGGCGGGTCATCGCTGCGCTGTTGATCGCCGGTCCGTCGCAGCGCATGGATGCCCATCGCGAGGCCAACGAGCATGCCTTGTCGAAGGCCGCCGCCGCGATCACCGACGTGATGGGTGGCAGTTCGATGGGCTTCGAGGCCTGAACTCAGGTCGAGATCGTGTAGCCGCCGTTCACCGAGATGTGCTGGCCGGTGATGTAGCTGGCGCCCGGCGACAGCAGGAAGCAGACCGGAGGCGCAACCTCCGTCGGATTGGTAAATCGCCCCATCGGCACCTGCGCGGCCAGCTTGTCGCGGAACTTCGGAGAGCGCACGGTCTCGGTCATCTCGGTCTCGACGACACCGAACATGATCGTGTTGACGCGGATGCCATGGGCCGACCATTCGCGTGCCGCGCTCATAGTGATGCCCAGCACGCCGGCCTTGGCGGCGCCGTAGTTGATCTGCCCCATCGTGCCGCGGCGACCCGCATCAGAAGAGATGTTGACGATCGCCGCGGGACCATCGTCGCCAGCCGCCCTGCGCTCCAGCATGTGCTGTCCCACCGCCTGCAGACAGAGAAAGACGCCGGTCAGGTTGACGTCGATCACCTGCTGCCACGTGTCGCGCGACATCTTGTGGGCCATGGCAGCGCGCACGATGCCGGCGTTGTTGACCAGACCGTGGATCGCGCCGTGCTTCGCGACAATGGCGTGCACCGTCGCCTGCACGAAGTCCTGGTCCGTTACCGAGCCGACGTAGGCCTCGGCCCGGTCCGGGCCGAGGTCGTCGACCAGTGCGTCCAGCTTCTCACGCTGCATGTCGATCAGGGCGACCCTGGCGCCCAGGTCGACCGCCAGGCGCGCGATGGCTTCGCCGATGCCCTGGGCCGCGCCGGTGACGAGTACGCACTGGCCGTCGAGGTTCAATGGGTTCTTTGTCATGTGCAGATCTCTTCGGATTGGAGGCTGGGAGGGGGGGGATGTGACGGGTGCCGCCGTCATGTTCATGCGGTCGGGCATGGTCTGCTGACGCCCAGTTCGAACAGACGCCGTATCTCTTCGCTCGAATAGCCGATCTCGGCCAGAACCTCTGCGCTGTGTTCGCCCAGGCGCGGCGGCATCCGGCGTATGGACGACGGTGAGGCGCTAAGGCGGACCGGTGGCTCGGGCATGCGCAGCCGCCCTTCGCTGGGATGGTCGACGAACTGCCAGAAGCCCGTCGCGCACAGCTGCGCGTCGTCGAGAAGCGCCTCCTTGCTGTTCACGGCCATTACCGGAACGTTGGCCGCATCGAGATCGCGCTGCCATTCGGCGGTGGTCCGCGTGGCGATGATCTCGGCGAGCAGGCCATACAGCCACACGGTATTGGCGGTGCGCGCCGCCAGGTTGGCGAGCCGCGGGTCTTCCATCAACGACTCCCGGCCGGCCATGCGGAGCAGGGCGCGCCAGTTGTCGTCGGTGTAGGGCAGCACGGCGAGGTAGCCGTCGCGGGTCGCGTAGGGACGCCGCTCGGTGTTGAGGATGCGGGCATAGCCCATGGGTCCGATGGGCGGATCGAAGGTCGCGCCATACAGATGCTCGACCATCACGTAGTCGACCAGGCTCTCGAACATCGGCACCTCGATCGACTGGCCGCCGCCCACGCGTTCGCGGCGGAACAGTGCGGCCAGGATGGCGGACACGACGTTGTAGGCGGTGGTCTTGTCGGCCACGACCGTTGGTAGATAGCGCGGATGACCGGCGGTGGCCGCCTGCAGGTCGGCCAGACCGCATGCGGCCTGGATCACGTCGTCGTATGCCGGCTTGTCGGCGAGCGGACCGTTGCCGCGGAACCCGTAGGTCGCGCAGTAGATCAGGTCCGGGAAGCGATCCAGGAAGGCCTCCGGCTGCAGCCCGAGCTTGTTCGCCACCCGCGGCCGCAGGTTGTGCAGGAACACGTCGGCGCCGCCGACCAGGCGCAACAGCGCGTCAAAGCCTTCGGAACGCGTCAGATCGAGCACGAGGCTGCGCTTGTTGCGGTTGAGCGTCAGATGCAGCGCAGCCATGCCCTCGTGGCGGCGCGGGCCCAGCTGGCGCGTCAGGTCGCCGTCCGGCGTCTCGATCTTGATCACGTCGGCGCCCATGTCGCCCAGCATCTGCGCGGCCCAGGGGCCGAGTACGACGGTGGTCAGGTCGACGACGCGTATGCCGTCCAGCGCGCCGCTCATCGGGGGCTCCGTCGATGCACGTGACGCACGCCCGCTCTCATGCCGGGCGGCGCCGCATCAGCGCTGTCCGGACGCAGTAGGCGACTTCCTCGTCGCGCTGATTGAATCCGAAGTGCTCGAAGACGACGAGTCCCGCGTTCGGACGCGACGCGCTGTCCCGCATCGACTGGATGCGCGTCAGCACGTGAATCGTGTCGCCATGCAGTACCGGTTTCTTGAACCGGATGTCGGTCATGCCGAGGTTGCCGATCGTCGTGCCGAGCGTGGTGTCGGCGACGGTGATGCCGATCATCAGCCCGAGCGTGAAGAGGCTGTTGACGATACGCGTGCCGTATTCGGTCTGTTTCGAGAACTCCTCGTCCAGATGCAGCGGCTGAGGGTTGTGCGTCATCGCGCAAAACAGCACGTTGTCCATCTCGGTGATCGTGCGGGTCAGCGGATGGCGGAACTCCATCCCGATCTGGAACTGTTCGTAGTAAAGGCCGGCCATCGTTCATTTCCTCCTGTCAGCCATTGCGATTCGCTGGGGATGGCGCTACCGCGGCGACGAGCGCGTCGATGCGCGCCGAGTCGTAGAAGAGTTCGCCCAGCACCTCGCGGGTATGTTCTCCGAGCTGCGGCGCGTGCCGGGTCGGGCCGGGCTGCGTCGCCGACCAGGTGCTCGGGTAGGCCATGCTGCGCAGCGGCCCCTCGCTGGGGTGCTGTTCGATCGAGAAGAACCCGGTCTCCTGAAGGTGCGGGTCGTTCAGCAGCTTCTCGGGTGTGTTCAGCGGCATCGCCGGAATGTCGGCCGCGTCGAACAGTGCAAGCCATTCGTCGGTCTGGCGCGTCAGCAGCAGCTCGGCCAGTTCGCGATAGATGTCCGCGATGTGCTCTGTGCGGCTGGTCATGCTGCGGTAGCGCTGGTCGCGCTCGAACTCGGCTGCTCTGCCAAGGGCGCGGAAGAACGACTGCCAGTGGCGATCGGTATAGATCATCACGCAGACATAGCCGTCGGCCGTGCGATACGGCCTGCGGTCCGGGTTGAGCATGCGCCGGTAGCCCATGTCGCCCAGCGGCGGCTCAAAGGCGTGCCCGGCAAGATGGTCGCCGAGCACGAAGCTGGCCATCATCTCGAACATCGGGATCGCGATCTCCTGTCCCTGGCCGGTGCGGGCGCGGTGCAGCAGCGCGGCGCAGACCTGGCCGACGCACCACAGGGCCACGCCGCGGTCGACGATCGCGGTCGGTGCGTAGCGCGGTTCGCTGCCGTCGGCCATGTGCGCGAGCCAGGGCACGCCGATAGCGCCCTGGATCAGGTCGTCGAAGGCCGGTTTGGACGCATGCCTGCCGTGCTGTCCGTAGCCGAAAAGGCTGGCATAGACGATGCCGGGATGATGCAGCGCCACCGCACCGTAGTCGAGCGCCAGGCGCCGCAGCGCATGCGGCCGCAGGTTGGTCACGAACACGTCCGCACTGGCGACGATGTCCAGCAATGCGGTGTGGCCGGCTTCGCTCTTCAGGTCGAGTACGACGCTTCGCTTGCTGCGGTTGACTTGCAGGAAGATCGTCCCCATGCCGGGGTTGCGCATTGGACCGATGCCCCGCACAGGATCGCCTTCGGGCGATTCGACCTTGATGACGTCGGCGCCCATGTCGCCGAGGATCTGGGTTGCATAGGGCGCCATCAGCATGGTCGAGAGATCGACCACGCGAACGCCGGCAAGCGGCCCGCTCATGCCGCTTCCCCTCGGACGGTCGGGCGGGTGCAGGGACGGAACACCGGCAGTGCCTGGCCGCCTTCAGTGGGGCGGAAAGTCAGCTCGACCTCCTGCCCGATCTGCAAGGCGCCGAAGTCGCATTCGACGATGTTGCTCATCACGGTCACCCCTTCAGGCAGCGTGACGTAGGCGATGACGTAGGGCACGTCCACCCGGCGCGTAACCGAATACGAGTAGATCGTGCCGCGGCCGGATGTCGGCGTCCATTCCGTGTCGGTGCCGAAACAATGCGGGCAGATCGAGCGCGGGTAGTAGTGGGCCGCGCCGCAGGCCCGGCAACGCCCGAGCAGCATCTTGCCCTGCGCGGCAGCGTCCCAGAACGGCCGCGATTCCGTGTCGATCGCGGGGTCGGCGTAGCGACGTTCCTTCTGTGGGATCAAGCGTCACTCCTTCCGAGGATCAACGTCGCGCTGCCCATGCGGGTACCGATGGACCCGCCTGTGCCGTGGGCCAGGGCGAGAGTGCAGTCACGCACCTGCACGGCCGGGTGCGCCTCGCCGCGCAGCTGTCGCACCGCTTCGATCACCTTGGTCATGCCGCCGCGGTTCGACGGATGGTTGTTGCACAGCCCGCCGCCATCGGTGTTGAACGGCAGCCGGCCCACGCCGGAGATGAGGTTGCCGTCGGCGACGAAGCGTCCGCCACGGCCCTTCTCGCAGAAGCCCAGGTCCTCGAGCGTCAGCAGAACCGTGATGGTGAAACTGTCGTAGATCGACACGTAGTCGATATCGGCCGGCGCCAGCCGGGCCTCGGAAAACGCGGCCGGCCCCGACTTGGCCGCGCCCGTGGAGGTGAGGTCGACCCGGCCGCCGTTCAGGTGTTTGATCGCGGTCCCCTGGCCCAGCACCTTGACGCAGCGGTCGCCAATGGAGCGGGCGATCTCCGGACTCACCACCACCAGCGCGCCGCCGCCGTCGCTGATCACGCAGCAGTCCAGGCGGTGCAGCGGGTCGGCCACGAGCGGCGAGTCGAGCACGTCTCGCACCGTCACCACGTCGCGCAGCACGGCATTTGGGTTGTGCTGGGCATGCTGCGAGGCCGCGACCTTGATCCAGGCGAGTTGTTCGCTGGTCGTGCCGTACTCGTGCATGTGCCGCATCGCGGCCATCGCGTACATGTTGGCGATCGTCGGGCCGTACGGTAGCTCGAAGCCAACATCGGGCACGTTGCCACCGTAATCGCGCGCGCCCAGCCGTGCGATGCCTTCGGCCCGCGGCCTGCCCGCCAGTGTGATCAGTGCAACCGAACAGCGCCCGGCCGCGATCGCGTCGGCCGCGTGCCCCACGTGCACGAGGTACGACGAGCCGCCGGTTTCGGTGGTGTCGACATGCCGCAGATTGAGCCCGAGGTATTCGGCCATCGAATGGCCGCCCAGCCCTGGTGCGTCGCCGGCGCAGAAGTAGCCGTCGACATCGTCCTTGCGCAGCCCGGCATCGCGCAGCGCGCCGAGCGCGACCTCGGCGTGCAGCTGCGCGACGGTCTTGTCGGTGGCCAGGCGCGTCGGGTGCTCGTAGGCGCCGGCAATGAACGCGCTTGCAGGCCTAGACATGGGTCGATGCCGGCCGGGGCAGGGCGCGTGGTCGCGACGACGACGACGTGACTGCGGGCGCTCGTCTCTGTGTTCGAATAGGCGTATGCATAGCGAATAAGCGTACTTTGAGATGGCCTCGAGGTCAAGCCGGGATCGCGCCGGGTGTCTCGGCACGGGCGCACGGCGAGACGATGTTGACAATTCCCGCCGCCTCTTCTATTGTTCGAATATGAACATTCAAAACGAATATACGAACAGTCAGATGATTGTCGAAGACGCGGGGAATGCGTCCGGGCAAGGGCTGGGTGCTCCGCGCTGGTTCTCGGTCGCACACACGGCGTTGCGTCAGGTCGAGCGGCTGCTGGCGGCCTGTGCGGCCGCGATGCTGCTGACGATCATGCTGGTCGCCACCGTCGACGTCGCGTTGCGCTACCTGTTCAACGCGCCGCTCGGCTGGTCGTACGACGTCATCTCGCTGTATCTGATGGCCGGAGTGTTCTTCCTGGCGCTGGCCGAGACGCTGGAACGCCACGGCCACATCGCCGTCGACCTGCTGCATGGGCACCTCTCGCCGCGCGCGCGCCATGCGGCGCTGCTGCCCGGCTATGTGCTGTCGGCCCTCGTGCTCGGTGCGATCTCCTGGCTCGCGGCGGTCAGTGCCGCGGAGAGCTATGCGAGTGGCGATGTCATCGCCGGGCGCTTCGACTGGCCGACTTGGATCCCCGGGACCTTCGTCGCGCTCGGGTTTGCGGTGCTTGCGCTGCGTGTGGTCCACCGCATCGTCGGTCATGTGCTGTCGTCTCTGGCAGGTCGATCGGTCGTCGCGCTGCCCCCGATTGCGGGCATGGAGCACTGACTTTGACGCCAGCGTTGGTGATGCTGGGCATGCTCGCGTTGTTGGCGCTGGGCACGCCCGTGGCCCTCGCGCTGCTCGTTGCTGGTGCGAGCGGTCTGCTTGCGCACGGCGGCATGCCGATGGTGCTCGGCATCCTGAAGACCAGTGCCGGTTCCGCGGCGTCCAGCTACGAGCTGATATCGATACCGATGTTCATGCTGATGGCCGAGTTCGTCATCCTGAGTGGCGTCGCCGACAACCTGTTTCGCAGCGCATCCACCTGGGTCGGCAGGCTGCCCGGGGGACTGGGCATCGCGACCACGCTCGCGGGCGCCGGGTTCGCGGCGATCTCCGGGTCGAGCACCGCTTCTGCGGCCACGCTCTCGTCGACAACGATTCCGGCGATGCTCCGACAAGGCTACGAGCCGCGCATGGCCTGCGGCGTCGTGGCCATCTCGGGCACGCTGGCGATGCTGATCCCACCCAGCATCGCGCTGATCCTCTACGGCATTGTCGCCAACGTCAGCATCGGCAAGCTGCTGATTGCCGGCGTCGTGCCGGGCGTGCTTGTCACGCTGACGATCATCGCAACCGTGATGTTTCTCGTGTGGCAGGACCCGGCACGTGCACCCAGCGCGGGCGCGTTCACCTGGCGGGAGAAGCTGGCGACGCTGCCGTTGATCGGACCGATGCTGCTGCTGTTCGGCGTGGTCACCGGGTTGATCTACACCGGCGTCGCGACACCCACCGAGTCGGCCGCGCTGGGCGCCTTCGGCGCGATGCTGCTCGCCATGCGAGCCGGCAAGATCGACAGGCGGTCGCTGACGGGCGCGCTGACGCGGGCAGCGCTGTCGACCTGCATGATCCTGTTCATCATCCTGGGGGCTCACGTCTTCGGCTACTACTTCGCCCTGGCCCAAGTGACACCCCAGGTGATCGCCTGGGTCGGCGAGTTGCATCTGCCACCGCTGGCGGTGATGACCTTCATCCTGGCAGGCCTGGTGGTACTCGGCTGCGTGATGGATCAGGCGGCGATCATCATCCTCACGGTGCCGGTGCTGTTGCCTGTCGTCAAGTCGCTCGGCTTCGATCCCATCTGGTTCGGCGTGATCCTGATCGTCGTGGCCGAGGTCGGGCTCGTGACGCCGCCGGTCGGCCTCAATTCCTTTGTCGTCGCGCGCTACACCGGCCGGCCCCTCTCCGAGGTGTTCGGCGGGATCATGCCCCACGTCGTGGCGCACTTGCTGCTCATCGTGGTTCTCGTGCTGTTTCCGCAGATCGTTCTGTGGCTGCCGTCGACGATGGTGCGCTGAACTCCGGAGGCCAACGCCTTGATGCAGATTCGTTCTCATGCCTTCCGCCTGACCGTCGGCCTGGCCGCTGCTGTGGTGGTCGCGTCTGGTGCGGCGGCGCAGGCGGTCAAGCTCAGGGTTGCCGACTCGTTCGCGGTCGGCCACTTCGTTCCCGAGTACGCCACCCGGTTCTGGATGACCGAAGCCAAGCGCCTGAGCCAGGGATCGCTGGACTTCGAGTACTACCCGGCCGAACAACTCGGCAAGGCGAAGGACATGCTCAGCCTCGTACAGACCGGCGTGGCCGATGTGGCGTTCGTCAGCCCGGCGTACATCTCCGACAAGCTGCCGCTTTCGGGGCTGGTGGAACTGCCGTTCGCATACTCTTCGGCCTGTGTCGGCACGCGGGCGTTCTGGCGAATCGCCAAGGACGGTGGCGTGCTGGCACGGCGAGAGTTTGCGCCTCAGGGCGTGCGCGTCGTGTTCGCGATGATGTTTCCGCCGAATCAGATCGTGCTGGCCAAGCCGAAGTTCGAGGGCATGCGCAGCCTGTCCGGCCTAAAGATCCGCAGTTCCGGTGGCGCCAAGGATCAGTTGCTGCGCAAGATCGGTGCGGTGCCGATCCAGATGGCTGGCCCCGACATCCGCGAGGCGATGTCGCGCGGCACGATCGACGGTCTGATGATTCCGGTGGCGAGCCTGATGCCCTACGAGCTCGACAAGCTGTCGAAGGTGGCGACCGAAGGCGAGAACTTCGGTGCCTTCATCGTCACCTACGTGATCAGCGATGCCAGCTGGCAGAAGCTGACGCCGGTCCAGCAGAACGCGGTCATGCAGGCCGGCGAGGCCACGACGCAGCGCGCCTGTGCGCTGATGGAACGCGACGAAGCCGGCCACTACGACAAACTGCGTGCGCAGGGCGTGACGCTGGTGCGGCTGTCGGCGCAGGACCGACAGCTGGTCGACGGCATCGCCGCCGGCATCGCCCAGGACTGGGCCGAACAGATGGACAAGCGCGGCAAGGCCGGGGCGGAAGTCCTGCGCGAATTCTCTGGAGGACTGAAGTGAAGTTCCTATTGCTCTCGAACGGCTTCTTGACCCCTGTCCGCGCCCGCGCTGCGGCGCTCGCGGCCGCGGCACTGCTCATTTCGCTGCCGGCACCGGCGCAGGTCAAGCTGCGCATCGGCGATTCCCTGCCGGCCAACCACTGGTTCACCGAGAACGCGACGCGCTGGTGGATGCAGGAGGTCTCCCGCGCGACGCAGAACGCGGTCAGCTTCGAACACTTCCCGTCCGAACAGCTGGGCAAGGCCAAGGACATGCTGAGTCTGACGCAGTCGGGCGTGGTCGATCTCGGTTACGTCGTGCCGACCTATGTGCAGGACAAGATGCCCTTGACGGCCGTCGCCGAGCTTCCGGGCACCTTCACCAGTTCCTGCGGCGGAACGATGGCCTACTGGAAGCTCGCACAGGGCGAAGGGGTGCTGGCCCGCCGCGAGTACCAGCCGAACGGCGTCAGGGTGATCTACGCGATCGTGATGCCGCCCTATCAGATCTTCAGTGCGCAGCGCAAGCTGGCCGGCCTGCCTGACCTGGCCGGCATGAAGCTGCGCACGACCGGCGGTGCGCAGGACACTCTGGTCGGCAAACTGAAGGCCGTGCCGGTGCGGATGGCCGCACCGGACCTGCACGAATCGCTCTCCCGTGGAACGGTCGACGGAATGGTCTTCCCTGCGTCGAGCGTGCTCTCGTACAACATCGAGGGCTTGGTGAAGTCGGCCCTCGCGGGCGAGAACTTCGGAAGTGCGGTACTCACCTTCATGATCTCCGAGAACCGCTGGCGCGCGCTGCCGGAAACGGTGCGCGACGCGATGGCGAGGGCCGGTGAGGCAACGACGCGCCGCATCTGCGCCTATGCCGACCGCGAGCTTGCCGCCGACGTCGAGAAGATCCATGCCAAGGGTGCAGAGATTGCACGCCTGTCCGCCGAGGATCGCGCCAGGCTTGCGACGGTGTCGGCAGGCGTACGCGACGAATGGGCCGAGGCACTGAACGGCCGTAGCAAGCCGGGAACGGAGGTTCTGCGCGCGTTCACCGAGGCGCTGAAGTGACGGCCGCTGCCGCGCAGGAACGACACCGTGATCGAGATCGACGCTGAATCGCTCGACCTGGCCGATTGGGTGCGTGCGGGTGATACCGTCTTCTGGGGCCACGGCACGTCCGAGCCTCTCGCCCTCAGCACTCGGCTGATGGCACAACGCCACGCGATCGGTCGTTTCGCCGTGTTCCTCGGACCGACCTTCTCCGATACGCCTTCGCCGGAGCACGCGGACCGGGTCGACTTCCGCGCCTACTGCGGGATCGGTCGCAATCAGGTGCTGGACGCCGCGGGAGTGCTCGACGTCCTGCCCTGCCGGATTTCGCAAGTCCCGCAACTGCTCGATGCGGGGACGCTGCGTTGCGACGTGGCTCTGTTGCAGCTCGGTCCTGACGACCTCGCTGGCCGCCCGACACCCGGCGTCTCCCACGACTACCTCTTCGACGCTGCCGCGCGCGCTCGGACCGTGGTCGTCGAACGCAACGCGCATGCGCCTCGCACCGCGGGTGCCGAAGACGCGGCGCCGCTGCGCATCGATGTACTGGTGCACACGGCGCGGCCGGTGCTGGAGCTGTCGGACACGCCGGCGACGGAGGTCGAACTGGCGATCGCGCGTCACGTCTGCGGGCTGATCCCGGACCGCGCCGTCCTGCAGCTGGGCATCGGTTCGGTGCCGAAGGCCATTCTCTCCGGCCTGCGGGGCCATCGCGACCTGGGGCTGCACAGCGGGATGCTCGGCGACGGCATCGTCGATCTCATCGAGCGGGGCGTGATCACGAATGCCTGCAAGGCGATCGACCGCGGCGTGTCGATCACCGGCATGCTCGCGGGCACGAAGGCTCTCTACGACTTCGCCGATGACAACGCAGCGATTCGCCTGCGGCCCGTGCGCTACACCCACGACGCCGGCGTGCTGGCACAGCTGCGCAATTTCCACGCCGTGAACTCGGCGATCGAGGTCGACCTCGGTGGCCAGGTCAATGCCGAGGTCATCGGCGGCCGCTACGTGGGCGCGGTAGGTGGGCAGCTCGATTTCGTCCGCGCCGCGCAGGCGTCGCCGGGCGGCCGGTCGATCATTGCGCTGCCGTCCAAGACCACCGATGGCCGGCGGAGTCGTATCGTCGCGCGCTTGCCCGCGGCTGTCGTGACGACACCGCGCAGCGACGCCGACCTGTTTGTCACTGAATGGGGCGTGGCCGATCTTCGCGGTCAACCTCTCGCCGAGCGCATGCGGCGCGTGCTGGCGATCGCGGACCCGCAGTTTCGCGAAGAGATCGGACGCGCTGCCCGTCTGGCCGGCGCGCCACACCGTTTTCCCCAAGGCATGGAGTAGCCCGAAGATGGACTTCACATTCACCCCCGAACAGGAACGCATCCGCGAAGCGGTCGGCAAGATCTGCCAGCAGTTCGACGACGACTACTGGCTGCGGCGCGACCGTGAAGGCGGATTCCCGAGTGACTTCCACGCTGCCTTCGCGCAGGCCGGGTGGCTAGGCATCTGCATCCCGACGCAGTACGGCGGGTCGGGCCTCGGCATCACCGAGGCGGCGCTGATGATGCAGACCATTGCCGAGTCCGGGGCCGGCATGTCGGGTTGCTCGGCGCTGCACCTGAACATCTTCGGCCTGAACCCAGTGGTCGTCTACGGCACCGAGGAACAGAAGCAACGGATGCTGCCGCCGCTGATCGCCGGGCAGGAGAAGGCCTGCTTCGTCGTCACCGAGCCGAACGTCGGCTTGAACACCACGCAACTGAAGACCAAGGCCGAGCGGCGCGGCGACCACTATCTGCTCAACGGCGCCAAGGTTTGGATCTCCTCGGCCCAGGTCGCCGAGAAGATGCTGATCCTGGCGCGCACGACGCCACTCGAGGAGGTCAAGTCCCCCAAGCACGGACTGAGCCTGTTCTACACGACACTCGACCGCGACCACATCGAGGTACGCGAGATCGAGAAGATGGGACGCAAGGCCGTCGACTCGAACCAGTTCTTCATCGACAACCTGTGCGTGCCGGTGGAGGACCGCATCGGCGAGGAAGGGCGCGGTTTCGAGTACATCCTGGACGGAATGAATCCCGAACGCATTCTGCTTGCCGCCGAGACGGTTGGCCTGGGCCGAGCGGCGCTGCGCAAGGCGACGGCTTATGCGAAGGAACGAGTTGTCTTCAACCGACCGATCGGCAAGAACCAGGGGATCCAGCACCCGCTGGCGCGCAACTGGGTCGAGCTCGAGGCGGCGAACATGCTGATGCTCAAGGCCGCTTGGCAGTACGACCACAAGCAGCCTGCCGGCGCGGCGGCCAACGCCGCCAAGTACTTTGCCGCCGAGGCGGGATTCCGTGCGTGCGAGAACGCGGTCATGACCCACGGCGGCATGGGTTACGCCAAGGAATACCACGTCGAACGCTACCTTCGTGAGGTGCTCATTCCGCGCATCGCACCGATCAGCCCACAACTCGTGCTGTCGTTTATCGCCGAGCAGGTGCTTGGCTTGCCGAAGTCGTACTGAGGCCGCGATGGGAGTGCTGGACGGAATCCGCATCGTCGAGTTTTCTGGCATTGGGCCGGGGCCGATGGCGGCCATGCTGCTTGCCGACATGGGTGCCACCGTGTTGCGGCTCGAGCGTCCGGAGCCCAGTGGCCTGGGGTTGCCGCGCCCCACGCGGCTGAACTTCGTCAACCGTGGGCGGCGCTCGATCGTGCTCGACCTCAAGCAGCCGGGGGGTGTCGAACTGGCGCTGGCGCTGGTCGAACGCGGCGACGCCCTGATCGAGGGATTCCGGCCGGGCACGATGGAGCGGCTGGGCTTGGGCCCTGCGGAATGCCTGGCGGTGAATCCGCGTCTCGTCTATGGACGCGTCACCGGCTGGGGGCAGGTGGGTCCGCTCGCGCATGCTGCCGGCCACGACCTGAACTACATCGCGCTGTCGGGGGCGCTCGAAGCGATCGGCCGCGCAGGCCAGCCGCCGACGATTCCGCTCAACCTGATCGGTGACTATGGGGGTGCCGCCTACCTTTGCATCGGCGTGCTGGCCGCGCTGCTGAATGCGCGACGCAGCGGCCAGGGTCAGGTGGTGGATGCCGCGATGGTCGACGCGGCCACCTCGCTCATGACATCGACCTACGGCATGCGCGCGGCCGGTGTTCATTCGGGACCTCGCGGCACCAACATGCTCGACTCCGGATCGCCGTACTACGAGGTCTACGAATGCGCCGATGGCAAGTTCGTGACGATCGCCGCGATCGAGATGAAGTTCCGCAACGAACTGTTTCAGCGCCTCGGAATGGCGCCGGAGTGGCTGGCGCGTTCCGAAGACCGCAATGCGTGGCCCCAGCTGCGCGAGGCGCTTGCGGCTCGCCTGGCGAGCCGGCCGCGTGCCCATTGGTGTGAGCTCCTGGAAGGTAGCGACGCGTGCTTCGCACCGGTCCTGTCGATGGAGGAGGCGATGCAGCATCCGCACCAGCGCGCACGCAGGGGCTTCATCGACCTCGGTGGCGTCTCCCAGCCCGCGCCGGCGCCTCGATTCGGTCGCACGCCGGCCGCTCCGCCGGCGCCGCCCGAAGCGCCCGGCGAATCCGCCGACCTTGCCATGCGCGAGTGGGGCTTCGATGATTCCCAGATCGAAGTCCTGCGCCGCAACGGCGCGCTGCTGCAACGTATCGAAAAGGCACCGACATGATTCGTTCCATGCTGTTCGTTCCGGGCGACAGTCCGCGCAAGTTCGCCAGCGCGATGCGGGGATCTGCCGACGCACTGGTGCTGGATCTCGAGGACGCGGTCGCGCTGTCGCGCAAGGCCGAGGCACGGGTGGCGACGGCCGAGATGCTGCGCTCCGTTGGCAATGGCGAAAAGAGGCTCTTCGTGCGCGTCAACGCGCTGGACACAGGCCTGACGCTTGAGGACCTGGCCGCCGTCATGCCTCTGTCGCCCTACGCCATCATGCTGCCCAAGTGCAGCGGTGGTGCCGATGTTGCGCGACTTGCGCTCTACCTGGACGCTTTCGAGGCGGCGTCGCAGCAGCGGGTCGGCAGAACACGCATCCTGGCCATCGCCACCGAGACCGCTGCCTCGCTTTTCGGTCTGGGCAGCTACGCGGCAGTCTCGCCCCGGTTGTGGGGGCTGATGTGGGGCGGCGAGGACCTGGCGGCGTCGCTGGGCGCGTCGGCGAACCGTGCCGCCGGCCGCTGGCTCGAGCCCTATGAACATGCGCGCACGCTGTGCCTCGCGGGGGCGGCGGCGGCGGGCGTGACGGCCGTCGATACGGTCTCGACCGATATCCATGATCTCGAGCGGCTGTCCCAGGAGGCTCGTGACGCGCGCCGCGACGGCTTCGGCGCCAAGGCGGTGATTCATCCGTCGCACGTCGATCCGGTCAACGCTGCGTTCTCGCCGACCGAGGACGAACTCGCCTGGGCTCGCCGCGTCGTCGCAGCCTTCGCTGCGGCGCCGGAGGCGGGCGTCGTGCAGATCGACGGCAAGATGATCGACAAGCCGCACCTGCGCGCCGCTCAGCGCCTGCTCGGAGTGGTGCCGTGAGCGAATGCGCTGTGCCGAGACTGCTTGGCCAGGGCTTCTTCTGGAACGACCTGTCTGCGGGCGACTGCTTCCGCACGATCCGCCGCACGGTGACCGAAGCGGACCTCGTCAACTTCATCGGTGTGACCGGAATGCTCGAGTCGATCTTCATCGACGTGGGGGAGCAGGGTGGCGCGATCGGCGGACGGCCGGTGCCGGCAGCCCTGACCTATGCGCTGATCGAGGGCCTGCTCGTGCAGACCATGATCCAGGGCACTGGCCTCGCACTGCTCGAAGTGCATCAGCGCGTGCTCGCGCCAGTGAGGGTGGGTGACAGCGTGAGCGGCGTCGTCGAGGTGCTCGAGGTCCGTCCCACATCCAAGGGCGGGCGCGGCATAGTGCGCTCCAGCGTAGAGGTGCGCAGTCAACGTGAGGAGCCGGTCATGACCTATACCGTCTCTCGCCTGCTGGCCGGACGGCCCGCGGCCGTGCCGCAATGAACGTAGCCAGCTGGTTGGAGCGCATCGCCGCGCGAGATCCCGGTCGCCCTGCGCTGCACGTCGGCGCGCGGTGTGTGCTGCGCTACGGAGAGTTTCGCGATGCAGCTGCGCGCGTTGCGGGCTGGCTGGCCGCGCGCGGACTCGCGCACGGGGACCGGGTGGCGATCTACATGGCCAATCGCTTCGAGTACCTGGTGTTGATGCAAGGAGCGCTGTGGGCCGGCATGGTCGTGGTACCGGTCAACGTCAAACTGCATGCACGTGAGGCCAAGTACGTCTGCGAACATTCCGGCGCTGCGCTCCTGGTCGTCGATACGGCGGTGCACGCCGTCGACGCGAGCCCGGCAAGCACACCGATGCTGCTGATCGACGAACTGATGTCTCAGGCGCAGCGTGTGCACCCGCTGCCGTTGCGGGATGCCGCAGCCGAGGACCTTGCCTGGCTCTTCTATACCAGTGGTACCACCGGTCGACCGAAAGGCGTGATGCTCACTCATCGCAACCTCATGGCGATGACCCTGTGCTACCAGGCCGACGTTGAGCAGGTCGAGCCACAGGACAACAAGGTCTATGCGGCGCCGATGTCGCACGGCGCCGGCCTGTATGCCTTTGCCTACATCGCAGCGGGTGCGCGCCACGTCGTGCCCGAGACCGGAGGCTTCGACGAGGCTGAACTCGTCGCGCTCGCCTCGCGCATGGGGCGGCTGTGCCTGTTTGCGGCGCCGACGATGGTGCGCAGACTGGTCGACGAGGTGGAGCGTACGGGTGCAGACGCGTCGGGCTTCAAGACTATCGTCTATGGCGGTGGACCGATGTACGTGGCCGACATTCTGCGGGCGCGCTCCATCATGGGGCCTCGCTTCGTCCAGATCTACGGACAAGGCGAGTCGCCGATGACGATCACCGTGCTGACCCGCCTCGACATCGAAGACGAGGCGCATCCGCGCTGGATGGCCCGTCTCGGGTCGGTGGGTTGCAGGCAGAGTGCGGTCGAGGTCCGTGTCGTCGATTGTGATGGACGAGCACTTCCCGCAGGGAACGTCGGCGAGGTCGTCGTGCGTGGCGACACTGTGATGCATGGCTATTGGCACGACGCTGCTGCGACCACACGCACGCTGCGTGACGATTGGCTGTGGACCGGCGACATGGGTGTGCTCGACGACTCGGGCTTCCTGACCCTGAAGGACCGCTCGAAAGATCTGATCATCAGTGGTGGCTCGAACATCTATCCGCGGGAGGTCGAGGAGGTCCTGCTACAGCATCCCGCCGTGGTCGAGGTCGCGGCGATCGGCGTACCCGATGCCGAGTGGGGCGAGGTCGTCGTTGCCTACGTGGTCCTCCGTGAGGGCGTGACCGGCATCGACGCCGAGCTCGATGCGCTGTGCCTGAGCCGGATCGCGCGCTTCAAGCGCCCGAAGCGCTACTTCGAGGTTGACGCGCTACCGAAGAACAATTACGGCAAGGTGCTGAAGACCACGCTGCGCGATCGGCACGGGCGCGCCTGAGCGCCGGCTCCATAGGCGCCCCCTGCGCGCTCCGGGGTCAGGCCATAGCCAGGACACCGCATGGTGGGTTCACACTACTTTACCGGCGCGGAACCGCGGGGATACGGCGGTCGTGCAAGATTCGGTCCATCGACACCTCAGCCCTAGGGAGCAAGACAATGAAGACGTATCACCGACGTACCCGCCAGCTGATGGCCGGGCTCAGTCTGGCGCTCGGCGCGGGCCTCGCGCTGCCGGCGCTGGCCATGCCAGGCGGCCCCGACATGCAGCTGGCCCAGGGCCCCGGCGGGCCGATGCACGGCGGCCCCGGCGGCCCCGGCGGGCCGATGGGCGGCGGGCCCGAAGGCCCGATGTTCGGCGGCATGCTCAAGCGCATGCTGGAGCGGGTCAACGCCACGCCGGAGCAGCGTACGCAGATCGATCAGATCATGAAGTCCGCCGCGACGGACATGCGGGCCCAGCACGAGGCCGGCCGCGCGCTGCGCGAGCAGGCCATGACGCTGTTCGCGCAGCCGACCGTCGACGCCGCGGCTGTCGAGGCGCTGCGCCAGAAGCAGCTGGCGATGCACGACGCGGCCAGCAAGCGCATGATGAATGCGATGATCGACATCAGCCGCGTGCTCACACCCGACCAGCGCAAGCAGATGGCCGAGTACATGGCCCAGCGGCGCGAGATGATGCAGCGCCAGTGGCGTGAACGGCAGAGCCTGGACCCGGCGCCAAAGGGGTGAGGGCGGCAGGACGATGACTCCGGGCCCGCTCGGCGGCGGGTCCTTGTGCTCCGGTGCCTTGTGGGTACCGGGGCCTTTTTGCGTGATGGCCGGATGAACGAAAGACTGCTGCTGATCGACGACGACGTGCGCCTGAGCACGATGGTGGGCGACTACCTGCGCGGCCACGGCTTCGAGGTCGACTGCGCCGGCTCGCTGGCCGCGGGACGCGAGCGGCTGAAGCACAGCCACTACGACGCGTTGCTGCTCGACCTGATGCTGCCCGATGGCGACGGGCTGGAGCTGACGCGCGAGCTGCGCGGCGACACCCGGCTGCACCGTCTGCCGCTGCTGATGCTGACCGCGCGTGGCGAGCCGATGGACCGCGTGGTCGGGCTCGAGCTCGGCGCCGACGACTATCTGCCCAAGCCCTTCGAGCCCCGCGAACTGCTGGCGCGCGTCAAGGCGCTGCTGCGGCGCGCGCTGCCCGACGCCGCGCCGGGCGAGGTACTGCGCTTCGGCCGCCTGGAGATCGATCTGGGTGCACGCCAGGCACGCCTCGACGGGCAGGCCTGCGAGCTCACCAGCCACCAGTTCGAGCTGCTGTCGGTGCTGGCGCGCAGCCCCGGGCGGGTGCTCTCGCGCGACCGCATCATGGATGCCCTGAAGGGGCATCCGATCGAGGCCTTCGACCGCAGCATCGATGTGCACATCTCACGCATTCGTGCGGTGATCGAGGACGACCCGAAGGCGCCGCAACGGGTGCTCACCGTGCGCGGTGCCGGCTACGTGTTCGCCAAGACGCAGGACGCCTGAGGGGCCGTGCGTTCGCTTTACCTGCGCATCTACCTGACGGTGCTGCTGGCGCTGGCGCTGTTCGCCGGCATTTCCGGCTGGCTGGTGCAGCGGCATTTCGATCAGGAGCGCGCCCGTTTCGTCGCCGCCGCGCAGGACCGGACTTCGGCCTGGGGCGAGTTGCTGCAGCACGCGCTGCCGCGTGCCGATGCGCCGCCCGAGGAGCAGCGGGCCGGGCTGCGCGAATGGTCCGAGCGCCTGCGCCTGCCGCTGGCGCTGGACGACGAGCAAGGGCAGCGCATCGGGGCGTCCGAATCCTTCTCGCGCCGCCAGGCCGATGACGCACCCGGCCCGCCCCGGCGGGCGCAGGCGGTCCGGCTGGACGACGGCCGCACGCTCTGGGTGATGCGCCCGCCGCCGCCGCGCCTCGGCGGGCCGGGCCGCGGGCCGTTGGAGGGCATGGGGCTGAGCCACGGCATGCCGGCAGGTCCGGGCGGCCCGATGGGGCCGCGCTCTGTCGAGCCGCCGCCGGGATGGTGGCCCGGTCTGATTCCGTCCGGCGGGCTGGGCCTGGCGGCGCTGCTGCTGATGCTCTATGCCGCGGTCGCCATCGGCGCCTGGCCGGTGGTGCGCCGCCTGACGCGCCGGCTCGAGGCGCTGAAGCAGGGCGTCGAAGCCTTCGGCGGCGGCGCGCTGGACCAGCGCGTGGCCGAAGAGGGGCGCGACGAGGTCGCGGCGCTGGGCGCGAGCTTCAATCGCGCGGCGGCGCGCATCGAAGCGCTGCTGCGCTCGCACCAGAGCCTGCTGGCCAATGCCAGCCACGAATTGCGTTCGCCGCTGGCGCGGCTGAAGATGGCGGTGGCCATGCTCGAAGACGCGCCGCCGGCGCGCCGCGAGGGCCTGCAGCGCGAGATCCACGCCAACATCGGCGAACTCGACGCGCTGGTCGAAGAGGTGTTGCTGGCCAGCCGGCTGGAGGGCGGTGCCGCGCTGCAGCGCCACGACGCGGTCGAACTGCTGGGCCTCGCCGTCGAAGAGGCGGCGCGGCTGCAGCTGGCGGCGCAAGGCGAGGCGGTGCAGGTGCAGGGCGACGAACGGCTGCTGCGCCGCGCGTTGCGCAACCTGCTGGAGAACGCGCAGCGCTATGGCGGCGGCCAGGTGGAGGTGCAGGTGCGGCGCACGTCCGGCGGCGCCGAGATCAGCGTCTGCGACCGCGGCCCGGGCGTGCCGGAGGCCTATCGCGAGCGCATCTTCGAAGCCTTCTTCCGCCTGCCCGGCCATGCCGAGCGCGAGGGCGGCGTCGGCCTCGGCCTGGCGCTGGTGCGGCAGATCGCGCTGGCGCACGGCGGCAGCGTGCGCTGCGAGCCGCGCGACGGCGGCGGCAGCTGCTTCCGGCTGAGTCTGCCGCAGGGCTGACCGGCGCATGCCGCCGCGCGGCCATTAAGCTACGGCCATGGCCACACGCAAGACAAGCCCCGGCAAGACGAACGCCGGCAAGACCCCCGCTGGCAAGACCCCAAGACCGACCCCGGCGCGCGCCGGCGGCTGGATCTGGTGCTGCTCGGCGCCACCGGCTTCACCGGCCGCCAGGCGGTGCGTGCGCTGCTGCGCCAGCGGCCCGACGCCCACTGGGGCATCGCCGGGCGCGATGCCGACCGTCTGCAGGCGCTGGTGCAGCAGCTGGCGCCGGCGCGGCCGCCGCAGCTCATCGTGGCCGACACGCGCGACGCCGCCGCGATGCGGTCGCTGGCCCGGCGCACGAAGGTGCTGGTCAACCTGGCCGGGCCGTATCACGCCACCGGCGACACCGTGGTCGCGGCCTGCATCGGCGCCGGCACGCACTACCTGGACCTGTCGGCCGAGACCTTCTGGATCCAGCGCCTGATCCGCGAGCAGCATGCGGCGGCCGAAGGTGCGCGCGTCAAGATCATCCCCTGCGCCGGCTACGAGGCGCTGCCCTTTGACCTGGCCACGCTGTGGGCGGCCGAGCAGCTGCGCCGGCATGCCGGCGAGCCCTGTGCCAGCGTGACGATCGCGGTCAGCCTGACAGGCCGGCCGCTGCTCGACCCGCGCGACCTGGTCAGCGGCGGCACCGCGGCCAGCGTGCTGGAGATCCTGGCGCACGACCGCAGCGACTGCCTGCGCGACATGGGCTGCCTGTTGCCGCCCGGCACGCCCGATGCCGCAGGCATCGCCCGGCGCAATGCGCTGCACTGGGTACCGCGCGTCGACGCGGCGCTGGGCACGGTGCTGGCGCCGACGCTGCCCGGTCCGTTCATCAACCCGCCGGTGGTCCTGCGCGGCATCGCGCTGCGCCACGATGCGGCGCTGTTCGATCCCGCCTTCCGCTACCGCGAGGGCATGCACATGGGCCGGCTGCTGCGCGGCAGCGAGCAGCTGCCGCCGCGTGCCGCGCAGGCGCTGCAGTGGGCCGGCGCCGCGTCGGTGGCGCTGCCGATGGCCCAGCTGAGCGCGGCCGTCGCCGGGCCGTTGCAGTTCCAGCGCAACGCGCTGCGCGCCGTGCTGCAGCGGCTGGCACCGAAGCCGGGGAGTGGGCCGAGCGAGAAGGCGCTGGATGCCGTCGGCTACGAGTTGCAGGTGCGGGCCCGGGGCGCGCGCGGCGCCCGCTTCGCCGGCCGCGTCGTCGCGCAGGGCCATCCGGGCTACCGCTCGACGCCGGAGATGGTGGTCTGCGCGGCGCTCGGTCTGGCCGACGGCAGCCTCGGACGCACGTCGCACTACGGCATCGTCTCGCCGGCGGCGGGGCTGGGTATCGAGGCGGTGGCGGCGCTGGCGGCCGCCGGCCTGCGTTCGAAGCCGGCGCCTGAGGACGCGGCCGATGCCTGCCGCGCCGGCCTACAAGCACGGTGTCTTCGCGCTGAGCGCGATCTGCGGGCTGGTCGACGCGGCCTGCTTCCTGGCGCTCGGCGGTGTGTTCGCCGAGCTGATGACCGGCAACCTGCTGCTGATTGCGCTGGCGCTGGCCGGCGGGCAGGCGTTCGGCCCGCATGCGCTGGCCTGCCTGTTCGCGATCGTGCCCTTCTGCCTGGGCGCGCTGGCGGCGGGCCGCTGGGCCAACGGTCGCCATCCGCTGGGCGCGCGGCTGATCGGCTATCCGGTGGAGTACGCCGCCATCCTGCTGGCCACGCTGCTGGCGGTGGTGCTGGACCCGCAGCGTGTCGGGCCGCTGGAGCACGACCTGGCCGTCGGCATCGCCCAGAGCTGGCAGCGGCCGTTGATCGTCGCGCTGCTGGCCTTCGCGATGGGCATCCACAACGCGCTGATGCGCCGCCACGGCGTGCCGGACATCGCCACCAACGTGCTGACGCTGACGCTGGCCGGCCTGGTGTCCGAATCGCGCTGGGCCGGCGGGCGCTCGCCGCACTGGCAGCGGCGCGTGTTGTCGATCGTGCTGTTCGTGGCCAGCGCGGCGCTCGGCGCGTGGCTGTTGCGCTTCGGCGTGGCCGCGCCGCTGATCGCGGCCAGCCTCGTCTATACGCTGGCGCTGTGGCCGCTGATGAAGGGGCGCGCCGAGCCGGCGCCGTGACGCGCAGGAAGCGCGGCGCTCAGCGCGGGGGCGGTGCGGCCTCACGCCGCGACTGTCGGCGCAGCACCAGCGCCAGCAGGCCGGACAGACCCAGCGCCGCCAGCACCAGGCCGACGGTGCTGGCCACCCAGAAGCCGCGCGCGCCGCGCAGCGCCGGCGGCGTCAGCCCGGTCAGGTCGAAGGCCAGCACATAACCGCCGCCCAGGCCCACGCCCCACAGCGAAACCGCGAAGATCAGCATCGGCAGCGTCGCGATGCGGTAGGCGCGCAGCACGAAGGAGGCGATGGCCTGCGCCGCGTCGGCCGTGTGGAACAGCGCCACCCAGGCGAGCAGCGGCAGCGCTGCGGCGATGACCGCGGCATCGTCGGTGTACAGCCGCACCACGCCGTGGCGCAGCGCGAAGATCAGGCCGCCGACCAGCGCGCCCAGGCACACGCCGATCTGCAGACCGTGCCAGCCGATGCGCCGCGCGGCGGCCAGGTCGCGGGCGCCGATGCGCTGTGCCACCAGCGTGGCCGTGGCGTTGGCCAGCGCCAGCGGCAGCATGAACAGGATCGACACCATGTTGGCGGCCAGCTGATGGCCGGCCACGGCAGTGGCGCCCAGGCGCACGATGAAGATCGCCATGAAGGCGAAGCCGGTGACCTCGATCAGGATCGACGCGCCCATCGGGATGCCCAGGCGCAGCTGCGCGGCGATGGCCTGGCGGTCCGGCGGGCGCAGCCGGCGGCCGAAGGCGAAGGGCGCATAGAAGCGGTCGCGTGTCAGCACCCACAGGCCGGCCGCCACCTGCAGCCACATCGCCAGCACGGTGGCGATGCCGCAACCGAGCACGCCGAGCGCCGGCACGCCGATGGACGGCAGACCGAAGACCAGCAGCGCCGACAGCGGCACCTTCAGGCCCAGGCCGGCCAGCTGGATGATCATCACCGCCTTCGGCCGCGACACCGCGTTGTTGAAGCCGCGGTAGGCGGCGAACAGCAGCGCCGCCGGCAGCGCGAAGGCCAGCGCCAACAGGTACTGGCGCATCTTGGCCTCGACCGCCGGCTCGGCCCGCGCCAGGGCGACGAAGGGTAGCGGAAAGGCCAGCAGCGTGCTGCCGACGACCGCCAGCCCCAGCGCCACCCACACCGCCTGGTGCAACTGGTGGCCGGCCTCGTGCAGCTTCTTCGCGCCGAAGAACTGGCCGACGATCGGCCCGGCCGCGACCACGACGCCCATGAAGCCGATGAACACCGTGATGTAGGCGGCCGAGCCGACCGCCAGCGCCGCCAGGTCCAGTGCCGCGTAGCGCGCCACCAGCAGCGTGTCGACGGTGCCGAAGGCGATCACCGCCAGCTGCGCGATGAACACCGGCCAGGCCAGCGGCAGGATGCGCGCGGCCGACTCGCGCCACGAGCGCGGCGCGGCGGTGGCCGCGCCCTCGCCGGGCAGCGCGCTCAAGAGGCGGCTCCGCGGCTGAAGCTGTCGGGTGGCGGATGGTCGATGCCGGTCGCCTGGCGCGCGCGCTCGGCATAACGATTGAAGCGCCAGGCCCGCGCTTCCATCGTGATGCGGCGCCAGACCGCGCGCTTCTGCGCCGGGGTGTAGGCCTGCCAGTGCTGCACCTCCTCGAAGCTGCGGCCGCAGCCCTTGCATTCGGCGTCGCCTTGCGAGGTGGAGCAGATGGCGATGCACGGCGCATCGGGCGTGGTGGCGTACCACGCCAGCCAGGCGTCGCGCGCGGCGTCGGGCATCGTGTGCTCGTCGCACTCGGGTTCGTGGTGGTAGACCATCAGCGCATAAACCTCGGCCAGTGCCAGCACTTCCTCGCAGGCGCGCAGGCCGTCGGGCGAGGGCCTGCGCTCCCGCCACCAGTTGATGGCGGCCTCGATGTCGGTGATGTGGATGGCGGTGGCGCTCGGCATGGGGGCGGCAAGCATAGCGGCTCGGCGACCGCCGCGCGCCGTCACGGAATTGACACCGTCGGCGCCTAAGCTCGCCCGGTGCGCGCGGGCCCGCGCGCGGGACGAGCACGGGTGACGCCTTGACACTGAACGACGACGAACTGATGCGCCGCATCCAGAACGACCTGGAGGACGGCTACGACGAGGAGCTGGAGCTCGAGCTGGAAGACCGCAACGTCGACGCGCTGGCCGCGGCACTGGACGGGCGCGAGGCCCAGCCGGACCATGCGGCGCGCCGCCACTACTTCCGCGAGCTGTTCAGATTGCAGCGCGAGCTGGTCAAGCTGCAGGACTGGGTGCAGCACAGCGGCCACAAGGTGGTGATCCTGTTCGAAGGCCGCGACGCCGCCGGCAAAGGCGGGGTGATCAAGCGCATCACGCAGCGGCTGAACCCGCGCGTGGCGCGTGTGGTGGCGCTGCCCGCGCCGAACGACCGCGAGCGCACGCAGTGGTATTTCCAGCGCTATGCCGCGCACCTGCCGGCCGCCGGCGAGATGGTGCTGTTCGACCGCAGCTGGTACAACCGCGCCGGCGTCGAGCGCGTGATGGGCTTCTGCAGCGACGCGCAGGTGGAGGAATTCTTCCGCTCGGTGCCGGAGTTCGAGCGCATGCTGGTGCGCAGCGGCATCCAGCTGATCAAGTACTGGTTCTCGATCTCCGACGACGAGCAGCATCTGCGCTTCCTGGGCCGCATCCACGACCCGCTCAAGCAGTGGAAGCTGAGCCCGATGGACCTGGAGTCGCGCCGCCGCTGGG
>JBGAII010000042.1:0-31019 GCA_044225625.1 Rubrivivax sp.
AGCTGGCTGCGGCCGACCCAGCGCGCATCGGCCGGCTCGGCATCGTGCGCCAGCGTGTGGCCGCGCTCCAGGCGCTGGCCCGCGAGGTGGCCGAGGGCCGCATCGAACTGCAGCCCGACGCCGCACTGGAGCCCACGTTGCAGGCGTTGCACGCGCTGCCGGGCATCGGCGAATGGACGCTGCAGCTGATCGCGATGCGCGTGCTCGGCTGGCCCGACGCCTTTGCCGCCAGCGATATCGGCGTGCTCAATGCACTGGGCACGCGCGATGTCGCGTCGGCCCTGGCCCGCGCCGAGGCCTGGCGGCCCTGGCGCGCCTATGCGGTGATGGGCCTGTGGCATCACCTGGAGAGGACACGATGAAACCCACCCACCTGGTCGCACAAGCACGTTTCGATTCGCCGCTCGGCCCGCTCATGCTGGCGGCGACGGCGCGGGGCCTCGCCGGCCTGTGGTTCGATGGCCAGGCCCACCATCCGGGGCCGCTGGACGCCGCGCAGGACCCGCACCAAGCCTTCATCGCGCAAGCCAGCGAGGAGCTCGCGCGCTACTGGCGCGATGGCGCGGCGGCCCGCTTCCGCGTGCCGCTGGACCCGCAGGGCACGCCCTTCCAGCAGGCCGTGTGGCGCACGCTGCGCGAGATCCCCGCCGGCGCCACCAGCACCTATGCGGCCGTGGCCGCCCGCAGCGGTCGACCGCAGGCGGTCCGCGCCGCCGGCGCCGCCATCGGTCGCAACCCGCTGTCCATCATCGTGCCCTGCCACCGCGTGCTGGGCCGGGACGGTTCGCTGACCGGCTATGCGGGCGGGCTGCCGCGCAAGCAGGCGCTGCTGCGCCTGGAAGGTGCGCTGCCGCCCGCAGCCGCGGACCGATGACGCGGCGCGACGTCGCCGACCTGCTGCTGCTGGCTGCGCTGTGGGGAGGTTCCTTCCTCTTCATGCGCGTCGCCGCACCGCACTTCGGCGCGCTGCCGATGGCCGCATTGCGCGTAGCCGGCGCCGCGCTGCTGCTGGCACCGCTGCTCGCCGCGCGCGGCGGCTTCGGCCACCTGCGCCGCCACTGGAGGCCGATCGCCTGCGTCGGCATCACCAATTCGGCGCTGCCCTTCCTGGGCTTCAGCTTTGCGGCCTTGTCGATCCCGGCCGGGCTGTCGTCCATCCTCAACGCCACCAGCCCGATGTTCGGTGCGCTGATCGCGATGCTGTGGCTGCGCGAACCCGGCAGCCGATCGCGCACGGCCGGGCTGGTGCTCGGCTTCGTCGGCGTGGTGGCGCTGGCCTGGGACGCCGCGCATCCAGGCGCCGAGCTCCAGGGCCGCGTCGTGGCCATCGTCGTCTGCCTGGCCGCCGCGGCCCTCTATGGGTTTTCGGCCTGCTTCGCGCGCCGCTATCTGGTGGGTGTGCAGCCGTTGGCCGTCGCGACCGGCAGCCAGATCGCTGCGGCCTTGGCGCTGGCGCTGCCGGCGGTCTGGGCCTGGCCGCCCCATCCTGCACCGGCCAGCGCGTGGCTCGCCGTGCTGGCGCTGGCGCTGTTGTGCACCGGCCTCGCCTACGTGCTGTACTTCAGGCTGATCGCGCGCATCGGCCCGGCGCGGGCCATCACCGTGACCTTCCTGGTGCCCGCCTTTGCCATGCTGTGGGCGGCGCTGCTGCTCGGCGAGCCCATCACGCTGGGCATGCTCGGCACCACCGTGCTGATCCTCGCCGGCACCGGCCTGGCCACAGGCCTGCTGCAATGGCCCCTGCAGCGGCCCCGCTAGGTACCTGCAGCGAGAGGCGTGCTGCGGACGGCTACTTGTCCTTGGCCGGAATGTTCGCCTCGCCCGACTTGATTTCGCCGGCCTTGTTGGCGGCGGCGGTTTCCTTCTTCACCTCGGCGCGCGACGCCGTGGACTTCGAGGCACGCTGCGCCTTCTCCTCGGCGACCGTTTCGGTCGGGCCGGTGCCGGTGTTCGGAATCGCACCGGCCTTGTTGGCTGCGGCCGTCTCCTTCTTGACTTCCGCGCGCGACGCGTCGGATTTGGCGGTGATCGGCGGCACGTAGTTGGCATTCGGGCCGGTGCCGGTGCCGGGAATCGCACCCGCCTTGTTGGCATCGGCCGTGTCCTTCTTGACCTCCGCGCGGGTCGGCGCCGGCGACGCCGACGACGACTGCGCCCAGGCAGGCGCTACCGCCAGAGCCCAGGCGAAGGCTGCGATCGAACCCCATTGCTTCTTCATGTCGATTCCTCCTATTGCCGGCGACCATGCGAGCAGCGCTATTCTGCCCGCGCGAGCACAGGCGCCAGGCGCAAAAAACAATGGCGACCCTGAGGTCGCCATGTACTTCGGCCTGGCGCCCGGCGCCAGGCTCATCGGCCAATCTACTTCTTCGGCGCAGCGTCGCTAGTGGCGGTGCCACCGGTGCCCGTGCCCGGGATCGCGCCAGCCTTGTTGGCTTCGGCGGTGGCTTCCTTGCGCGCGGCACGGGTGGTGTCGGACGTGGCGGCCTGTTGCTTCGGCGACTGAGCACCCGCTGCGGTCTCGGGCGTGTTGCTGGCGCCGGTACCCGGGATCGCGCCGGCCTTGTTGGCGGCAGCGGTGGACTCCTTACGCGCGGCACGGGTGGTGTCCGACGTGGCCGCCTTCTGCTTCGGCGACTGGCTGCCCGCTGCCGCATCCGGAACGTTGCTGCCACCGGTGCCGGGGATCGCGCCAGCCTTGTTGGCGGCAGCGGTTTCCTTCTTCACTTCTTCGCGGGTCGGCGACTGGGCGAAGGCAGCTTGAGCGGCGAACAGTGCGACCGCGGCCAAGGTGAGCGAGCTAAGGGTTTTCTTCATGGTCAGGTTCTCCTGGGGTTTGACCGGCATGCAATAACACAGATGCCTGTAGCGGGATTGGACAGCAAAACTGATGCCTTTCCTCACCTCAAGCGCGCTGAGGTTGTCACGGCGCAACATGATAACGCGGCCCAGGGAACCGGGTTGACATAGGCCGGGGCGATGGCGGCGAGCGTTGCCTTTCGTTTCGATTTTGCGACAAATGCGCCCGATCAACCCCATTGGCGCCGACTTGGCCGACACTGACTCCGGACACGCCGCCCCAGGGAATACCGGATGTCGCCCTTTCGCCGCCGTGGCTCGAGACCGGACCGCCAGGCCGCACTGGCGCAATATCGCCGCCGGGCATCGACCTATGACCTCGAACTGCTGCCTTTCGAGCCGATCCGGCGGCAGGCCATCGCCTGGCTCGAGGTCCACCCCGGAGGCAGCGTGCTGGACGTCGGCTGCGGCACGGGCCTGAGCTTCGAGGGCCTGCGGCGGGCCGTCGGCGTGCACGGGCAGGTCGTCGGCATCGAACCGAGCCCCGAGATGATCGAGCGCGCGCGCCAGGGTCCGGCGTCATGGCTGGCGCAACGTGCGGCTGCTCGTCGCGGCGGCCGAGGAGGCGCCCGCGACGCTGCAGGCCGACGCCGCCTTGCTGCATTTCACCCACGACGTGATGCAGAGCGACGCCGCGCTGCAGCTGTTGCTGCAGCAGCTGAAGCCCGGCGCGACGGTGGTGGCGTCGGGGTTGAAGTGGGCGCCGGCCTGGGCGCTGCCGGTGAACCTGTTCGTCGGCCCCGCAGCCTGGTATTCGGTGACATCGCTGGCCGGGCTGGACCGGCCCTGGCAGAAGCTGGCCGATCGCATCGGCGAGCCCGAACTGCGCTTCCTGCTCGGCGGCGGCGTCTATCTCGCACGCTTTCGCGTGCCGGAGCGATGAGGCCAAGGTCTGCTTCGGACACGCGTCGTCCGCCGTCGGCGCGGCACCGGTCTGATACTTGCTACAGCCGATGCGGATCGGACACAAGCACAACGAGGAGGTGACCGTGGCCAAGGTTCCGCCCGGCGTGGGCCCACGTTTTCCGCAGGTGGTGGTGCTGTTCGGCGCGACCGGCGATCTGGCGCGCCGCAAGCTGCTGCCGGGGCTGTATCACCTGGCCACCTCGGGCTTCATCCCGGGCTGCAAGGTGATCGGCGTCTCGCTCGACGAACTCGACGCCGACGGCTTCCGCCGCACGGCACGCAGCGCGCTGGACGAATTCTTCGCCCGCAAGGTCAACGAAGCCGACTGGCAGGCCTTTGCCGCCAGCCTGGACTATGTGCCGCTGGCCGCTGGCGCCTCCGCGCTGAAGGCGGCGGTCGAGCAGGCCGAACTGAGCTTCGGCGCCGAAAGCCGGCGCCTGCACTACCTGAGCGTGCCGCCGAATGCCGCGCTGTCGGCGGTGCGCCTGCTGGGCGAAGCCGGACTGGTGGAGCGCTCGCGCATCGTCATGCAAAAGCCCTTCGGCACCGACCTGCCCCGCGCGGTGGCGCTGAACGGCCGGCTGCACGAAGTCTTCGACGAGGAGCAGATCTTCCGCATCGACCATTTCCTGGGCAAGGAGCCGGCGCAGAACATCCTGGCGTTCCGCTTCGCCAACGGCCTGTTCGAGCCGATCTGGAACCGCAACTTCATCGACCACGTGCAGATCGACGTGCCCGAGACGCTGGGCCTGGGCAAGCGCTCGGGCTTCTACGAGCAGACCGGTGCCTACCGCGACATGGTGGTCACGCACCTGTTCCAGATCCTGGCCTTCATGGCCATGGAGCCGCCCACCGCGCTGGAGCCGGAGCCGATCAGCGAGGAGAAGAACAAGGTCTTCCGCAGCATGCTGCCGGTCGAGCCGGCCAATGTGGTGCGCGGCCAGTACGTCGGCTACCGGGACGAGGATGGCGTGGACCCCGAGTCCGAGACCGAGACCTTCATCGCGCTGAAGTGCTACATCGACAACTGGCGCTGGGCCGGCGTGCCCTTCTTCCTGCGCACCGGCAAGCGCATGGCCGAGGGCCAGCGCATCATCTCGATCGCCTTCCGCGAACCGCCGAAGAGCATGTTCCCGCCGGGCTCCGGGGTCGGTGCGCAGGGGCCCGATCACCTGACCTTCGACCTGGCCGACGCGTCGAAGATGAGCCTGAGCTTCTACGGCAAGCGCCCCGGCCCGGGCATGCGGCTGGACAAGCTCAGCCTGCAGTTCGCGATGCACGACACCGGCCTGATCGGTGACGTGCTGGAAGCCTATGAACGCCTGATCCTGGACGCGATGCGCGGCGACCGCACGCTGTTCACCACGGCCGAAGGCATCGAACGGTTGTGGCAGGTGTCGACGCACCTGCTGGAGGCGCCGCCGCCGGTGCGGCTGTACCAGCCCGGTTCCTGGGGCCCGAAGTCGATCCACCAGCTGATCGCGCCGCACGCCTGGCGGCTGCCCTTCGAGCGCGCGTGGCGGGCGCCGAACCAGCACGGCGGCTGAGGCCACGCGGCAGCGCGGTCCGATCGATGGCGCGCGGCGTTCAGGTGTCGTGCGCCGTCCACACCGATTGGCCGGCGCGCAGCATCTGGTCGTGGTCGCCGAGCAGCGGCGGTGCCTTGAGGTCCAGCGCGCGCTCGCCATCGAAACTCAGCGGCGAGCGCACACTGGTCCAGGAACCGCCCTCGGGGTGCGGAGCCTGGACAAACAACTGCAGATGCCGCGCCTGCGGATCCTCCGGCACTTCGTCGGTGTCGTACATCGGCGCATGCGGCACGTCCAGCGCTTCGAGGCGGCGGCACCATTCCGCGCGGTCCCGGGCGGCGAACAGCCCCGTCAGCAGTTCGATCAGCTCCGGCTGGTGCGCGATGCGCGCCTCGCGCGTCGCGAAACGCGGGTCGTCGAACAGCGTGGGCCGCTCGATCGCCTTGGCCAGCCCCTCCCAGAACTTCGGCGGCGAGCTCATGTGCAGCGCAATCCACTTGCCGTCGGCACACGGCAGCACATAGCTCTGCGACACGCTGGGGCGGCTGAACGGGCCCATCACTTCGCCCTCGGAGAACAGGTGCGTGAAGGCATCGAGGTTGAAGTGCGTCATCGCCTCGAACATCGAGACTTCCACGCGCCGCCCGCGCGCGCCGTCGCCATCGTCCCGGTCGCCTTGCGCACGCTCCCGCCTGTCGCGTTCGTACAGCGCGCCGAGGATGCCGAAGGCGGCGTAGAAGCCGGTCAGCGCATCGGCGATCGCCGGTCCGACCACACGCGGATTCGCCGGG
Source organism: Rubrivivax sp. (assembly GCA_044225625.1). GTDB lineage: Bacteria > Pseudomonadota > Gammaproteobacteria > Burkholderiales > Burkholderiaceae_C > Rubrivivax. Next base: position 6,086 of record JBGAII010000042.1, read on the forward strand.
TTCACCAGCAGCTTCAGGAAGCCGCTGGCCGCCTGCGCCACGGTGTCGTAGCTCGGCCGCGCCGCCGCCGGACCATCGGGCCCGAAGCCGCTGATCGCACAGTAGACCAGCCGCGGATTCAGCTCACGCAGCCGGGCCTCGCCGGCGCCCAGCTTCTCGGCCACCCCGGGGCGGAAGTTCTGGATGTAGACATCCGCCTCGCCCACCAGCTTGTCGAACAGCGACAGATCGGCCGCCTGCCGCGTGTCCAGGCGCACACTCTTCTTGTTGCGGTTGTAGGTCTGGTAGTGGGGGCTGTACAGGCCGCCGCGAAAGGCGCGGAACGGGTCGCCGGCCGGCTGCTCCACCTTGACGATGTCGGCGCCCAGGTCGCCCAGCAGCATCGCCGCCGCCGGGCCGGTGATGAAGGTGCCGTGCTCGAGCACGCGCACGCCCTGCAGTACCTTGGCCACGGCCTCAGTGCTCCGGCTTCAGGCTCACGCCGGCAGGCAGTTCGCCGACGTAGCGCTGCTCGCGTGTGGCCTGGTAGGACAACGCAAAACCGATCGGCCGCGCCAGCTCTTCGGTCAGGTGACCGATCAGGCCGGCGGTACGCGCCAGGATCGGCACGCCCTTCAGGGCCTCCGCCGGGAAGCCGGCATCGAGCAGCACTGCGGGAATGGCGGCCGACACGTTGAGCCGCAGGTCGCGGCCGGTGATGCCGGGCAGCACCTTCTCCACCGCTTCGGCGATGGCCACGAAATGCCCCGGCGTGCCGGCCTCGACGCCGACCGCGAACAGCCGCGCCACGCGCGGATCGCGCGCCTTGTGCAGCGGATGGCCGTAGCCGGGTATCGCCTGTTTGCTGGCACGCAGCTCGCGCACGACCTCGGCCGCGGCCTCCTCCAGCGACAACGACTTCTCCCGCGCCAGCGCATCGATGCGCAGGAACAGCCGGCCCGCGGTCTCCGACGCGCCCAGGATCACTGAACCGCAGCCCAGGATGCCGGCCGCCACCGCCCCCTGGATCGCGTCGGGCGCGGCCGCCAGCGTCATGCGGCTGGCCTGCACGCTCGGCACCAGGCCATGCTCGGCGATCGCGACCAGCGTCGCATCGAGCACCCGGCTGGCCATCGGGCTAGGGCGTTGCCCGGTGACGAGCAGCCAGAAGTAGTCGGTGAACGACAGCCGGCCGATCAGCTCGCGACACAGGTCGTGGCCGCGCACGACGATGGTCTCGTCGTCGGAGGTGCAGATCGCCGATTCGGGAACGGTGGCCTTGCCGATCTTCATCTCTGCTCCTCAGGCGGCCGGCGCCAGCACGAAGTCGTAGCCGGCGCTGTGGTACGGCGCGGCCATCACGCGGCCGTCGGGCGCGGTGCCGGGCGCGTGCGCATCGAAGTGCACGATCAGGCTGTCGCGCACGCCGAAGACGGCGTCGGAATCCAGGTACGGGCTGTCGGCGGCGAACAGGTGCGTGGTCACGGGCACGAAGCCGTCGCGGTAGACCATCATGTGGATATGGCCCGGCCGGTTCGGATGGCGGCCCATCGCGCGCAGCATGTCGCCCACCGGCCCATCGTCGGGCACCGGGTAGTACGAAGGCTTGATCGACCAGAAGTGATAGCGGCCGTCGGCGTCGGTGTGGAAACGCGCACGCAGCCGCATGCCGGCGTCGTCGCCCATCTGCATGTCGTAGACGCCCTCGCCGTCGCCCGACCAGACGTCGAGGCAGACGCCGGCCAGCGGCCGGCCGTGCGTGTCGGTGATGCGGCCGCTGTAGTACGCGGGCTCACCGGGCATGCCCGCACCGATGTCGCTGCCCAGCGGCAGCACTGGCGAACCCTCCCAGTAGAACGGCCCCTGCACCGTGGCCTCGGTCGGCCTGGCGCTCGCCGAGGCGTCCGCCAGCGCCTGGGCGGAACGCCGCGCCTGCTCGAGCTGCACCACCAGCATCGAGATGCCGAGCGTGTCCGACAGCAGGATGAACTCCTGCCGCTTGGCATCGCAGGTCTGGCCCACGCGCGTCAGGAACTGGATGGCGGCCATCCATTCCTCGGGCTTCAGGTCGACCTCCCGCACCAGCGCATGCGCGTGCTTCACCACGGCGCTGATGATCTGCTTGAAGCGCGGGTCGGCGTCGGCCGCCAGGCGGTCGAGCACGGCCTGGGTGATGTCGGTGGTCTGGTGCTGGCTCATGGGTGTCTCCAAGGATTCAAGGGCTGCGGTCGGCGGCGGCGACTTCGTAGTCGACCTGATGGCGCGCGATGCGCATGTCGCCGAGCGCTTCGCGCACGCGCAGGTGCTCCGGGTGCTGCGCGTAGGCGGCCAACGCCTCGCGCGAAGCGAAGTCGCTGACCAGCACCACGTCGCAGGCATAGTCGATGCGGCTCTCGTCGATGCCCACTTCCAGATGCAGCAGGCCCGGCACGCGGCCGCGCAGCGACTCGAATTCGGCCTTCAGCAGCCCGATGTTGCGCTGGCGCGTTGCAGCGTCGTCGCCACGCACGTTCCACATCACGATGTGACGGATGGTCATTCGGGCGCAAAGCCGCAACGCTGCGGCCACAGGTTGGCAAAGGCGTCGATGCGCGTCTGGCCATAGAGCCCCGCGCGCGTGAAGGGCTCGTCGGCCAGCCACGCACGCGCCGCGTCCGCCGACGGGAAATCGATCACCAGCAGGCTGCCGATCATCGTCTCGCCGTCGTCGGCCAGCAGGGGCCCGGCAAAGGCGATGCGATCGGCCATGCGCGCCAGAAAGGTCTTGTGTTCCGGACGCAGGCGGCGTCGCAGATCGGCCGTGCCGGGCTTGTCGAGCAGGTGCAGCACGTAGAGCATCGTCAGACTCCCAGATACGCGCGGCGGATCTCGTCGCGCTGCATCAGTTCGTCCGGCGTGCCTTCGGCCACCATGCGGCCCTCTTCGAGCACGTAGGCCCGGTCGGCCACGCGCAGCGCGGTGGCCACGTTCTGCTCGACCAGCAGCACCGCGGTGCCCTCGCGGTTGACGCGGCGGATCGCGCCGAACAGCTCCTGCACGATCAGCGGCGACAGGCCCAGCGAGGGTTCGTCGAGCAGCAGCAGGCGCGGCCGTGCCATCAGCGCGCGGCCGATCGCGACCATCTGCTGCTGGCCACCGGACAGTTCCCCGGCCGCCTGATCGAGTTTGGCCTTCAGCGCCGGGAACAGCGCCAGCACCGCTTCCAGCGATGCCGCGCGCTGCGCCTTGGCAGCCGGCAGGATGCTGCCGATCTCCAGGTTCTCCAGCACGCTCATCGCGCCGAACAGCCGGCGCCCCTCGGGCACGATGGCGATGCCGGCGGCGCAGTAGCGGTGCGGCGCCAGCGCGCTGATGTCGTGGCCTTCGAAGACGATGCGCCCGCCGCGCGCCCGCAGCATGCCGGCCAGCGTGTTGATGAGCGTCGTCTTGCCCGCGCCATTGGGCCCCACGACGCACAGCAGTTCGCCCGCGCGCATCGTGAAGGACACGCCCCACAGTGCCGGCGCCGGCCCATAGGCCACCTGCAGCTCATGCACCTCAAGCATCGCGACGCTCCGTGGCCGACGTCCCGGCCGTTGCCGCAGCCGCTGTCGCGTCGACCGCCGTGCCCAGGTAGGCGGCCATCACCTCGGGCCGGCGCATCACTTCCTCGGCCGGACCGGTGGCCAGCACGGTGCCCTGGTCGAACACGACGACGCGGTCGGTCAGCGCCATCACCGCGCGCATCACGTGCTCGACGAAGACCACCGTCGAGCCCTGGTCGCGGATGCGCCGCACCAGCGCCACGGCCTCGTCGATCTCGCTGGGTGTCAGGCCGCACAGCACCTCGTCCAGCAGCACCAGCCGGGGCCGCGAGGCCAGCGCACGGGCCAGCTCGAGGAACTTGCGCTGGTGCAGGTTCAGTTCGTCCGGTCGTGCCCGGGCCTTGTCCTGCAGGCCGGTGAAGACCAGCCATGCCATCGCCTCGCGCCGCGCCGCCGCCGGGCTCGACACGCCACCGCCGAACAGGGTCGCCAGTGCCACGTTGTCGATCACGCTCTGGTGCCCGAAGGGCCGCGGAATCTGATAGGTGCGCGAGATGCCCGCCCGGGCGATGCGGTGGGCCGCGCGGCCGGCGAGTTCCTGCCCCTCGAACTCGACACGGCCCGCGGTCGGCAGGAAATGCCCGCTGACCACGTTGATGAAGGTCGACTTGCCCGAGCCGTTGGGCCCGAGCAGGCCCAGGATCTCGCCGCGCCGCACGTCGACGTCGACACCGGCCAGGGCCTTCACGCCACGGAACGACTTGGCCAGGCCGCGGCTGCGCAGCAGCACTTCGCCCGGCGCGATCGACGTTGCCGGCACCCGCGGCAGCTCTTGCGCCGCCACGTCCGTGGCCGGCCCCACCGCCGCGCCGCGGCGCCGGCCGAAGGCGCGCTGCAGCCGCGGCAGGATGCCGTCGGGCATGAACAGGATGGCGACGATCAGGATCACGCCGACCATCGCCTTGCCGGCCACCGCATGGTTGGCGGCGGTGAAGCTGTACAGCAGCAGCGTGATCGCCACCGCGCCGATGGCCGGCCCGGCCCAGTGGCGCGTGCCGCCGAGCACGCTCATCAGCACCACGGTCAGCGGCACGGTGATCGTGAACACCTCGCCCACCGTCACGTAGTTCAGGAACAGCGAGTGGATGCCGCCGGCCAGGCCGGCCAGCGCGCAGGAGACGGCCAGCGCAATGAGCTTGTAGCGGAAGGTCGGCACACCCATCACCTCGGCCGCGTCCTCGTCGTCGTGGATGGCGAACAGACCGGCGCCGAGCTTGGACACGCTGATGCCCCAGGCCAGCAACAGCGTCAGCGCCGCCGCGGCCAGCGCCAGCAGGTAGAAGGTGGACGACGGCGTCGGCCCGATCTTCGGCACCGGCACCGCGGCCAGTGACACGCCGTTGCCGCCGTCGATGGGCGTGTTGACGATGATCGTGCCGACCACGAAGGTCACGGCCAGCGTCAGCAGCGCGAACACCTCGCCGCGAATGCCCTTGACGCGGAAGACGATGGCTCCGAGCACCACGCCCAGCACGCAGGCCAGCAGCGCGGCCGCCGGCAGCGTCCACATAAACGGCCATTCCCAGCGCGCCATCAGCGTCGCGCTGGTGTACAGGCCGACGCCGAAGAAGGCGCCATGGCCGAAGGAGAAGTAGCCGGTGTAGCCCGACAGGATGTTCCACGAGGTGGCCAGCACGACCCAGTGCAGCATCAGGTACAGCAGCGAGTCGTAGAAGGCCGGCAGACGCAGCGCCGGCACGAAGGCCAGCGCAACCGCGGCCGCGACGATGGCGACCGGAATGCGCCAGGGCGTGGGCTCGCGCACCGCCGCCGCCGTGCGCGGCGCCGCAGTCGCGACGGCGGTGGCGTGGCTGCTCATGCAGCCCTCCCGGCCGGAACAGCAGGATCAGGATCAGCAGCGTGAACGACACCAGCGGTGCCCAGGACGGCGCGGTCACGGTCATCGTGATCGCCTCGCTGACGCCGATGACGATGCCGGCGATCAGCGGCGCCAGCGCGCGCGCCAGGCCGCCCAGCATCACCGCGGCAAAGACCACGCCGACCCAGGCATAGATCTGCGACGGCGCCAGCGTGTAGCCGAGCGCGAGGCAGACGCCGGCCACGCTGGCCAGCGCCGAGCAGGTACCGGCCAGCAGCAGCGCGTTGCGGCGCTCGTTGATGCCGAAGGCCGCGGCCACCGCCGCATCCTCCGCCGAGGCGCGCAGCGCCTTGCCCAGGTCGGTGCAGCGCAGCACCGCCCACACCGCGAAGGACAGGCCGACGGCCAGCAGCAGCGTGATCAGCTCGGGCAGCGGTACATAGAGTCCGAAGAGCTTGAAGCGGTGTTCTGCATAGCTCGATTCGAGCTTGCGGAAATCCGCGGTCCAGATCGACTGGATCAGCGCCTCGACGATGCCGGTCAGGCCGAAGGTCAGCAGCAGTGAATTGAAGGGCGTGATCTGGAACCGCGCCATCAGCGCCTGCAGGCCGGCGCCGATGGCGAAGAACAGCGGCACGATCACCAGCAGCGACAGCAGCGGGTCCATGCCCATCGTCGCCATCTGGTAGCACAGGTAGGCGGCCAGGAAGGCGAAGGCGAAATGCGCCAGATTGATCAGGCGCAGCAGCCCCCACGACAGGCTCAGGCCCAGGCCGAGCAGGCCATAGAGGGCACCGACGAAGATGCCCGACAAGATGCCTTGCGCGAGCAGCGTCGCGCTCGGCAGCGTGAATCCCGACATCGATGCAGCGCCCTGTCAGTTGACCATCAGCTTGGCACCGCCGGAGGTCACCTCCTTCGGCCAGACCACGACCCACTTGCCGTTCTGCACCTGCTTGATGCGCATCAGGTCGTCGCCGTAGTTGCCCACGCCGTCGAAGCGCAGCTTGCCCTGGATGGTGTCGACCTTGTTCGCCTTCAGCCACGCGGCGATGGCCTTGTCGTCGAGACTGTTCGCGCCCTTGACGCCGGCCTCGAGAATCTGCCAGGCGGTGTACGACGCGCCGGCCTGCACCTCCACCGCGATGTCGGGCAGCTTCGCGGCGCCGGCGCGCTCGTGGTACAGCCGGATGAACTCGGCCGCGCCCGGCGCGTTGGTGAACGGCGGCTGCTCCTCGAACACCGTCACCGACAGCGCGTTCTTCGCCTCGGGCAGCGACACCAGCGGCCCCGGCGACGGATACAGGTAGAAATGCATCGGCGGCGTGTAGTCGATCTTCTTCATCGCGTCGAGCAGCAGGTTGCCGTCCAGCCCGATGGCACCGACGAACACGAAGTCGGGCTTGGCGTCCTTGATGCGGTTGGCGATCGGGCCGAAATCGCGGTTGCCGAAATCCCACTCGAGGAACAGCACCTCCTGCAGACCGCGCTTCTTCAGCACCTCGCGCGCACCCGCCGACATGAACTGGATCGACGGGAACTTGCTGGTCACCACGGCCACGGTCTTGGGCGGCTTCGGGCTTGCGGCCAGCGCGTCGAACAAGGTGTTCGGCACCGTGGTCGCCGGGTCCGAACCCAGCGACCAGGCCGGGAACGCCATGTCGTACTTGGACAGCGACGGAATGCCCAGCGTGTGATGCACCAGCACCTTGTTGTAGCGCTGGGCCACGCCCATCGCCGACAGGATCGCGCCGGTGGCGTAGGGGCCGAACAGCAGGTCGACGTTGTCCACCGTGACCAGTTGCTCGTACAGCGTGCGCGCCAGATCGGGCTTGGACTGGTCGTCCTTCAGGATCCACTCCAGCGGCCGCCCCAGCCAGCCGCCGCGCTTGTTGGCCTGCTCGATGTAGATCTCGCCGACGATCTTGTGCACCTGCGCCGTAGCCGCCAGCGGCCCGGTCAGCGCCAGCGTGCTGCCGATGCGGATCGGCTTGGCCTGGGCCTGAACGAGCCCAGAGGCCGCGGCCAGGCCGGCCACGCCGGCGGCCAGGACGGTGCGGCGGGGCAGCGGGTGCGTGGGGTGCGTGCTCATGGCGTGTCTCCTGTTGTGGGGTTGAGGACGAAATCGAAGTCGAGTGTGTGGAAAGGCTGCGCGCTGTGCCCGCCGTCCGGCGTGCGGCCGGGCGCGTGCCGCACCCAGTCGGTCACCAGCGCGCTGCGCCGCCGAACAACACCGTCGGTCGGTAACGATCGCCGCACCGAACACCCTGCTGGGCCTGCCAACGCTGGTGGCCGCGCGCCTGATCATAACGAACTGCAGGTGCATGAACGCGGTGGCGACCAGAATACAACATGCAGCCCACCACCATCCTGCGCCACGGCCTGCTCCTGCAACGGAAGCCGCGCAACACGAGCAACCATCGGCACGCCACTACGCGCTGCGCGCTTCGGCGCCGCCCTGCTTCAAGACCAACATAATAACGCGACGCAGATCTCGACGCGCCGATCAACAGATGGCCGTCAGCAGGCACCTGCTGCCGCGCACGAGCAGGCTTCGATTGGCGTCCAGCAGCGCAGCGGCACCGTCGCTGTGGAAGACGGCCGGCAGCGCGCTCTCGGTGCCAGGGCGGGAGCGGCGCCGGCCGAGCGCGGACACCGGGCGCTGATGTGGACAGCCCGAGCGCATACGGCAGCAGCATCGCCAGTTGCTGCGCGTCCTCGACCCCGTTGCCAGCACGTCGGCGATGAAACGCAGCCCGGCAGCCCATTCGGCCTCGGTCAGCTGGACCTCGCGCGCAAAGGCATGCAAATGCTGCACGAGGCTGGTCATCAGCTCGCGCAGCCGCGCATCGCCGGCCGCCGCGTGGCCGGCGATCACCGCCTGCGTGATGGTGTCTTCATCGATATGCCGCATTGCGCGGCGACTCTAGACTTCCACTGTTGGAGGCAAAAGCGCGCAGCGGTAAAGCTCTCTTCCGCTCGCCGGAAAACTCCGGGTAAACATGGATCGCTGGACCGAGATCGAACTCTTCGTGCAAGTGGCCGAGCTGGGCAGCCTGTCGCGGGCCGCCGAATCGCTGGGCCTGTCCAATGCCGCGGCCAGCCGCCACCTGGCCGCGCTGGAGGAGCGCCTGTCGGCGCGCCTGGTGCAGCGCAACACGCGCCGCCTGTTCCTGACCGAGGTCGGCGAGGCCTTCCATCGCCGCTGCAAGCCGCTTCTGGTCGAACTGCGCGATGCCGAGGCCGCGGTGAACGAGGCCGCCCTCAAGCCCACCGGGCTGCTGCGCGTGCAGGCCTCGCTGTCGTTCTCGATGATCGTGATCGCGCCGCTGCTGACCGAGTTCAATGCGCGCTACCCCGACCTGCGGGTCGAGATCGTCACCTCCAACCGCTACCCTGACCTGCTGGACAACGGCATCGACGTGGCCGTGCGCAACCGCGAGTTCGAGAACGATTCGGCGATCACCGTGCGCCGGCTGGCCGAGACCAAGCGGGTACTGGCGGCATCGCCGCAGTATCTGCAGCGCTTCGGCACACCGCGCACGCCGGAGGATCTCAAACGCCACCGGCTGCTGATCTACAACCTGGCCAACCATCCCAACGAGCTGCGCCTGACCTGCGGTGGCGAGGTCACGTCGCTGGCGGTGCAGGGCGTGCTGGAGGCCAACGATGGCCAGGTGGTGCGCGCCGCGGCACTGAAGCACCTGGGCATCCTGCTGCAGCCGATGTACATCATCCACGAGGACGTGGTTGCCGGCCGCCTGGTGCCGCTGCTCACCGACTGGGAACTGCAGCGCCTGACGATCAACATCGCCTACCCCACACGCCGCCACCTGCCGGCCAAGGTGCGCTGCTTCGTCGACTTCCTGGTCGAGCAGTTCGCGGCGCACGACTTCGAGCGGCGCTGGACTGCCTGAGTCGGGTATGGCCCATCGGCCAGAATGAGACGCATCGCCGGCACGGCCGGCATCGCACGACACACTGACGATGCAACGACGACGCGCCCTCGGGGCCAGCGCCGCACTCTTCGGCACCGGCTGGGCGGGCCTGCTGTCGCCGGCCGCGCGCGCTGCCGGGTTGAAGCCGCTGGGCGCTCCCCGCGCCTTCGACTACGCGCAGCTGAAGGGCCGCGCCCGCGCGCTGGCCGCGGCGCCCTACCAGGCGCCGCGCACCGAGCTGCCTGCCGACCTGGCACGGCTCGACTGGGACCAGTACCAGGCGATTCGCTTCCGCAACGACCATGCGCTGTGGGCCGACGACGCGCTGCGCTTCCAGATCAAGCTGTTCCACCTGGGCCTGTTCTTCAAGCGGCCGGTGCATGTGTTCGAGGTGCGCGAGGGCCAGGCCCAGGAGCTGGCCTACGACCCGGCGATGTTCGACTACGGCAAGAGCGGCCTCGACGGCAGCCGGCAGCCGGCCGACCTGGGCTTCGCCGGCTTCCGCGCGGTCTATCACACGGCACCGGAGCAGGACATCGTGGCCTTCCTCGGCGCCAGCTACTTCCGGGCGGTCGGCGGCTCGCGCCAGTACGGCCTGTCGGCCCGCGGCCTGGCCGTGGACACCGCACTGCCGCGGCCCGAGGAGTTCCCCGACTTCACCGAGTTCTACCTGGAACGGCCGGCGCCCACCTCGAGCCTGCTGACGGTGTACGCGCTGCTCGATTCACCCAGCATCAGCGGCGCCTATCGTTTCGCGATCACGCCGGGCGAACACACGGTGATGGACGTGGACGCGGCGCTCTACCCGCGCAAGCCGATCGAACGCCTGGGCATCGCAGCGCTGACCAGCATGTACCAGACGGGCGAGAACGATCGCCGCATGGCCAACGACTGGCGCCCGGAGATCCACGATTCCGACGGCCTGTCGATGTGGCGCGGCAATGGCGAATGGCTGTGGCGGCCGTTGAGCAATCCGGCCACGCTGCGCTTCAACGCCTTCGCCGACGCCGACCCGCGCGGCTTCGGCCTGATGCAGCGTGACCGCCAGTTCGAGAACTACCAGGACGACGGCGTGTTCTACGACCGCCGCCCCTCGCTCTGGGTCGAGCCGCGCGGTGCCTGGGGCGCGGGCGCGGTGCAGTTGGTCGAGATTCCGACCGTGGACGAGACCTTCGACAACATCGTCGCCTTCTGGAACCCGGGCGCACCGGTGCAGCCCGGCCAGGAGATGCTGTGGGCCTACCGCCTCACCTGGGGCGCTGATCCGGCGCCGCGAACGGCGCTGGCGCACTGCGTGGCCACGCGCACCGGTATTGGCGGCGTCATCGGCCAGAAGCGCAAGTACTTCTCGTGGCGCTTTGCGGTCGACTTCGCCGGCGGCGACCTGGCGCTGGTCGACGCGAAGACCGAGGTCGAGGCGGTGATCAGCGCCTCGCGCGGACGGGTCGAGATCACGTCGGCGCGGCCGCTGGCGTCGGTGCGCGGCTGGCGCGCGATGTTCGACGTGGTGCCCGACGCATCGGTCGAGCCGATCACGCTGCGGCTGTTCCTGCGCGCGCGCGGCCAGGCACTGAGCGAGACCTGGCTCTATGAGTGGACGCCGCCGCCGGTGGCGCAACGCACCCTTTGAGGCGCCATCACGCAGGACCACGCCGATGCAGACCTCGACGCTGATCGCCTTCACGCTGGTCACCCTGGTGACCGTCGCCACGCCCGGGCCGACGATGCTGCTGGCGCTGTCCAACGGGACGCGCCTCGGAATGCGCCGCTCGCTGCCCGGCATGCTCGGCGCCGTGCTCTCCGACTTCGTGCTGGTCGGTGCCGTGGCCCTGGGCCTCGGGGCGCTGCTCGCCGCATCGGAGTTCGCGTTCACGCTGCTCAAGTGGGTCGGTGCGGCCTATCTGGCCTGGCTGGGCCTGCGGCTGCTGCGCTCGCAGGGCGGCCTGGATCTGCCTGACTACCCCGCCACGCCCGCGCTGCGCCTCGCGCCACGTTCGGTGTTCGCGCGCTCGTTCCTGGTCGCCGTCACCAACCCCAAGGGCTACCTGTTCTGCTCGGCGCTGCTGCCGCAGTTCATCGACCCGGCCGCGCCGCAGTTGGCCCAGTACCTGATCATCGGCGCGCTGTTCGCTGCGCTCGATTTCGTGGTGATGTGCGTCTATGCCGCCGTCGGCGCGCACGCGTTGCGGCTGCTGCAGCGCCGTGCGGTGCAGTGGCTCGACCGCTGCTGCGGCGCGGTGCTGTTGCTGCTGTCGGGCTCGCTGCTGCTGTACCGGCGCGCGGCCACCTGAAGCGCGGCCACCTGAAGCGCGGCCACCTGAAGCGCGGCCACTTCAGGCCGCGTGCTCGCGGCGCAGCAGTCGCGCCGCTTCGACCATCGAGCGCAATTTGCCCACCGCCACCTCGCGCGGCAGGTACTTCATGCCGCAGTCGGGCGCCAGGATCACGCGCTCCTTCGCCACGTAGGGCAGCGCACGGCGGATGCGCGCGGCCACCTCCTCCGGTGTCTCGATGCGCATGTCCGACAGGTCGATGCAGCCGACCATGATCTGCTTGTCGTCGAGTTGCGCCAGCACCGCGCAATCCAGATGGCTCTGCGCGGTCTCGATCGAGACCTGCTTGCAGCCGCAGCCGCGCAACTCGGGCAGGAAGGAGTAGCCGCTCGGCCGTTCGTGAATGATGGCGGCGTAGCCGAAGCAGATGTGCACCGCGGTCGTGCCGTCGATGCCTTCGAGCGCGCGGTTCAGCGCCGCCAGCCCGAACTGCCGCGCCTTTTCCGGCCGCGCCTGCATGTAGGGCTCATCGATCTGCACGACGTCCGCGCCGGCGGCGAACAGGTCGCGGATCTCGGCATTCACCGCCACCGCGTAGTCCATCGCGGCCTCGGCCACGTCCTTGTAGTGGTCGTTCTGCGCCTGGCAGCTCATCGTGAACGGGCCGGGCACGGTGATCTTGACCCGGCGGTCGGTGTGGGCCTTCAGGAAGCGCAGGTCCTCCACCTCCACCGCGTGCCTGCGACGGATCGGGCCGACGATGCGCGGCACCGGGTTGGGATGGCCGGAGCGGTCGAGCGCGGTGCCGGGGTTGTCCAGGTCGACACCGTCCAGCGCGGTGGCGAAGCGGTTGCTGTAGCTTTCGCGCCGGATCTCGCCGTCGGTGACGATGTCGAGCCCCGCGTCCTCCTGCGCGCGGATTGCCAGCAGCGTGGCGTCTTCCCAGGCCTGCTGCAGATACGGCTCGGCGACGCGCCACAGCTCCTTCGCGCGCACACGCGGCGGGAAGCGGCCGGCCAGCTTCTGGCGATCGATCAGCCAGTCCGGCTGCGGAAAGCTGCCGACGATGGTGGTGGGAAACAGCATGGTCCAGGGCCCTCGGTCAGCGCGGATGGCGCGCCGGCCGATTCGATCCTGGCCCGCCCCCGGATGGCAAGAGGACCGACCCTGCGCCAGCCCGCGCACGGTGGAAAACTATCTTCCACCGCGTCGCGGGGCCGGGCTCAGGGCTGCTTCTGCACCTGCTGAAGGTCCTCCGGCGTGGCCACCGAGCCGAACAGCACCGGCTTGGCCACTCCGGCCACTTCCTTGAAGAACAGCGGCGTCGCGGCCTCCTTGGCCTGCGCTTCCAGTCGGGCCTGCATGCGTGCCACACGCTCAGGCTGCGCTGCGGCCAGGTTGTTCTTCTCGCCCGGGTCGGTCTTCAGGTCATAGAGCTCCACGCGCGAGGGCAACGTGGCCTGCCAGACGAGCTTGTAGTCGCCCTCGCGCAGCGCGGCGCGGAAGGGCTCGACGTCGATCACCACCTCCGTACGCGCCGACGGCTTGCCCTCGGCAATGGCCGCCCACTGGTCCAGCCCATCCAGCGGCTTGGTGCCGTTCAAGGACGCACCGGCCAGCGCGGCGAAGGTGGGCATCAGGTCCACCGTATGCAGCGGCTCGTCCACCACCGAGCCGGCCGGAATGCGCCCCGGCCAGTTGGCCAGCGCCACCACCCTGACGCCGCCCTCGTACAGCGAGCCCTTGCCGTCGCGCCAGGGGCCGTTGTCGGCCGGGATCTTGCTGTTCGACATGTCGATCTCGCCGGTGAAGCGCGCATCGCGCGGCCCGCCGTTGTCGCTCTGGAAGACGATCAGCGTGTTGTCGCGCAGGCCCTTGGCATCGAGCGTGGCGACCACGCGGCCGATCTGCTGGTCCATCGCCGAGATCATCGCCGCATAGGCGCGGCGGTCGCGGTCGGCGATGTGCGCATAGCGGTCCAGCCAGGCCTTGGGCGCCTGGTACGGCGCGTGCGGTGCCGTGAAGGTCAGGTACAGGAAGAAGGGCTGCTTGGCACTCTGCTGACCCAGCCAGCGCACCGCCTCGTTGCCGATCAGTTCGGTCGCATAGCCGGTCTGCTTCAGCGGCTTTTCCTGCCGGTACCAGTCGCGCACGCCGTGGGCGTCGTGAGTGAAGTAGTCGATCTCGCCCAGCAGCGGGCCGTACTGGTGCTGGAAGCCGCGCTGCAGCGGCCAGTACTGCCGCTCGGCATGGCCCAGGTGCCACTTGCCGACGATGGCGGTGCGGTAGCCGGCGTCCGCCAGCACCGAGGGCAGCAGCCGCTCGTCGGTGGGCAGGCCGTAGCGGCCGTTGCTGGGGATCACCAGCGTCTGCAGGCCGTAGCGGTGCGGATAACGGCCGGACATCAGCGCCGCGCGCGATGGCGTGCACATCGGCTGGGCGTAGTAGCTCTCCAGCCGCGCGCCGCCCGCGGCCAGCTTGTCGAGGTTGGGCGTGGCGATGTCCGAGCCGTGGAAGCCGACGTCCTTCCAGCCCTGGTCGTCGGCGACGATGACGACGATGTTGGGGCGCGCGGGGGTTTGGGCGGCGGCGGGCAGCGCGATGGCCAGCAGAAGCAGGAGCCGCAGCACGGCGGCGGCCGGAAGTCGGATCATCGACGGGTCTCCATTCGGGAAGGGTTGGCCTCAGCGTCGCTCCCGGCGACGCCGGATGGCGCGGGCCAGCAGCCACGGGACGGCGGCCAGCACCAGCAGCAGCAGCACCGGCAACAGCCACAGCTGTTTCAGCAGCACCGGCCAATTGTTGCGAAGCAGTTGCCGGATGGGATCGTAGCCGGGCTCCGGCATCACGACCCCATTGGTCCGGTTGTAGGCATCCACCTCGGCCAGCATCCGACGCATCCGCGCGGGTTGCGCCTGCGCCAGGTCGTGGCTTTCGCTCGGGTCGTCGCGCAGGTTGAACAGGCGCCATTGGCCGTCGTACGGGCTGCCCATGCGCTGCAGCTTCCAGTCGCCCTGGAACAGCGCCTGCGCGCCCAGGCTTTCGAAGCCGATCGCCTCGTCCTCGGCATGCACGCGCCCGGCCTCGCCACGCAGGTAGGGCAACAGGCTCCTGCCGCTGGGACGATGGCGCGGCGCCCCGTCGGCGGCGCCGGATTCCTCGCCGGGCAATCCGATGCCGCCCAGTTCCAGCAGCGTCGGCAACACGTCGGTCACCCAGGCAAACGCCGGTGCAATGGCGCCGTCGGCGATGCTGCTCTTCAGTGCCGGCGGCAGGCTCAGGATGAAGGGCACGCGCATGCCGCCCTCCCCCGGCGAGCCCTTGATCTGCGCCAGCGGCGTGTTCGACACCTCGGCCCAGTACGGCCCGTAGTGCACGAAGCTGCCGGGCCCGCCCATCGCATCGTCGCCGGCCGGGAAGTTCCATCGATACCACGCCCGGAATGGCAGGTTCACCTGCGACACGTCGGTGAAGTCGGCGCCGTTGTCCGACATGATCACGAACACCGTGCGGTCGAGTTCGCCGATGCGGCGCAGGTGCTCGCGCAACCGGCCGATCTGCTGGTCGGCGTTGTCCAGCATGCCGTCATAGACGGCCATGCGTTGGGCCATCTGGCGCTGCTCGCTGGCGCTGAAGCGGCTCCAGTCGCCGTCGCCGCGCAGGTGCGGGAAGCCCAGCGAGGCCGGCACCCGCGGCAGCGTCAGGCCGGCGGGCATCAGCCCCATCTGCACCTGACGCTGGTAGCGCTCGGCGCGGATGCGGTCCCAGCCGGCCTGGTAGCGCTGCGCATATCGCTCGATGTCGGCTGGCGGCGCCTGCAGCGGCGCGTGCACCGCCTGCAGCGACAGCATCGCCAGAAAGGGCTTGGCTGCGCCACCGGCACGTCGCCCCTCGTCGATGTAGCGCATCAACGCATCCGCATAGGCACGGCTGGAATAGAAGTCCTTGGGCGGATGGAAGCGCTGGCCGTCCTGCCACCACACCGCTTCGGTGTTGAATGGCGCCCAGACCTTGGCCTCGAAGTTGTCGGCGCCCGTCTGCTCCAGCGCCAGGTAGCGGTCCCAGCCGCGCGTCCCGGGGTCGCGTCCCAGCCCATAGCCCAGGTTCCACTTGCCCGCAAAGTAGGTGGCGTAACCGCCGTCGCGCATCAGCGCGCCGAGACTGTGCGCATGGTCGCTCAGGTAGCCCTCGTAGCCCGGCTTGCCTTTCTGGCTTTCGGCGATCACCGGCATCAACGCACCCATGCCGGCACGGTGGTTGTCGACGCCGGAATGCAGCATCGCGCGCGAAGCCTCGCAGGTCGGCGCGGTGTGGAAGTTGCTGAAGCGTACCCCTTGCGCCGCCAGCGCGTCCATCGTCGGCGTGGCGATCTCGCCGCCGTAGCTGCCCAGGTCGCTGAAGCCGGCATCGTCCAGCAGCACGAAGACGATGTTGGGCCGCAGCCGTGGCGGCGCGTCGGCAGCAGCCGCGGCCATCGCGCACAGCGCGGCCATCAGCGCCGCGCAGGCGCTGCGAATCAGGGTGTTCATGTGCACCGCCCCTTCAGTCGAAGCGCACCGCGCAGTCGCCCGCGGTGTCGATATGCACCTGCACCCAGTCGCCGGCAGCCACCGGCACCATCGGCCCCAGCGCGCCGGACAACACCAGCTCGCCGGCGCGCAAGGGCTCGCCGCGCGCGGCCATCGTGCGCGCCAGCCAGTACGCGGCACGCAGCGGGTGGCCCAGGCAGGCCGCGCCGTTGCCGCTGGACAGCACGCGGCCGTTGACCGCCAGCTGCATGTCCAGCGCGCTGTGCGCCAGCTGGCCGATGGCCAGCGGCCGGTGGCCCAGCACGTACAGGCCCGAAGACGCGTTGTCGGCCACCGTGTCCACCAGCGTGATGCGCCAGTCGGCAATCGCGCTGTCGACGATCTCGATCGCCGGCAATGCGCAGTCCAGCGCGGCGACGAATTCGCCCCAGGTCGGCGCCTCGTGCCGCAGGTCGCGGCCGACGACGAAAGCCAGCTCGGCCTCCACCTTGGGTTGGATCAGCCGCGCCGCGCTCAGCGCGTCGCCATCCAGCAGCTCCATGTCGTCGAACAGCATGCCGAAGTCGGGCTCGTCCACGCCCAGCTGCTGCTGCACCGCGCGCGAGGTCAGGCCGATCTTCTTGCCGACGATGCGCCGGCCTGCGGCCAGGCGTGCGCGTGTGTTCAGCGCCGCCACCGCGTAGGCGGCATCGACGCCGGCGATGCCGTGGCTTTCGGAGATGCGCGCCACCGGTTTGCCCGTGCCGCGGGCCTGTCGCAGCGCGTCGGCCGCGGCCTGCAGCGTGGCCAGCGGCGGCAGCGCCTTCTCGTCGCGCGTCGTCATGCGACCTCCATGCGTCCGGCGGCGACCGCGGGTCGCGGGGTGGTGGCCGCCGCGGCGGCCTCGGTCCGGTGCAGCTGGCGCGCCAGCTCGCGCGTGGTCTCGGACAGTTGCGCGGCGCGCACCAACGCAAAGACGAAGCGGTCCGGCCGCAGCACCGCCACCGACCCGCGGCCGCCACCGCTGGCGCGCAGCCAGCGGTGAAAAGCGCCGTCCGGGTCCTCGGCCTCGATCAGCCCGTCGGGCGCGACAGGCGCCACGCCGTCGCCGGCTGGCCGGCCGCCGAAGGGTACACCGCGACGAAACGGGCACCGAGCGAGCGCCACAGCGCCAGTACTCGCGTCGTCGGCGGCCCTCGCGCGGGTCGCAGCCGGCGCCCACCAGCACGAAGCCGTCGCCCGCCAGGTCGTCGAACAACCGGCGCCGGCCGTCCGGCCCGCGCAGCAGCGGCTGCGGCATCAGCCGGCCCTCGGCGCCCCGCCATGCGCGGCGCGGCAGGCCCAGGTAGCTGCCGGCGCGATAGGTGGGCTTGGGGATGAAGTCGCCGCGGCAGATGAAGGGCCCGATGCCCGGCAGCCGCGTCAGCACACGCGTCAGTGCGTTGCGCAGCACCGTGCCCAGCGGGTTGACCATCGACACGAAGTCCTTCATGCGGATGCCTTCGCGCGTCATCGCCGCGGCATGCGGCTTGCGCTCGGCCTCGTAGCTGTCGAGCAGCGCCTCGCCGGCCTGGCCGCGCAGCACCGCGTCGAGCTTCCAGGCGAGGTTGTAGGCATCGCGCACGCCGGCGGTCAAGCCCTGACCGATGAACTGCGGCGTCATGTGCGCGGCATCGCCGGCCAGCAGCACGCGGCCATCGCGCCACTTGTCGGCCATCAGCGCATTGAAGGTGTAGACAAGCCGGCGCAGCACCACGAACTTGTCGACATCGATGTACTTGCTCAAGTGGTGGCGCACCGTGTCCGGGTGTTCCATGTGCTCGCGCGTCTGCCCCGGCATCAGCATGAACTCGAAACGGTGGTGGCCATTGGGCTGCACGCAGCTGACCGTCGGGCAGGCCGGGTCGCAGATGAAGTCGAAGTACGGCAGGTGGCGCAGGCCGTCGGCCGGGTCCTTGGCCTTGATGTCCACCACCAGCCACGGGTTGGGGAAGTTCCGACCCACCATGCCGATGCCGAGCTGCGTGCGCACCACGCTGCGGCCGCCGTCGGCACCGACCAGGTAGCGCGCGCGCACACACTGCTCGTCCTGCGCCGATGGCCCGTCGCCGGCCGGCCGGCCGTAGCCCACGCCTGCGCTGGCGATGTGGACGACATCGACGCCATTGGCATCCTGCGCGAAGCGCGTCAGCTCGCGGCCGCGCCGCACCGTCACGTTCGCGTGCCGCGCCAGGCCGTCGGCCAGCGCCGTCTCCAGCAGAGGCTGGTAGAAGAAGTTGTTGGCCGGCCAGCCGTGCGGGCGCTCGGTGTTCTTGATCTGGAACAGCACCTCGCCGTCGGGCAGCACCATCTGCACCGGCGCGTCCTGCAGCATGTCGGCGGCCAGCCGCTCGGCCATGCCGATGGACTGGAAGATGCGCATGCATTCGCCGTCGGTGTAGACCGCGCGCGCGTTGCCGTAGAACTGGGGCTCGCGCTCCAGCACCAGCACGCGGTGGCCGCGCTGGCCCAGGCCGTGGGCCAGCACCAGCCCGGTGGGGCCGAGGCCGACGATGACGACATCGTATGTGTTGGCATCCGCGTTCATGCAACGGCTCCGACGGTGTATTCCTTGCGCGTCAACGAGGCGATGCCGCGGCCCATCTGGCCGAGCTTGCTGCCCAGGGTCAGGCTCTCGGGGAAATGGCCCCACAGGCTGATGCCCTGGTAGTGGGCCGGCTGCCAGGCGGTCTCGTCGCGGACGACGATCGGGTTCCAGCCCAGTTCGACGTCGAAGCCCGACGGCGAGGCCACGTAGAACGACAGCTCGCGGTCGTTGGGGTGCTGGCCGATGCTGTTGCTGATGGCAAAACCCAGCTTGCGCATGCGCTGGTAGGCCTCGGTCACGTCCTCCAGGCTGGCGGCCTGCAGGTTCAGGTGGTGGATGCCGGTGCGCAGCGGGTTCATGCGCTGGCCGCGCGTGGCCGCCAGCGCCACCGTGTGGTGCCGCTCGTTCAGCCGCAGGAAACTCAGCTCCAGCGTCACGCCGTTGAGCTTGTCTTCGATGGTGTCGGACAGCCGCGCGTCGAACACCTGCTGGAAGAAGCGCAGCACCGCCTCGGGCTCGCGCGTGGTCATCGCGAAGTGGCCCAGGCCCAGCGCGCCGGTGACGAAACCGCTGGCGCTCAAGCGCGGCGGGCCCGCGAGCAGCGGCCGCGTGAAGAACTCGAAGCGCAGCTTCTTCGGGCCCTGGAAAACCCACAGCCGTTCCACGCCGCGCGCGGCGGCCTCGGCGGCGCCGGCTTCGGCCACGTCCACGCCCATGGTGCGCAGGCGGCGCCGCAGCAGCGGCAGCGCATGTTCGTCGTGCAGTTGCCAGCCGATGGCCGTCACGTCCTCGGCCGGGCCCTCTTCCACGACGATGCGGCGGGCATGTTCGTCGATGCGCAGTGCCAGGCCGCCGTCGATGCGCTCGGCATGCAGGCCCAGCCCTTCCTGGGCAAAGCGCTGCCAGTCGGGCAGCTTCTTCGACTGGACCACCACGTGGCCCAGGCTGATGCGGCCGAACAGACTGGTCTCGGCGGCGATGTCGATCGGGGGCTTCATGGTCTCTTGTCTCCTTTGCCTTGTTCTGCCTCAGGCGACCTGCAGGAAGCCAGCGACGAAGGCGTTGAACTCGGCGGCGCGCTCCCACTGCACCCAGTGGCCGGTGCGGCTGAAGAGCACCATGTCGCAGGCCGGCATCAGCTGCTGCAGCGCGGCGGCGCCGCCCGGCGGGTTGACGCGGTCCTGCGCGCCCCACATCACCAGCGTCGGCGTGGCCAGCGCCGGCAGCCGCGGATCGAGCAGAAAGTCCAGCCGCTTGAAGGCGTCGATGTCCTTGGGCACGCGCAGCGGTGGGTTGGCGACGACCTCGGGGTCGATGCTGGCGGCGAAGCGCTCCTGCAGCACCGCGTCGCTCACCTGGCTGGCGTCGAACACCAGGTCCTGGCAGATGAAGGCGCGCAGCTTGTCGAAGGTGGGGCCTTCGCCGGCGTAGTAGCCGAGCAAACGCTTCAGCCCGTCGGTGGGCTGGCCCTGCGAGATACCGATGCCGCCCGGGCCCATCAGCACCAGCCGGCCGACACGCTGCGGTGCATCCAGCGCCATGCGCAAGGCACAGGCGCCACCCAGCGAATTGCCGACCACGTGCGCGCGCTCGATGTCGAGTGCGTCCAGCAGGCCGCGCATGGCGCTGGCCTGGTCGCCGAAGGGATCGCCCGCGTCCACGGTCTTGCTGCTGCGGCCATAGCCCGGCAGGTCGGGCACCAGCACGCGAAAACGCTGCGCCAGCGCGCCGATGTTGCGCACGTAGTTGGAGACGCCGGAGGCGCCGGGGCCGCCGCCGTGCAGCATCAGCAATGGCATGCCGGCGCCGAACTCGGCGACGTGGATCTGGCGTGCGCCGACCGAGACGTGGTGGGTCTTTTGGGGGGTGGGCAGCTGGACGGTCATGGTTAGTCTCCTGTGAGGGTTCGGGTCTGGGTCGGCACCGGATGAACAGTTGTCTTCTTTAATGAACACAATTGTTCAATTCCGGAGTGCAGTCGTATATCGGTAGAAACCCTACATGCATGTTTAATGATGTACAGTTATGTTCAATTCAACTCAGCTTCCGCCTAGCCCACCATGGCCGCAGACCCCTCACAGATCCTCGTCAGCCAGGCCCGGCGGCGCATTCATGCCGCGGCCATGCAGCTGTTCGCCGAGCGCGGCGTGACCAAGGTGAACATCAGCGAACTGGCCACGGCTGCCGGCATGGCGCGGGGCACGATCTACAGCCACGTGCCCGACATCGACCGCTTGTTCGAGGACGTGGCCGGTCAGCTGGCCCGCGAAATGACCGAGCGGGTGACGGCCGGCTTCACCGGCGTGGCCGACCCGGCGCTGCGGCTGGCCATCGGCGTGCGGCAGTACATCCGCCGCGCCCACGAAGAGCCGTTGTGGGGGCGCTTCATGAGCCGCTTCGGTCTGAGCCCGGCGGTGATGCAGGCGGTGATGTCGAGCACCGCGCTGAGCGACTTCGAGGCGGGGGTCGCCTCGGGCCGCTACCGCGTCACGCCCTCGCAGCTGCCGGCGATGGTGGCGCTGCTGGCGGGCAGCACGCTGGCAGCCATGCTGCCGGTGCTGGACGGTCATGCCACGTGGCGCGAGATCGGCTCGGACACGGTGGAACTGCTGCTGCGCGGGTTGGGCATCGAGGCCGGCGAAGCGCAGCGCCTGGCGCGGAGTGACTTGCCGGCGATGGCGGCCGGCTGAGGCCAGCCACGCCTTCCGCGCAGACCCGGCTCCGCAGCCACGCCGCCCGTACCCTGCCCGCCGGGCTGCCTTCGAGTACCATCGACCGCTCTCGGGGCGCGCTGGAAGTGACACCGCCCCACCTGGGTCCTCTTGAAGCGCCACCGGGCGGAAGCGTCGCCCTTGACGGGACAAGTCCTCGAACGGAGTTGCCCCTTGTCGCCAGCCTCATCCGATCCACCCGCTACCGAACCCGCCACCGCGCGGGGCATGGACCGTCCAACGCCCGATGATCGGGCCGCAACGGCGGGTGAGAACGGCGAGCATGCCGAACTGCAGCGCCAGGGCGCCAAGGCGGCGGCACGCGGCGAGATGCCGGCGGCGAACCCGATGTTGAACACCATCAACCAGGCCGTCGCCACTGGCGAAAGCGAGCAGGTGTGGTCGGGCCGGCGTGACGCCTGGGAGCGCGGCCACGCTTCGCAGCGATCTGCCGCCGATGCGCCGCCGAACTCCCTGTCCGGCGCCGCGGCCCGCGGTCGCGCGCAGGACGAGGCGCTGTTCGGCGTGACGCGCGTGCTCACCTTTGCAGGTGCACAGGGCCTGACCTCGGCCAGTGGTTTCTTCTTCGAGCGCGACGGCAGGCTCTTTCTCGTCACCAGCCGGCACGTGCTCTTCGATGAGCCGAGCCGGCACCTGCCCGATCGCATCGAGATCGAGATGCACACCGACCCGCGCGACCTGACGCGCGTGGCCACGCTGTCGATCCTGCTGTACCGCGACGGCCGGGCCGTGTGGCATCAGGCGTGCGACAGCGGTGGCGAGGTGGACGTGGCGGCGCTCGAACTCGACCGCGGCGCCATGCCGGCCGGCTGCGTCGTGCAGGCCTTCGGGACACGGCACCTGGCTGCGGGGTTCGACCTGTTCGAGGTCGGTGACCGCCTGACCATCCCCGGCTTTCCCTCGGCTTCTTCGATACCGTGCACCACCTGCCGGTGGTGCGGCAGGCCAGCGTCGCCTCGACTACGGCACCCGCTTCCAGGGCCTGGGCTTCTTCCTCACCGACGGCGCATGCACCGGGGCAGCAGTGGCTCGCCGGTGCTGGCGCGGGTGGACACGGAGAAGTGCAGGCCGGCCGCGCTGGTGCCTGCTGGGGGTGCATTCGAGCCGCATGGACATGGCCAGCCGCGACGCTGCGCAGGACGAGTCGCTGGGCCTGAACTGCGCCTGGTACGCCGACGTGCTGATGACACTGACCGCGGGCGCGCCATGACCCGGCGCACGGGCACGACACCGGCCGTGCGCAATGCCGACACCGGGCTGCCCGCCTCGCCTGCCGGGCGGGTGCACTGGGGCAGCCTGCACGCCGCGTGGCAGGGCGCCGCGGCCGCGCGCGCCCGCGCCGACCCGCCGGTCAAGGAGCCGCTGCCCGTCGGCGTGCTGATCGCCATCGCCGATCACCGCGTGCGCGCGATGCTGGTGCTGCGCGATGCGCTGGGGCAGGCCGCGGGCCTTCGCCGGCGCATCGACGCGCTGCAGGCGCAATTGCGCGATGCTCAGGGCCGCAACTGGAACATCCCGGCCGCCGCGGGAAGACCTCTGGCGCAGGCCAGCGACGAGGCCGACTTCAGCCGCGTCGTGGACGCACTGCGCGACCAGTTCGACCTGGCCTGAGCCGCCGATCCGGGATCGTCCTGTTCGAGGGCTTCGCGCCCACGAGCGCTCAGCGCGTTGCCGCGCGCGACCGCCTCGTGACACGATTCGACAGGGACTGTGGCGAAGGCACGCTGCGCGGCCTCGGCCGGCAGGCGAGCGGACGGAAGCGCGACCCCGGCCCTGTCGATCGTGCCGTGACCTGATTCGCGCTGCCGCGGGCGGCGGGCACGGCTGCCCCGTCGGCCGTCACGCGACTGCCGGAGGCCATGGCACGCCGGAGCAACGAGAGATTGCGCGCGATGTCGCGCTCGAACGTCGCCAGGACCACGTCGGATATGTCGGCATGCAGCATCACCGTGCGCGCCGCTTCGGCGTGGGCATCGAATGTCGCGATCAGCCTGGCGAGGGTGGGACCGGAGAGCGCGTCGACGACGGCGGGCACGAGCGCGTCGAGCGCGACCAGGCTGCCCTTGAGTTCGCAGATGCGCTCGGTGGCTTCTTGCAGGTTCTTCAATGACGGCTCCTTCGGTGCCCGGCAAGAAAAAAGCGCGGCCGAGCCGCGCTTTCGTCGAGGCGTGCCGGGGCGTGCCCCGACACCTCCAGCGCTCCGGCGGTCAGGCCAGAGTGCGGATGTTCGATGCCTGCGGGCCCTTCTGGCCCTGGGTGACCTCGAACTGCACGCGCTGGTTCTCGCTGAGCGTCTTGAAGCCACCGCCCTGGATTTCCTTGAAGTGGGCGAAGAGGTCCTTGCCGCCGTCGTCGGGGGCGATGAAGCCGAAGCCCTTGCCCTCGTTGAACCACTTCACGGTACCGGTTTGAGTCGTCATGTCGAATTCCTTTCGTAGTTGCAAAGCGCAAGAGCGCGCTCAGCGAAGAGACGCCAAGAAAATCTTCAAGAGGGGATTCGACGCGAGCTCCGGCAGAACACTGGAGCGGGTAGAAAGACCTAAGAGCAGATGGTCTTGTGCATGTCAGCCCGACTAATGTACATGAAAGCCGCCCATCGCGCTCGTGTTTCGGCGATGCGCGCGCCTGGCCGGGCGCAGCCCTCGAAGGCGGCGATCACGCATGCCGGGCGGTCTGTGCCACACTGGTCCATGACGCAACCGCTCCTGCAAGCCGCCGATCTGCGTGGCGCCGCCCGCCTGACCACCGAGGCAGTGGCCGGCCTGGCCAGCCTGGTCGAAGCGATGCATGCACGCATCGCCAGCGCTCCCCGGCTGCCGGGCTTCGACGAGGCCGAGCGCGACGAGCGCACCCGCGGGGTCACAGGCCTGGTCTACAAGACCGTGCGTGGGGCAACGCATCTGGTGGGCGGCAGCGCCGAGGCGCTGCTGGCTTGGCTGGCGCCCGCGTTGTCGGCAGCGGACCCGCGTCGGCCGCCCCGTCCGGAGCGCGAGGCCGTCGTGGCGGCGCTCAATGGCGTGCTGGGCGATCACCTGGCGGCGACCGACAACCCGCTGGCGGTGACGATGGCATTGCGCCGATCCGGCACGCCGCTGCCGCTGGAGCGCTTTGCACTGCGCTCGAAGCTGTCCGACGCGACGCCCAAAGTGCTCGTGCTGCTGCACGGCCTGTGCATGAGTGACCTGCAATGGCAGCGCGCGGGTCATGATCACGGCGAGGCACTGGCACGGGACCTGGGCTACACGCCGGTCTATCTGCACTACAACAGCGGCCTGAGCATCTCGACGAACGGCCGCATCCTGGCCCAGTTGATGGAGCGCCTCTACGACGCCTGGCCGATGCCGATCCAGCGCCTGGCGATGCTCGGGCACAGCATGGGCGGGCTGGTCGCGCGCAGCGCCATCCACCATGGTGCGATGATGCAGCGCGGCACCATGCGCTGGCCCGCGCGGGTGAACGACCTGGTCTGCCTGGGCTCGCCGCATCAGGGTGCACCGCCCGAACGCATGGGCCA
>JBGAII010000043.1:0-28865 GCA_044225625.1 Rubrivivax sp.
CGGCGGGCCCATCACCATGCCCGGCGAGACGTTGACCTGCTCGCTGACGTTGACCACGCGCGTCAGCAGCACGCCGGCGACGCCGGCCTGCTTGACGGCCTGTTCCAGCTGGACCTGTTCCACCGCGCCGGCGGCCGGCGCGAACTGGTACGAGGGCACGGCCCTGACGCCGCGCGCCGCCAGCTGGGCCACCATCTGGTCCTCGAACACGCGCCGGTTGGTCGGGTCCCTGGTGATGCCCATCACCAGGATCGAGCGCATCGGAGGCTTGCCCGCGGCCTGCGGGTTCATCCACTGCGTGTTCAGCACCGTGGGGGCCGCGCAGCCGGCAAGCGCCGCGGCGGCGAGCAGCGCCAGTGCGGCGCGGCGTCGGTTGAACCTCATGTCTGCGTTTCCTTCGGTGCCCGAGGGGGCCCTGGGAGGGCCTGGCGCGGCTGGCGGGGATCGAACCCACGACCCTTGGCTTCGGAGGCCAATACTCTATCCACTGAGCTACAGCCGCGGTGAGGGGAGAGCGGCATTCTACCAGTGGGGGTGTCGCGGCCTGCCTCGGCGGCTGGGCGGGCACAGACCGGCCGCTATAATTTTGGGCTTTGGCCGCCCCATGGCGCTGCAGCCACCGAGGACTTCATGAGCGAATCCCAGGACCACGATACCCACGAGGGCCCGATCAAGACGCCCAAACAGCTGATCTGGACCGTGGTCGCGTCGTTCGTGGTGCCCATCGCGATCATCGTGCTGCTGATCAACTTCGTCGACAGCGGTGCCAAGTCCGGTGCCGGCACCGACTCGATGAGCGAAGAGGCGGTGGCGCACCGCATCCAGCCGGTGGGCGTCGTGATGCTGAAGGACGCCTCGGCCGTCGTCGAGATCCGCACTGGCGAGCAGGTGTTCACCGCGCAATGTTCGGCCTGCCATGCCGCCGGCCTGGCCGGCGCGCCGAAACTCGGCGACGAAGCGGCCTGGGCGCCGCGCATCAAGACCGGCCTGGACGCGCTCGCGCACTCTGCCATCAACGGCAAGGGTGCAATGTCCAAGCAGGGCGGTGGCGAGTTCTCGGATTTCGAGATCACCCGCGCCGTGGTCTACATGGCCAACAAGGGCGGTGCCAAGTTCGACGATCCCAAGCCGCCGGCGGCCGCCGCCTCGGCCGCCAGCGCCGCCAAGTAAGCGCCGCTCAAGCCGGCGGCTGCGGTCGCAGCACGTAGCCGAAGCGCGCCGGCAGCGCGTCGAAGCGCAGTTCCTGCAGCGGCCACTCGCCGCGCTCCAGCGCGTCGGCCGCCAATTCGGTGTCGAGGCTGTGCACCAGCCCGAGGCCGAGGTCGCATTCCAGGAACAGCCGACCGTTCTCGTCCAGCCACGCAGCGGTGGCCTGGGCCGGCAGACCGGTGTGCGTGTGCACGCGGCACGGCGTGCCGGGCGCCAGGCGCCACACCCAGGGCGCGGCTTCCAGCTCCACGTACACGCGCTGCGGCCCGTTCTGGAAGAACCAGCAGCCACGCGCGTCGGCCGCGTAGTTGCGGCCGATGAAGCCGAGCAGGCCGGCATGCTCGATGCGGCTGCCCTTCAGGCTCGGAAACGGCCCGGCAGCCTGGGCCTGCGCGTCGCGCAAGTACCAGTCGCCGCGCGCATCCAGCGCCAGCCAGCCATAGCAGTGCGGCACGTTCGGCCACTTGCGCAGCGCCGCCTCGACGATCGCATCCATGGATGCGACCTTAGCAGGCTGCCTGCAGCCAGGCGGTCACCGCCTCGGGCAGCGACTGCACGTGGCCCGGAAAGCGGCCGTGCGCGAAGCCGACGTGGCCGCCATGCGCCGGCTGCCACAGCGTGACGTGGCGGCCCACCTCGTGCGGCGCGGGCAGGCTGTGCGCCGGAATGAACGGGTCGTTGCGCGCGTTCAGCACCAGCGCCGGGATGCGGATGCGGTGCAGGTGCGGCTTGGCCGAGGCGCGGAACCAGTAGTCGTCGGTGTCGCGGAAGCCATGCAGCGGCGCGGTGAACAGGTCGTCGAACTCGTACAGCGTGCGCGCCGCGCGCATCCGCTCGCGGTCGAACAGGCCCGGATGCTGCTGCCACTTGGCCCAGGCCTTGTGCTTCATCGTGCGCAGGAACATGCGGGTGTAGACCTGCCGGTTGAAGCCGCGCCCGATGGCCATGCCGCCGGCCGCCAGGTCGACCGGAGAACAGATGGCGGCGACGGCGCACGCGGTGGCCGCGGCGCTGTCGCCGGCTTCCTCGGCCCAGCGCAGCAGTGCATTGCCGCCCAGCGATACGCCGACCGCGGCCAGCGGCCGTTCGTGCCGCGCGCGCAGGCGGCCGAGCATCCAGCCGATCTCCTCGTAGTCGCCGGAGTGGTAGGCGCGCGGCGCCCGGTTGATCTCGCCCGAGCAGCCGCGGAAATGCGGCACCGCATAGCTCCAGCCGAGCTGTGCGGCGCGGTGCGCGAAGGCCAGCGCATAGTGGCTGCGCGACGAGCCCTCCAGGCCGTGGAACAGCACCAGCAGCGGCGCCGCGCGGCCGGCCGGGGCATCGACGAAATCGACGTCGACGAAGTCGCCGTCGGGCGTGTCCCAGCGCTCGCGGCGGTACGGCGGCGGCGCCTGCGGCGCGGTGCGCGAGAACAGCGCCGGCCAGATGGTCTGCAGGTTGCCGCCGGGCAGCCAGCGAGGCGCGTGATAGGAAAGCCCGCCGACCAACATCAGTGCAGCGTGGTGGGCGCCTCGCCGCTCCCGGGGTCGCCGGCTTCGCTGCCCACGCTGGCATGGTGCACGACCATGCGCCAGCCCTGCGCCGTCTTCAGGTAGACGTTGGTGGCCAGCACCCAGGCGCTGCGCTCGCCGGCCTCTTCGGCCACCGTGATGCGCTCCAGCACGTGATGCACCGCGCTGCCCATGGCCTGCAGCCGGCGCGTGGCCTGCGGCACCACCGGGATCGCGCCATTGGCGAAGATGGCCTCGAAGCTGGCGCGGATCGCCGCCGGGCCGGTGACGCGCGGCCCGCCGGGGTGGACGCAGGCGACGTCCTCGTCGTCGGCCCACACCGCCATCAGCCGCTCCAGGTCGGCCTGCTGCAGCGCCTCGTAGAACTGCGCCTCGACATCGTCGGGCGAGGCCAGCAGGGCGGCGGCGACAGGCGCCTTGGGGTGGGACATGCCGGCGGCTCCTTCAGCGGAAGACCACGCTCTTGTGGCCGTTGAGCAGCACGCGCCGTTCGACATGCCAGCGCACCGCGCGCGCCAGCACCAGGCATTCGATGTCGCGGCCGACGGCGGTGAAGTCCTCGGCCGACATCGCATGGTCGACGCGCTGCACGTCCTGCTCGATGATCGGCCCTTCGTCCAGCTCCGGCGTCACGTAGTGTGCGGTGGCGCCGATGAGCTTCACGCCGCGCGCATGCGCCTGGAAGTACGGCCGTGCGCCCTTGAAACTGGGCAGGAAGCTGTGGTGGATGTTGATGGCGCGGCCCTTCAGCGCCTCGCAGAACTCGGCGCTGAGGATCTGCATGTAGCGCGCCAGCACCACCAGCTCGACGCGCTCGCGCTCGACCAGCGCCTCGATCTCGCGTTCCTGCGCGCGCTTGGCGGCGGCGTCGCTGCCCTTGGGTAGCGGCAGGTGGTGGAACGGGATGCCGTAGCTCTGCGCCAGCGCCGCGAAATCAGCGGAACAGCAGGTCGTTCAGGCAGTGGCCGTGGCGGCTGACCAGCAACAGCAGCCGCGGCCGCTCGTCCAGCGGGTACAGCTGCAGCTCCATGCCGTACTGCTGCTGCGTGTGCGCGAACAGCGTGCGCAGGGCCGCCGGCTGCGCCAGGTGCGGCGGCGCGGCGAAGTGCACGCGCATGAAGAACAGCCCGGTGGCGTCGTCGCCCTGCAGGTCGCCGAACTGCTGCGAATCGATGATGTTGCAGCCGCCCTGATACAGCAGGCCGGACACCGCATAGACGATGCCGGTTCGGTCGGGGCAGGACAGCGTGAGGATGAACTCGCGTTCGCTGGACATGGTGGGGGCGGATTCTATGGAGGCGGCGCCTCAGGCGCGCGGCAGCAGCACGTGGAAGCGGCTGCCTTCGCCGCGCCGGCTGCTGACCTCGATACGGCCGTGCATCAACGTCACCAGCGCCTGCGTGACGCTCAGCCCGATGCCGGTGCCTTCGATCTTGCCGCCGGCCTGGCCCAGGCGATTGAAGGGTTCGAACAGGTGCGGCAGGTCGGCGGCGTCGATGCCGATGCCGGTGTCCTGCACGCTCAGCGACAGCCAGGACTGGCCGTCGGCCGGCGGCGCCGCGGCAATGCACAGCCGCACGCTGCCGCCGCGGCGGTTGTACTTGATGCCGTTGGACAGCAGGTTCAGCAGCACCTGGCGCAGCCGCGTGCCGTCGGCACGCGCGGCCAGGCCCGAGTCGGCCAGCTGCAGCGTCAGCTGCACCTGCGCCGCCTCGGCCTGCGGGCGCAGCATCTCGACCGCCTCTTCGGCCAGCGCGCGCAGCGGCACCGCATCGAGCTGCACCTGAAGGCTGCCGCTTTCGATGCGCGTCAGGTCGAGCAGGTCGCCGATCATGCGCAGCAGATGCTCGCCGGCCTCGCGCACCAGGCGTACGCGCCGCCGCTGGCCGTCGCTCAGCGGCTCGTTGCGGTCGATCTCCAGCAGCTGGGCGAAGCCGAGCACCGCGTTCAGCGGGGTGCGCAGCTCATGGCTCATGCGCGACAGGAATTCGGTCTTTGCGCGGTTCGCCGCCTCGGCGGCGGCCTTGTCGCGGCTGGCATGCTCCAGCGCGCGCAGTTCGGTCACGTCCTGCATGTAGCCGTGCCAGACGGTGCTGCCGTCGGCCAGCCGCATCGGCGACGAGCTGGCGCGGATCCAGCGTACCTGTCCGGGCGCGGCATGGACGCGGAATTCCCACTGCCACAGGCTCAGCGCGTGAGCCGATTCGGCGATGCTGGCCGCCACCGCCTCGCGGTCCGCCGGGTCGATGCGCTGCATCAGCTCGGACGCGTCGATCGCGACACGCTGCGGGTCCAGCCCGAGCAGCACGCGGGCGCGCTCGCTGATGTACACGAAGCGCGGCGCAAAGCGCGTGTTGAGCTCGAACTGGTAGAGCACGCCGGGCACGTGCATCGCGATGCGCTCCAGCCGCGCGGCCGCCAGGGCCACCGCCTGCTCGCGCTCGCGTTCGGCCGTGATGTCGGTCTGCGTGCCCAGCATGCGCCGGGGCCGGCCGTCGGCATGCCATTCGACGATGCGGCCGCGCTCCTGGTACCAGCACCAGCGGCCGTCCTGCGCGCGGATGCGGTAGGCATGCTCGTACTGCGGGCTCTCGCCGCGTGCGTGGCGCAGGTAGGCCTCGTGGTTCGCTGCCCGGTCGTCGGGGTGGATCAGGTGGTCCCAGTCGGCCTGCGTGCGGCCGATGTCGCGCGCGCCGTAGCCCAGCTGTTCCAGGCCCTGGTCGATGTCGCCGAGCTCGTCGCTGTCGATGTCCCATTCCCACACGTAGGTGCCCGCACCCTGCAGCGCATTGCGGATCAGCGCGCCGTGACCCGCGCCCGGCGGCGCGCTGTCGGCCGCGTCGGCGGCCAGCAGCGCAGCCAGCGTGTCGCACACCGGCGCGAGCGCATCGGTCAGCGTCGTGTCCGCGCCGCCACACTGCAGCCGCAGCGAGCCGACGCGCTGGCCCAGGTGTTCGAGGATGCACTGCGACGTACCGGGCGTGGCCTCGGTGGCGGCCGCGCCGAGCCCGGGCGTGGCCTCGTCCTGCCAGCGCAGGCGGCCGTCGGCGCCTTCGGCACGCAGCGTGCAAGGTGCGCCCAGCTGGCGGGCCAGGCCGCTCAGCAGCCGCTGCAGTGCGTGGCGTGGGTTGCCCCGCTGCAGGTGATCGAGCAGCGCGCGATGGGCCAGTGCCAGCCCGTCGGGACGTTGGCTGCCGCTCAATGCGCGGCGTGCAGCGTTTCGCCGGCCTTCAGCCTGTAGACCGTGCCGCAGTAGGGGCACTTGCCTTCGCCGGTCGTGGCGACGTCGATGAAGACGCGCGGGTGGTTGCTCCACAGCGCCATCTTCGGGTTGGGGCAGAAGACCACGCCAGGACCTTGCAGGTCCTTGGCGCTGACTTCGATGCTGTCCGGCTTGCCGCTCATCTGTGCTTCCTCACACCCGGGTCAGCCATTCGGCGTACTTGGCATTGCGGCCGTTGACGATGTCGAAGAAGGCCGACTGGATCTTCTCGGTCACCGGACCGCGCTGGCCGGCACCCAGCGTCACGCGGTCGAGCTCGCGGATCGGCGTCACTTCGGCCGCGGTGCCGGTGAAGAAGGCCTCGTCGCTGATGTAGACCTCGTCGCGGGTGATGCGCTTTTCCACCAGCTTCAACCCCAGGTCGGAACAGATGGCGAAGATGGTGTCGCGGGTGATGCCGTTCAGCGCGCCGGCCGACAGGTCGGGCGTGTAGACCACGCCCTTCTTGACGATGAACAGGTTCTCGCCGGCGCCTTCGGACACGAAGCCGCTGGCGTCGAGCAGCAGCGCCTCGTCGTAGCCGTCGTCCAGCGCCTCCATGTTGGCGAGGATCGAGTTGCTGTAGTTGCTCACCGCCTTGGCCTGCGTCATCGTGATGTTGACGTGGTGGCGGGTGTAGCTGCTGGTCTTGACGCGGATGCCGCGCTTCATGCCTTCTTCGCCCAGGTAGGCGCCCCAGGGCCAGGCGGCGACCATCAGGTGGATGGTGTTGCCCTTCGGGCTGACGCCCAGCTTCTCGTCGCCGATCCAGACCAGCGGCCGCAGGTAGCAGCTTTCCAGCTTGTTGGCCCGCACCACGTCGCGCTGCGCCTCGACCACCTGTTCGAACGAGAACGGGATCTTCATGCGCAGGATCTTGGCGCTGTTGAACAGCCGCTCGGTGTGCTCGCGCAGGCGGAAGATGGCCGTGCCGTGGACGGTGTTGTAGGCGCGCACGCCCTCGAAGGCGCCGCAGCCGTAGTGCAGCGTGTGGGACAGCACGTGGATCTTGGCGTCGCGCCATTCGACCATCTGGCCGTCCATCCAGATCTTGCCGTCGCGGTCGGACATGGACATGGTGGGTTCTCGCTATGCGGTGGGGCACCGATTCTAAAGGCGCCCCGCCGTCGGGCGAGGCCCGGCCGGGGTGGCGCCGGCCCGACTTCAGGGCGCGGGGTCGGCGGGACCAGGCGCCTCGTCGGCGCGCTTCAGCGTCCACGACTGCAGCTTGCCGCCGGCGAAGACCAGCTGCACCTCGTCGCCGCCGTCGTCCGCCCAGCCCCAGGTTTCGGGCGACTCGGCCAGCTTGCGGCCCAGGCTCTTCGTGATCGGCAGCACCTGCATCAGCAGCATGCCCGGCCTGAGCTTGCTGTGCAGCATCACGGCGTTGTCCACGTGACCCATCGGCGCGCGGCCGGCGCGCTGCAGCACGCGCAGCGAGCGGCTGAACTGCAGCAGCAGCCAGAAGACGATCGCGGTGACGCCCAGCACCACGCCACGCCAGCCCCAGCCGACGTAGCCGGCGGCGATGGCCAGCACCGCCAGGCCCCAGCCGACCCAGGGGTTCACGCCTTGCTGGCCTCGACGTTCAGGCTGATCAGCGTGCCGTTCTCGCGGTCCATGTGCGGGATGTAGGCCTGCGCATAGTCGTCGATGTGGGCGTGCTCGGTCTCGCGCCAGTCATAGCGGCGCACGGCGGCGAAACCATTGTCCAGCAGCAGCCGGGTCAGGCTCTTCTCGTCGAAGACGTTGTAGTGGATGTTGTAGAGGTAGTCCTGGCGGCCGAAGATCGGGCCGAGCACCAGGTTGATGTCGCCGCTGCGCTGGTAGACCTCGGCCAGCCTGGCGAAGTCGGGTACCGACACGCGCAGGATGCCGCCCGGCTTGAGCACGCGGCACCATTCCTGCAGCACGCGGCCCACGTCCTTGCGGCGGAAGTGCTCCAGCACGTGGCAGTTGTAGATCAGGTCCACCGTGCCGCTGCCGATGAAGCCCAGGTTGTCGATCGTCGCCACATGGTCGACGTGCGGATATTCGACCGCATCGATGTGCACGAAGCCGGGAATGTGCCGCTTGCCGCAGCCGAGGTGCAGTTTCATGGGGGCTGCCTTCGGGAGAAAGGCGCCCATGGTAGGGCAACTGCGTGCGGCCTCAGGCGCGACGGCCGACGTAGTCGGCGCGCAGCGCCGGCGGCAGCCGCCGTGCGATGAAGGCCATCAGCAGCGGCACCAGCACCAGGTCGTCGACCACCCCGAGCAGCGGCAGCGTGTCGGGCAGCAGGTCGATCGGCGACACCACGTACAGCCCGAGCAGCAGCAGCGACGGCCGGAGCCAGCGCGGCGCCAGCGGATGGCCGAGCGCGAACCACAGCAAGCGCGCATCGCCGCGCACCAGCGACCACAGCAGCGTCAGACGTTTCCACATGGCGCATCCTCCTCGAGTCAACGCCGCTTCGACCCCGATCGCGGCGGAACGTTCACGCTCCGGCGCGATCCGGCAGCGGCGCGACGGCTCACTGCAGCCCGCGCACCGCCTCGATCGCCTCCTCGATGCGCTCTACCGCATGGATCGTCAGCCCTTCGATCGCCTTCTTCGGCGCGTTGGCCTTCGGCACCACGGCCACGGAAAAGCCCAGCTTGGCGGCTTCCTTCAGCCGCTCCTGGCCGCGCGGCGCGGGACGCACCTCGCCGGCCAGGCCGACCTCGCCGAAGGCGACGAAACCACGCGGCAGCGCCTTGCCGCGCAGCGAGCCGTGGATCGCCAGCAGCACCGCCAGGTCGGCCGCCGGCTCGCTGATGCGCACGCCGCCGACGGCGTTGACGAACACGTCCTGGTCCATGCACGACACGCCGGCATGGCGGTGCAGCACCGCCAGCAGCATCGCCAGCCGGTCGCGTTCCAGGCCCACCGACAGGCGGCGCGGGCTCGGCCCGCCGCTGTCGACCAGCGCCTGCACCTCGACCAGCAGCGGCCGTGTGCCTTCCAGCGTCACCAGCACGCAGCTGCCGGGCACCGGCGCGCCGTGCGTCGACAGGAAGATCGCGCTCGGGTTGGCCACGCCCTTGAGGCCCTTCTCGGTCATCGCGAAGACGCCGATCTCGTTGACCGCGCCGAAGCGGTTCTTGATCGCGCGCACCAAGCGGAAGCTGCTGTGGGTGTCGCCTTCGAAGTACAGCACCGCATCGACGATGTGCTCCAGCACGCGCGGCCCGGCCAGCGTGCCGTCCTTCGTCACGTGGCCGACCAGCACCAGGCTGGTGCCGACGGACTTGGCATGGCGCGTCAGCTGCGCTGCGCATTCGCGCACCTGCGCCACCGAACCCGGCGCCGAGGTCAGCGCCTCGGAATACAGCGTCTGGATCGAATCGATGACGCAGAAGGCCGGCGACTCGGCCTGCAGCGCGAACAGGATCTTCTCCAGCTGGATCTCGGCCAGCACGCGCACCTGTCGGCCGTCCAGGCCGAGGCGGCGCGCGCGCAGCGCCACCTGCGCGCCGCTTTCCTCGCCGGTGATGTACAGCACCGGCAGCTGCTTCGACAGGCTGTCCGCGGCCTGCAGCAGCAGCGTGCTCTTGCCGATGCCCGGGTCGCCGCCGATCAGCACCACGCCGCCGGCCACGATGCCGCCGCCCAGCGCCCGGTCCAGTTCCTCCTGGCCGGTGGGAGTGCGCGGCAGCTCGGCGGCAACGATCTCGCTGAGCGTCGCCACCGGCTGCGCGCCGGTCAGCGACTGGAAGCGGTGCGAGCCGCCGCTGTCGGCGCGCACCTCCTGCAGCGTGTTCCACGCGCCGCAGTGCGGGCACTTGCCCAGCCACTTCGGGCTGCTGCCGCCGCATTCGCTGCAGCTGAACTGGGTCTTGTCCTTGGCCATGAAGGCCATTGTGAGCCACGCTATAAGAGCGGCTTCGTGTGAACGAGCGGGTGTGCAATTGATCAGAAGCCGGCTGGCGCGGCTGTTGTCCTGGACGGCCGCGGGCGCGGCGGTGGCCTTCGGCCTCGGCCTGCTCGGCGAGCGCCATTGGGCGCTCGATCTGCTGTCGCACTGGCGCGTGCAATACGCCGTGCTGCTGGCGGTCTGCGGCCTCGGCCTGCTGTGCCTGCGCCGGCCGCGCGGCGCCGCGCTGGCGCTGGTCGGCGCGGCCGGGCTGGCCGTCAGCGTGTGGAACTACAGCGGCTGGCCGGCGCCGCTGGCCCAGGCGGCGCCGGCGCCGACCTTCCGCTTCGCCACCTTCAACCAGTACGTGGGCAACCACGATGCCGCGGCGATCGGTGCCTGGCTGGAAGGCAGCGGCGCCGACGTGGTGGCGCTGCAGGAGCTGAGTTCGCCGCAGGCCGTGCAGGCACTGGCTGCGGCGCTGCCGTCGTACCCGCATGTCAAGGCGCATTTCGGCCACTGGGCCGACGTGACGGTCTTCAGCCGCTGGCCGATCCTGGACGCCCAGGCGCTGGAACTGGCGCCGGGTGGCGCGCAGGCCGCGCGCGTGCGCATCGACTGGCAGGGCCGGCCGGTGAGCGTGGTGGGTGTGCATCTGCACTGGCCAATCGGCGCGAACAACGTGCGCCTGCGCAATGCCGAGCTGCACGGGCTGGCCGAGCTGGCGCGCGCCATCGACGAGCCGTTGCTGATCGGCGGCGACTTCAACATCACCCAATGGTCGCCGGTGTTCGCTTCGGCGCTGGCCGGCGCGCCACTGACCGACTGCGCCCGCGGTCACGGCCTGGTCAATTCCTGGCCGTCGTTCCTGCCGCCGGCGGCGATCCGCATCGACCATTGCCTGGCCAGCCGGCACTGGCGCGTGCGCGCTCTGGCTGCCGGGCCGTCGCTGGGCTCGGACCATCGGCCGATGCTCAACGAACTGGCGCTGGCGCCATGAAGTCCGTACGGCATGCCGCCGGGCAGATGGCGCTGGTGACCATGCTGTCGCTGGCCGCTGCCGGCTGCGCGACCGGACAGCCGTGCCCGGCGCGGGCCACCGCCGCGCCGCAGGACGACGAGGGCTGCCACTTCCGCAACCTGCCCAACCCGCAGGCGCTGCCCTCGCAGAGCGGCTGGAAGATCTGGAGTCGCTTCATCACCGCCGGCAAGGAAGGCACGGTGCCGGTGGACCCGATCCCGGTGCGCCGGCTGACACGCGAGCAGCTCGATGCGCTGGACCCGGCCGCCAACCACCTGGTGCGGCTCGGCCATTCCTCGCACCTGATGAAGCTGCGCGGCAGCTACTGGCTGATCGACCCGGTGTTCAGCGAGCGGGCCTCGCCGGTGCAGTGGGCCGGACCGAAGCGCTTCCACCCGCCGCCGCTGGCGCTGGCCGAGTTGCCCGCCATCGACGGCCTGATCCTGTCGCATGACCACTACGACCACCTCGACGAAGCCACCATCGAAGCGCTGAACGGCCGTGTGCGCCGCTACTTCGTGCCGCTGGGCGTGGGCGCGCGCCTGCGGCAGATGGGCGTGGCGCCGGAACGCATCGAGGAATTCGACTGGTGGCAGCGTTCGCGCCACGGCGACATCGAGATCGTCGCGGCGCCGGCGCAGCACTTTTCAGGCCGCACACTCTGGGACCGCGACCGCACGCTGTGGGCCTCGTGGGTGGTGCAGAGTGGTCCGCACCGGCTGTACTACAGCGGCGACTCGGGCTACTTTCCCGGCTTCAGGCAGATCGGTGAACGCCTCGGCGGCTTCGACATCGCGCTGATGGAGAACGGCGCCTACGACGCCTACTGGCCGTCGGTGCACATGACGCCCGAGCAGACGATCCAGGCCTTCAAGGACCTGGACGCGAAGCTGCTGTACGTGGTGCACAACAGCACCTTCGACCTGGCCTTCCACACCTGGCGCGACCCGCTCGACCGGGTGTCCGATCTGGCGTTGGCCGAGGGTCTGCCGCTGGCCACGCCGGAGATCGGCGAGGTGCTGACCCTCGGCCAGCCGCGCGACAACGTGCTGTGGTGGAAGAGCCTGCGCTGAGGCGCGGCCCGTGTCGAAGGGCCTCAGTCGGCGACGGGCTTGGCGCGACGCTGCGACTTCAGCTGCCCGCGCTGCGTCTTGCCCTGCAGGCGGCGTTGCACCGAGGCCAGCGTCGGCCGCGTCGCATGCCGCCGGCGCGGCACGTGTTGCGCCGCCTGCACCAGCTCGGCCAGGCGCTGCAGCGCCTCGGCACGGTTCAGCGCCAGGCTGCGGTGCTGCTGTGCCTTGATGACGATCACGCCGTCGGCGCTGATGCGCTGGTCGGCCTGCTGCAGCAGCCGCGCCTTCACCGCATCGGGCAGCGACGACGCGTGGATGTCGAAGCGCAGTTGCGCCGCGTTCGACACCTTGTTGACGTTCTGGCCGCCGGGGCCCTGCGCGCGCACCGCGCTGAGCTCGGCCTCGGCCTGCAGCAGGCGGCGCAGCGCCGCGTCGGCGATCACTTGCCGCGTGTCTTGCCGACGATGAACAGCAGCAGCACGGCGCCGATCACCGAGGCGATCCAGCCCGCCGGCTGGTCCGGTTGATACCAGCCCAGGCCACGGCCGATGACCCCGGCCACCACCGAGCCGGCGATGCCGAGCAGGATCGTCAGGATCCAGCCCATCTTCTGCTCGCCGGGCATGACCCAGCGGGCCAGCGCGCCGACGATCAGGCCGACGAAGATCGTGCCGAGGACGCCGGGCATGACCCAGCGGGCCAGCGCGCCGACGATCAGGCCGACGAAGATCGTGCCGAGGATTCCCATGGCTGCTCCCTGGCGCGACGGGACGCGGGGCGCGTCCGGCCGGTCGCGACGCGGTCCAGTGTAGGCCAGCCGGCCATGGCCGGGCTCAGCCGTCGACCTTGACCGGCACGCGCTGCGCCAGTGCGCACATCAGTTCGTAGCCCAGCGTGCCGGCGCAGCGCGCCACCTCGTCGATCGGCAGTCGTGTGCCGCCGGGGCCCGCGCCCCACAGCGTGACCTCGCTGCCCAGCGCGGCACCAGGCACCGGATCCAGGTCGACGGTGATCATGTCCATCGACACACGGCCGACGGTGCGCGTGCGCACGCCGTCCACCAGCACCGGCGTGCCGGTGGGGCACAGCCGCGGGTAGCCGTCGGCATAGCCGCAGGCGACCACGCCGATGCGCGTCGGCGCCTCGGCGACGAAGGCGCTGCCGTAGCCGACACGCTCGCCGGGCTGCAGCTGGCGCAGCGCGATCAGCCGCGAGCGCAGCGTCATCGTCGGCCGCAGCTGCCAATGGTCGATGTCGTGCTGCGGATAGTCCGGCGCGCTGCCGTACAGCAGGATGCCGGGGCGCACCCAGTCGGCGGCGACCTCCGCCTGCGCGCCGTGGCGCAGCGTGGCCGCGCTGTTGCCCAGCGAACGTTCGCCGGGCAGGTCGCGCGTCACCGCCTCGAAGCGGGTCAGCGCCGGGGCGATGCCGCCGTCGACGTCGGCATCGGCGAAGTGGGTCATCAGCGTGATCTCGTCGACCTGCGGCAGCGCATTCAGCCGCGCCCAGGCGCCGCGCAGTGCATCGGCATCGAAGCCGAGCCGGTTCATGCCGCTGTTCATCTTCAGGAACACGCGGTGCGGGGCCTGCGTCTTGTGCGCCGCCAGCCAGTCGATCTGCGCCTCGTGGTGCACCGCATGCCACAGGTTCAGGCGCGAGCACAGCTCCAGGTCACGCGGCTCGAAGCAGCCTTCGAGCAGCAGGACCGGCCCGCGCCAGCCGAGCGCCCGCACGCGTTCGGCCTCGGCCAGGTCGAGCAGCGCGAAGCCGTCGGCACCCCGCAGTCCTTCGTAGGCGTGCTCGATGCCGTGGCCGTAGGCGTTGGCTTTGACCACCGCCCAGACGCGCGCGTTCGGCGCGGCGGCGCGTGCGCGCGCCAGGTTGTGCGCCAGCGCGCCGGTGTGGATCAGGGCTTCGATCGGACGCGGCATCGGAGCATTCTGCCAGCCGCCTTCGGCGGGCGCCGCTGCCCTGCAGCGGGCCGTCATGACCCCCATGCTATAACCCGCTGCCCTCCATGGAGAGACTGCGCGCGCCAAGGCCACGGCGCTGTGCGAGAACGCTGCGTTGCGGATGAAAAAAGGCTTCTCCACCATCATGTCGGCGCAGTTCTTCAGCTCGCTGGCTGATAACGCGCTGCTGGTGGCCGCCATCGAACTGCTGAACACGTCCAAGGCGCCGCCCTGGCACGTGGCGGCGCTGCCGTCGATGTTTGCGCTGTTCTACGTGCTGCTGGCCCCCTTCGTCGGCGCCTTCGCCGATGCGCTGCCCAAGGGCAAGGTGATGTTCGTCTCGAACGCCATCAAGGTGGTGGGCTGCGTGATGATGGCCCTCGGCGCGCACCCGCTGCTGTCCTACGCCATCGTCGGGCTCGGCGCCGCCGCCTATTCCCCGGCCAAGTACGGCATCCTGACCGAGTTGCTGCCGCCGTCGCAGCTGGTCAAGGCCAACGGCTGGATCGAGGGCCTGACGATCCTGTCGGTGATCCTCGGCATCGTGCTCGGCGGCCAGCTGGTGGGCAACCGCGTGTCGTCGTTGCTGCTGGGCATCGACGTACCCTACATCGATACCGGCATCGACACGCCGGCCGAAAGCGCGATCGCCGCGATCATGCTGCTGTACCTCGTGGCGGCGATCTTCAATCTGTACATCCCGCGCACCGAGTCGCCGCTGCAGCCGATGCCGCGCCGGTCCTGGGTGCTGGTGCGTGACTTCTCGCAGTGCAACGCCCGGCTGTGGAACGACAAGCTGGGGCAGATCTCGCTGGCCACGACCACGCTGTTCTGGGGCATCGGCGGCAACATGCGCGTCATCGTGTTTCCGTGGGCGGCCGTGGCGCTGGGTTACAGCGTGACGCAGGCATCGGCGCTGGGCGCGGTGGTGGCCGTCGGTACGGCGGCCGGCGCGGTGCTGGCGGCGTCGATGATCCGGCTGGACAAGGCCACCGGCACCATTCCGATGGGCATTGCCATGGGCGTGCTCATCGCCGGCCTCAACTTCGTCACCGACGTGTGGGTGGCCGTGCCTTTCCTCATCCTGCTGGGCGCGGTCAGCGGCTTCATGGTGGTGCCGATGAACGCGCTGCTGCAGCACCGCGGCCACAACCTGATGGGTGCCGGCCGCTCGATCGCGGTGCAGAACTTCAACGAGCAGGCCTGCATCCTGAGCTTGAGCGCGCTGTACGCGGTGATGACCAAGTTCGGCGTCACGCCGTTCGGCGTCATCACCACGCTGGGCCTGGGCGTGGCGCTGATCATGTGGGGCATCCGCCGCTGGCACCAGCGCAACCGCGTGCTGCATGTCGACGAGGTCGAGCGCCTGCTGGCGATCGCCCGCTCCGACAAGCACTGATGCCGGCGCGTCCGGTGATCGGGCCGGTCTTCGGTCTGCTGTTCAACGCCTTCACCTGGGGCGTGTCGTGGTGGCCCTTCCGCCAGCTCGAGGCGCGCGGGCTGCATCCGCTGTGGGCCACCGCGCTGATCTACCTGCTGGCGCTGCTGTTCATCAGCCTCTGGCGGCCGCAGAGCTGGCGCCAGCTGCGGGCCGCGCCGATGTTGTGGGTGCTGGTGCTGGCCTCCGGCACCACCAACGCGGCCTTCAACTGGGGCGTGACGCTCGGCGATGTGGTGCGCGTGGTGCTGCTGTTCTATCTGATGCCGCTGTGGGCGGTGCTGCTGGCGCGGCTGCTGCTCGGCGAGAAGTTGACGCGGCTGGCCGCGCTGCGGGTGCTGCTGGCGCTGGCCGGTGCCGCCATCGTGCTGTGGCCCGAAGGCGGCGGCTGGCCGTGGCCGGCCAACCTGGGCGAGGCGCTGGGGCTGCTGGGCGGCTTTGGCTTCGCGCTGAACAACGTGATGCTGCGCCGCGAGGCGCACCAGCCCGAGCTGGCGCGCGCGCTGGCCATGTTCCTCGGCGGCGCGGTGGTGTCGGCGACACTGGCCGCGGTGCTCGGCACGCAGGGCGTGGTGCCGCTGCCGCCGGCGCCGGCCTGGGGCTGGCTGATCGGCGCGCTGGCGCTGGGCGCGGTCTTTCTGCTCAGCAACCTGGGCCTGCAGTACGGCGCCGCACGCCTGAGCGCCAACACCACCGCGGTGGTCATGGTCAGCGAGGTGCTGTTCGCCAGCGGTTCCGCGGTGGCCTTGGGCGCCGGCAGCCTGAGTCTGCCGCTGCTCGCCGGCGGTGTGCTGATCGTGGCCGCTGCCTTGCTGGCGGTGGCCGATCGGGGCTGATGGCGGCGGCCGGCCCGCTCAAATGCCGGCCCGCGGCGGCGACCTGCTCCGCCCCGTCAGCAACTGGCGCAGCGCCTCGTCGTCGGCCGGCTTGGCCAGATAGTGGTCGCAGCCGGCGAAGCTGCCGCGCGCCCGGTCCACCGGGCTGTGGTGTGCCGAGACCAGCACCAGCAGCGGCGGTCGTCCGCCGACGTGGCGGTGCTGGCGGCGGATGTGCTGGCACAGCGTCAGGCCGTCGAGCGCGCTGCCTTCGCCCAGCTCGACGTCGATGAAGACGAAGCCGTAGGCGCGCTGCGCCAGCAGCTCCAGCGCACGTGCACTGCCGTGGGCCAGGTCGGAATCGACACCCATGCGCTGCAGGCGCAGTTGCAGGAAGCGCAGCGCGATGGCGCTGTCGTCCACCAGCAGGGCGCTGCGCCGCGCCGCAGCCGGCGCATCCGACGCCGGCGGCAGGTGGATGTCGGAGTCGAGCCTCGACGTGTTGCGGCGACCCAGCCGCGCCAGCGTCTCGATCTCGCGCAGCACCTGCAGCGCATCGATCGGCCGCGGCAGCCGTGCCGCGGCACCGGCCGGGGCCTGCGTGCCGATGAACAGCGTGTCGGCCACGCGGTCTGCCGCGACCAGCTGCCGCAGCAGGTCGGCATGGTCGGCGTTGGCGACGATGAAGCGGGCGTCGGCCATGTCCTGCACCTGCTCCAGCGCCAGCGACGGCGGCGCCGCGAGGCGGAAGAAGCTGCCGAGCGCACGACGCTCGAAATCGCTGAAACCGAGCAGCGCCACGGTGAGGCGGGGGTTCATCGCGCGATGGGCCTTCAGGGCAGGGCAAAAGGCGGCTGCGGCTATTATCGGCCGCCCCATCCATCGGCCTTGCCGGGAGCCGCCATGAGCAGCATCTACGACTTCGACGCCCTGTCCATCGACGGCAAGCCCGCACAGCTGGCCACGCAGCGCGGCAAGGTGCTCTTGATCGTCAACACGGCCAGCCAATGCGGTTTCACGCCGCAGTTTGCCGGTCTGGAAAAGCTGTGGGAGACCTACCGCGACCGCGGCCTCGTCATCATCGGCTTCCCCAGCAACCAGTTCGGCGGGCAGGATCCGGGCAGCAACGACGAGATCTCGTCCTTCTGCCAGCTGAACTACGGCGTCAGCTTCCCGATGATGGCCAAGGTGGACGTCAACGGCGCGCAGGCGCATCCGTTGTGGAAGTGGCTGACCGCCGAAGCGCCCGGCATCCTGGGCAGCAAGGCCATCAAGTGGAACTTCACCAAGTTCCTGGTCGGCCGTGACGGCAAGGTCCTCAAGCGCTATGCGCCCACCGACAAGCCCGAGTCGCTGCAGCGTGACATCGAGGCGGCACTGGCCGCCCAAGCCTGAGGGAGCACCCATGTTCGAGCACGTCGAGCCCTTTGCGGGCGATCCGATCCTGGCGCTGGTCGAGGTCTTCAATGCCGACCCGCGGCCGAACAAGGTCAACCTGTCGATCGGCATCTACTTCGACGAGCAGGGCCGCATTCCGGTGATGCGCTCGGTGCAGCTGGCCGAGTCGCGTGTGGTAGCGCAGGGCGGCCCGAAGCCCTATCTGCCGATCGAGGGCGCGGCCAATTTCCGCCAGGCGGTGCAGCAGCTGCTGTTCGGCGCCGGCCACGAGGTGCTGGCGTCGCGTCGCGTGGCCACCATCCAATCGGTGGGTTCGTCGGGCGGCCTGAAGGTGGGCGCCGATTTCATCAAGCGCTGGTTCCCGGACAGCGAGGTCTGGGTCAGCGACCCGACCTGGGACAACCACCGTTCGATGTTCGAGGGTGCCGGCATTCCGGTGCACACCTATCCGTACTACGACCCGCAGGGCGGCGGCGTGCGCTTCGGCGCGATGCTGGACACGCTGAAGCAGCTGCCGGCGCGCAGTGTGGTGCTGCTGCATGCCTGCTGCCACAACCCGACGGGCGTCGACCTGACTCGCGCCCAGTGGGACGAGCTGATCCCCGTGCTCAAGTCCCGGGGCCTGATCCCGTACCTCGACCTGGCCTATCAGGGCTTCGGCGACGGCATCGAGGAAGACGCCTATGCGGTGCGCCAGCTGGCGACCTCGGGCGCCAGCTTCTTCGTGGCCAATTCCTTCAGCAAGAGCATGAGCGTCTATGGCGAGCGCTGCGGCGCGCTGAGCATCGTCTGCCCGGACGCGAAGCAGGCCGAGAACGTGCTCGGCCAGATGAAGTTCACCGTGCGCCGCAACTATTCCAACCCGCCGATCCACGGTGGCCAGATCGTCGCGCACGTGCTGGCCGATGCCGACCTGCGGCCGATGTGGGAAAGCGAGCTGGCCGCGATGCGCCAGCGCATCCTGGCGATGCGCAAGGCGCTGCATGGCGTGATCAGTGCGAAGGTTCCGGGGCGCAACTTCGACTACTTCCTGACGCAACGCGGCATGTTCAGCTACACCGGCCTCAGCGCGGCGCAGGTCGACCGGCTGCGCGACGAGTACGCGGTCTATCTGGTGCGCAGCGGCCGCATCTGCGTGGCCGGGCTGAACAACGGCAACGTCGAGCGCACCGCGCAGGCCATGGCCGAGGTCATGGCATGAGGCCGGACTGAACGGCGGTCAGCGCGCCGGGCAGCCGCGGCCGCGGCAGCGCTGGATGTCGCCGCTGGCCGGGTCGACGTAGAGCTTGGCGCGCACGCCGCTGCCGTGCACGGTGACTTCCCACACCGGGTCGTCGAACTCGATCTCGCTGATGGTGCCCAGCTTGCGCTCCTCGATCGCGCGCGCGATCTGTGCCGCCGTCTTGCCGCCGGCCGGAGGACGGATGTCGAAGTTCATGTCGCGGCTGTCGCGCAATGTCTTGGCCGTGCGCGGGTCGATGCGCAGCTCGCGGCAGCTGCGACCGTCGGCCGAGCAGCTGACCACTTCCCAGCGGCGTTCGTC
This sequence comes from Rubrivivax sp., assembly GCA_044225625.1. Lineage (GTDB taxonomy): Bacteria > Pseudomonadota > Gammaproteobacteria > Burkholderiales > Burkholderiaceae_C > Rubrivivax. Next base: position 19,097 of record JBGAII010000043.1, read on the forward strand.
GAAGTCGGCGCTGACGATCACGCCCGGGTGGTTCTTCTCCACCGCTTCGAGGATCTGCGACAGCGGCTGGGCATCGGCGGGCGGCACTTCGGCGGCCCAGGCGCCGCCGCCGGCCAGCGCCAGCAGCAAGGTGGCCAGCAGTGGCCGAAGTCGAAGCGATGGCATGCGAGAGTCCTCCTGTGTGTGTCTGGCGATGATAGGGTTCAGGCCGCCGGCAACGACAGCGTCACCGTCGTGCCCTGGCCGGGCCGGCTGTGCACGGCGACGCTGCTGCCGTGCAGCTCGGCGATGCGCTTGACGATCGCCAGCCCCAGGCCCTTGCCGCCCTCGCCGGTGGCCGGCGCCACGCTCTGCCGCGACTGGTAGAAGCGGTCGAACAGGTGCGGCAGCTCGGCCTCGGCGATGCCGGCGCCGCTGTCGGCGACGCTGACGCGAACCGCGTCGCCGTCGCGCACCACGCCCAGCGTGATGTGGGCGCCCGCGGTGCAGAACTTCAGCGCGTTGTCCACCAGGTTGGCGATGGCGCGCTCGAACAGCTCGATGTCGAGCGAGGCCGCCGTGGGTGCGTCGCCCGCCGGCGCCAGCGCCAGCGCCACGCCCTGCGCGCTGGCGCGCGGTTCGAAGCGCAAAACGATGTCGCCCAGCAGCTCGGCCACGTCGAGGGTTTCGCGCTTCAGCGCGAACTGCGGCTCGTCCAGTTGCGCCAGGTCGCCCAGCGACTGCACCAGCCGCGCCGCGTTGCGGGTGTTGCGAAGCGCCACCTCGAGCAGCTGGCGGTCGTCGGCGCGCGCGGCGTCGTTGGCGAAGCGCGCGTCCAGCGTTTCCAGGCAAGCGGCGGTGGCGGTGAGCGGCGAGCGCAGGTCGTGCGACAGGTTGCTCACGCCCTCGCGGCGGAAGTGGTCCAGGCGGCGCAGCGCCTCCCACTGCCGGCGCAGCGCATCGAGCATGCTGCGAAAACCCTGACTGAGCTGGCCGAACTCGTCCTTGGCTTCGGCCTCGGGCCAGTTGCCCGGCAGCGTGCCGGGCGCGCCGGCGTCCAGGCCCTCGCGTGCGACCGCCGCCACCGCCTGGCTCAGCCGGCGCAGCGGGCGCGTGACCACGCCGATGATCCAGGCCGCCAGCGCGGTGGTCAGCGCCACCAGCGCGACGATCAGGCCCAGCAGCGGCAGCGCGAAGCTGCTGCGCAGCGCTTCGATGCGGCCTTCGGGCAAGGCCGGCTTCTGGCACACCAGGTACAGGTAGCCGGCCACGCCCTCGTCGTTGCGGATGACGGCGCGGCGCAAGGCGCGTGCGGCGATCACCGCGTCGGCATTCATGTGCTCGGGATCGTCGCCCATCACATAGGGCATCGGCTCGCTGCCGGCCGCCTGCTGCACCGGCGCCAGCGCCACCTTGAAGCCCGGCGCCAACGTGGCACGGCCGCTGCTGGCCAGCACCGTGCCCGTCGCATCCAGCAGGTACAGCTGCGAGTCGGGCTCGTACAGCACCAGGCTGCGCAGGAATTCGACGAACTCCTCGGGCTGGCGCTGGTGCAGGTCGAACAACTCGCCGCCGTGCGCCTGCACCACCCGGCCCAGGAAGGCGGTGGCGCGGTAGTAGCTGCTTTCGTGCTCGAAGCGCTGGAAGGCGACCAGCACCATCGCCGCCACGCCCAGCGCGGTGAGCGCGCCGGTGACGAAGATCGTCAGCGCGATCTTGAGGCGAACGGTCATCTACGGCGGCGCGTCGCGAAGTTTGTAGCCGGCACCGCGCACGGTCAGGATCAGCTGCGGGCGCATCGGATCGGCCTCGAGCTTGTTGCGCAGCCGGTTGATGTGCGTGGTAACGGTGTGCTCGTAGCCGTCATGGCTGTAGCCCCAGACGGCATCCAGAAGCTGCGCGCGCGAGAACACATGCCCCGGGTGCTTGGCAAAGTGCAGCAGCAGGTCGAATTCCAGCGCCGTGAAGTCCACCGGCGTGCCGCCATGGCGCACCGCGCGCTTGGCCGGCTCGATCTCCAGGCTGCCGTTGCGTAGCACGCGCGGCTGCGCGGCGTCGGGCGCGGCGCGCTGCATCTCGGCGCGGCGCAGCAGCGCCTTCACGCGCGCCAGCAGCTCGGCCAGCGAAAAGGGCTTGGTCAGGTAGTCATCGGCGCCCAGCTCCAGGCCGAGCACGCGATCGAGCTCGGTGGACTTGGCGGTGAGCATCAGGATCGGCGTGCCGTGGCCGCGCGCGCGCAGCGCCTTGCACACCTCCAGCCCGTCCAGCGCCGGCATCATCAGGTCCAGGATCAGCAGGTCGCTGCGCTGCTCCGCCTGGCTGGCCAGCGCCGCGGCGCCATCGGCCACCGCGGCCACCTCGTAGCCGGCGCCGCGCAGGTTCATCACCAGCAGGTCGCGGATGTCGGCTTGGTCCTCGGCAACCAGGATGTGCTGCGGCATGCGCCATTGTCGCGTCGGAGGGTATCGGCCTTACGCCAATGTGATCTGGCTGTGATCTTTGGCGAGATGGGTGCGAGGTGGCGTGGCCACAGTGCACGCATCGTCACTTGCCACCGGAGCCCGCCATGTCTGCCGCCGCCCTTGCCGCCCCGTGCCCTGCGCTGAATTGGACCGAGCTGCTGAACCACCGCGCCTACCTGGTGCGCTTCGCCCAGCGCAAGCTGCAGGACCCGGCCCTGGCCGAGGACGTGGTGCACGATGTCTTCGAGGCCGTTCTGCGCGGCCGTGCCGCCTTTGCCGGCGCCAGCGCGCTGCGCACCTGGCTGACGGGGGTGCTCAAGCACAAGATCATCGACCTGGTGCGCCAGCGCCACGCGATGCACAGCCTGGACGATGCGGGCGACGAGGCCGAGACTCGGGCGCTGGAATGCCCGCTGCCACGCCCCGACGAAATGGCCGAGCAGCGCGAGCGCCTGCACCAGACACTGCAACGCATCGACGCGCTGCCTTCAGGCCTGCGCGACGTGATCCGGCTGCGTGTGCTGAACGATCAGCCTACGCAGCAGGTCTGCCAGGCCTTGCGGATCAGCGAGGAGAACTTGTTCGTGCGGCTGCACCGGGCGCGCCGTCAGCTGCTGAGCTGAGGCCGCGTCGCCTCAAAGCGCCAGCGACGACAGCGCCGGCAGCGCCGCGGACCGCGCCTGGTTCACCGCCGCGGCCGCCTCGTCCAGTTCGGCCAGCGTGCCGGCATCCACCGGCATCTTCTCCGCCCGCGCCTTGCGCGAGGCGCGTTCCGGGTCGCCCGGCATCAGGATCGGCTCGGCATCGCTGCGCAGACGTGCCGACTGCACCCAGTCGACGAAGGCGTTGACCTCGGCACCGAACAGCTGCTGGTCGTTCAGCCGCGCGGGGTCGAAGACCATGGCCAGCATGTTGTTCCACACCGCGTGCTGGTACTTCAGGTGGGCCGGCCGGGTGGTCTCGCCGCCGGTCAGCGCCGCGGCCAGCACCTCGACCACCATTGCCAGCGCGTAACCCTTGTGTTGCGCGAAGGGCACCAGCGCGCCGCCGGGCTGGCCGGCCGGCGGGAACAATGCGGCCGGGTCGTCGGTGTACGCGCCCTGCGCGTATCAACATCTGGCCCAGCACCTTCTTGCCGGCGTTGTAGGCCACGCGCACCGCGACCCATGGCGATCGCGCTGGTGGCGAAGTCCAGCAGCATCGTCTCGCGCCCGGGCACCGGGATGCCGGCAATCGAACAGGTTGGTGACGTAGCGCGCTTCGCTGCCGCGGAACAGCGCCACCACCGGCGTGCTCATCGCGTTGACGAAATGCACGGACACCGCCGGCGGCCACCGCCTGCTCGGCCCAGTGGCCGATGCGGCCGTGATGGGAGTGCTTCAGGCCCAGCACGCACACGCCGTGCTGCACGGCACGGGTCGATGGCCATGGCCATCGCCTCGTGGGCCAGGCTCTGGCCCATGCCACGCTGCGCGTCCAGGCTGAGCATCGCGCCGCTGTCGCTGGTGATCGCGACGTGCTGGTTCAGCTGCAGTTCGCCGGCCAGCCAGCTCTTGACATAGCGCGGCACCATGCCGACGCCGTGCGAGTCATGGCCGGCCAGGTTGGCGCCGACCAGGTGGTCGGCGGTCAGGCGGGCCTCGTCGGCGCTGCTGCCCGCGGCGCGCCACAGTTCGTCGACCCAGCGGTGCAGCGTTGGCGTGGGATCAGGGTATCGGCCATGAAGCCATTGTGGCCGGGCGGCCGCGGCATGGCAGCTAGGGCTGCACCCCAGCCGCGCGCAGCACGCGCTCGCGCAGCCAGCGGTGTGCCGGCTCGGCATCGTGCCGCATGTGCCACAACACGTTCACCTGGATCGGCCCCAGTTCGAAGGGCAGCTCGCGCACCTGCAGCTGGCCCTCGTGGCCGGTGGCGGGCAGGAAGGCGAGCGGCAGCACCGTCAGCAGATCCGACTGGGTGACCACCCGGCCGGCGGTGAAGTACTGGTTCACGCTCATCACCACGCGGCGCTGGCGCCCCAGCGCGGTCAGCGCCTGGTCGACGTAGGCGAAGGCCCGTCCGGTGCTGCTGGCCACCAGGTGGTGAGCGTCGCAGTAGGCATGCAGCGTCAGCGGCTGGTCGGCCAGCGGATGGTCGCGGCGCATGACGCAGACGTAACGGGTGTCGTAGAGCTGCGCGTGGCGCAGCGTGGCGTCGCGGCCGGCTGCCCGCAGCGCGGTGATCGCCTCGGGGAAGTGGCCCAGCGCCAGGTCCACGTCGCCCTGCTGCACCATGCGGCGCGGGTCGGCGGTGGTCAGCGGTTGCAGGCGCAGGTTGCACAGCGCACGTTCGCGCTCGATCACCGCCACCAGCGCCGGCGCCAGCAACGCGGCAGTGGCATCGGTCATGGCCAGCCAGTGGGAAGCTGACGGGCTGGGTCTGCGGATCGAAGTCGCCCGGGGCCAGAGCCAGCTGCAGCGTGCTCAGCGCAGCCCGGACCTGAGGCCACAACGCCTCGGCCTTCGGCGTGGGCGTCATGCCAAAGGCGTTGCGGACGAACAACGCTTCGCCAACCGCCTGATGCAGACGCTTCAAAGCATGGCTGGCAGCTGGCTGAGTGATCGCTAACACCTCCGCTGCGCGAGTCAGGCTGCCTTCTGACATCACGGCATCGAAGACGCGGAGCAGATTCAGGTCGAGTGTGTTCAAGTTCACGGCATGGCCATGATATGAGTGAATCGATATCACCATAATAAAAGATTTCATTTGAATCGCTTAAGGGTTAACCCGATATTCCATCCATCGACCTATCCGTCGCTGTGGCGCTCACGAGGCGCAGAGAGGACGCAATGACTGCGATCAGAAACTTCCCGGATGCCGCTGGCTCGGCGCGCCGGCCCGCCGCTGCAGCTTCCGCTGCGGGGTGTCGACCAGTCGTCTAACAGGCCTTGCATCGCATCGGACAGCGGCGTGCGGCGGTGGAACTCGATCGTCTGGCCGACCGCTGGGCACTGGGGAATCCGGTGCTCGCCCGCCAACTGCGGACCGCGGCTCGGGAATGCCGCCGTGCCGCCATCGTGCCCCCGAGCCGGGGCGAAAGGAAATCATGATGACCACCATCGACATCCAGGTTGCCACCCGCGTCGGCCCGGCCAACCCGCGCGGTTCGCGCTGGGTTGCCGCGCTGTTCCTGGCCGCCGGCCGCGCTTGCACGCGCTGTTCAGCGCGCCGTATACCCTCGCCGTCTCGCGCAGCAGTCCGACGCAGGAGGCGCACGCCGTGCGCGAAATGGCGATGCAGTACCAGCGTGTCGACCCGCGGTTCGCGGCCGACCTGATGGCCGCCGCCGACCGCCACGAGCGTCAGCACGGCATCGGCTGAGCCGGGCGTCCGCGCTCAGCCGATGCAGCGCGCTCGAACTTGCACCGCCAGCGCGGCCGGTGTGCGACCGGTGCTGCGCACCCGCAGACGCACAGCCGTCGCTGAGCGCATCGAAACCGCCCGCCGCCTGAAGGCGCGGCCCGTCGATGCGGCCATTGAGCAGCAGGCTGGCGGTACCGACGCTCAAGGTGGCGTCGAAGACTTGGTACTGCTGGCGCAACTGCAGCCGCGTGCCCGCATGGGCGCCGCTGCCGCACCACGCGCCCTGCAGCCGTGCGGGCACCACCCACAGCATCAGGCGGCTGCGCTTGTCCAGGCCCACCGGCTTGTCCGGCGCGTCCACCGTGCGCGAGCGGTCCGGTTGCCAGTCGCCCAGATCCCAGTCGTGCGAGACGATGCGCGTGCCGGGCTTCAGACGCAGCAGCGCGGGGCGCAACTGCAGGTTCACGTCCTGCAGCAGGTACATCGTGATCACCGTCGCCACCGACAGGTCGGTCTTGAACAGGTCCTGCTCGGTGAATTTCGCCCGGTCGGCGACGCCGGCCTTGGCCGCGCTGGCGCGGCTGCGTTCCACCAGTTCCGGCACGATCTCGATGCCGAGGGCCTGCGCGCTGGTCACGCAGCACGTCGATGGTGACGTCGGCTTCAGGTTTGTTAACGAAGTCCTGCCGACCTGCGCCAGCTCGATATCGCTGGCGTCACGCGAACGGCGACATTGGCGACTTCACCGCGCGCGCATACGGCCGTTGTTGCCGCCAGCAGGCCGGCGAGCAGGCGCGGCGCATCAGAGGTCACCACGTCGACTTCATCGCTACGCCGGTGATCATCGACGCCCGCCGCCGCGAAGCAGGCGGCATTGCCCAGGTCCTGGCCAGAGCGCGGCCGATCGGGATGGTGGACAGGAACTTGGCGCGCATCTCGGGCGTGTCTTCGCCCATGAAGGTCTTCAGCAGCGGGGTTTCCCCGGCCACCGGGTTCAGCGCCACGACGCGGATGCCGAAGGGCGCCAGTTCCACCGCCAGCGAGCGGGTGGCGGTGATGACAGCCCTTGCTGGCGTTCAACCACGAGCTCAGCCGCGGACGCGGCTGACGCCGGCGGTGCTGGCCATGTTCAGGATGACGCCGCGCTTGCGTGCCTTGAAGCGCGGCACGACCTCCCGGGTGGCCAGGTAGATCGCCTTCATGTTGACCGCGACGATGCGGTCGAAGTCTTCCTCGCTGACCGTTTTCGGTCGGCATTGGCACGTGCGACACGCCGGCGTTGTTGACCAGGATGTCGAGCGAGCCGAATCGCGACTCGGCCGCGTCGAGCATCGCCCGCGGCGTCGTCGGCACGGCTGACGTCGGCCACGTGCGCAGCGGCAACGGGCCCCATGTCCGCCGCCACGCGGCGCGCGGCATCGCCGTTGCGGTCGACGACCAGCACCTTGGCGCCCTCGTGCACGAACTTCTTGACGATGCCCTCGCCGAAACCAGAGCCGCCGCCGGTGACGATGGCTACCTTGTCCTTCAGTCGCATGGTTTCTCCCTTCATCCGTGCTGGATCGCCACCGTCTTCAGCGTCGAGAAGCCGTACAGCGCCTCGAAGCCCTTCTCGCGGCCATGGCCGCTGGCCTTGACGCCGCCGAAGGGCAGCTCGATGCCGCCACCGGCGCCGTAGTTGTTGACGAACACCTGGCCGCACTTCAGGCGGCGCGCCATGCGCAGCGCACGGCTGCCGTCGCGCGTCCAGACCCCGGCGACCAGGCCGAAGTCGGTGCCGTTGGCAATCGCCAGCGCCTCGGCTTCGCCGTCGAAGGGGATGACCACCTGCACCGGGCCGAAGATCTCTTCCTGCGCCAGGCGGTGCGTGGCCGGCACGCGGGCCACCAGCGTCGGCGCCACGTAGTAGCCGCCGGCCGGTGCATTCGCGGACCGTTCGGCCTGCGCGGCGATGGGCAGGCCCGACTCGCGCGCCAGCGCCAGGTAGCCTTCGACGATGTCGCGCTGCCGGGCCGAGATCAGCGGGCCGACGTCCAGGTCGTCCAGCGCCGGGCCGACCTTCAGGCTGCGGTAGCGGGCGGCCATGCGCGCCACGACGTCGTCGAAGATGCCGCGTTCGACCAGGATGCGCGAGGCGGCCGAGCAGGTCTGCCCCGCGTTCTGGATGCCGGCGTTCACCAGGAAGGGCAGCGCGGCATCGAGGTCGGCGTCGGCGAAGACGATCTGCGGGCTCTTGCCGCCGAGCTCCAGCGTCACCGGGATGGTGTGCTTCGCGGCGGCGCTCTGGATCAGCCGGCCGACCGCCACCGAGCCGGTGAAGGACAGGTGCTGCACGCCGGCGTGGCCCGACAGCGCGGCGCCGGCCTCTTCGCCCAGCCCCGGCACCACGTTCAGCGCGCCGGCCGGCAGCCCGGCCTCGTGCGCGATGCGGGCGAAAGCCAGCGCCGTCAGGCAGGCCTCTTCGGCCGGCTTCAACACGCAGGCATTGCCCATCGCCAGCGCCGCACCGACCGAGCGACCGATGATCTGCATCGGGTAGTTCCACGGCACGATGTGGCCGGTGACGCCGTGCGGCTCGCGCAGCGTGAAGGCGGTGTAGCCGTTGCTGAAGGGAATGGTCTCGCCCATCACCTTGTCGGCGGCGCCGCCATAGAACTCGAGGTAGCGCGCCAGCGCCACCGCGTCGGCACGGCCCTGCTTGAACGGCTTGCCCACGTCCAGCGCCTCCAGCCGCGCCAGCTCGTCGGCCTGTTCCAGCACCTTGGCCGACATGCGCAGCAGCACGCGGCCGCGTTCGGCGGCGCTCAAGCGGCCCCAGTCTCCGTCCAGCGCGGCCTGCGCCGCGGCCACCGCCGCGTCGATGTCGGCGGTCGCGCCGCGCGCGATCTGCGCCAGCAGCGTTCCCTGCGAGGGGTCGAACAGCGGCAGCGTCTCGGCGCTGGCGCAAGCCTGCCAGCGGCCGCCGATATAGACGCCGCTGCTGTCGAATCCGATGGACGCCATCGCCCTCTCCCTGGCCACCCGCGGCCGTCGGGCATCATAGAACCTGATGAGCCTGTTCCTGCTGAAGCGTTTTGCCACCTTCGTGATCACGCTGTGGGTGGCGTCGATGGTCGTGTTCGCCGTGCTCGAGCTGCTGCCGGGCAATGCGGCGCAGATCATCCTGGGCGACACCGCGACGCCCGAATCGCTGGCCGCGCTGGAGAAGAAGCTCGGCCTGGACAAGCCGCAGCTGCAGCGCTATGGCGAATGGATCGGCGGCCTGCTGCAGGGGCGCAGCGCCACCAGCATCTCCTACGACATGCCCACCGGCGCGCTGATTGCCGAGCGCATGCAGGTGACGCTGCCGCTGGCGGCGATGGCGATGCTGTTCACCGTGGCAGTGGCGCTGGCCGCCGGCGTCTATGCCGCGTCGCGCCACAACCGCGCCGGCGATGTCGGCGTGATGTTCGTCAGCCAGCTCGGTATCGCGATCCCGAGCTTCTGGTTCGCGATCCTGCTGATCCTGCTGTTCGCGGTGAAGCTGCAGTGGGTCAGCGCCGGCGGCTTCCCGGGCTGGACCGAGGACGAAGGCGGCGGCCTGGCCGAAGGCCTGCAGGCGCTGGCGCTGCCGGCGGTGGCGCTGGCGCTGGTGCAGGCCGCGATCCTGGCGCGGGTGACGCGCTCGTCGGTGCTGGAGGTGATGCGCGAGGACTTCGTGCGCACCGCGCGCGCCAAGGGCCTGAGCCGACGCGCCACGCTGTGGAAGCACGTGCTGCGCAACGCGATGATCCCGGTGCTGACGATCATGGGCCTGCAGTTCGCGAACCTGATCACCGGCACCATCGTGGTCGAGAACGTGTTCGTGCTGCCCGGCATCGGCCGGCTGGTGTTCCAGGCCATCGCCAACCGCGACCTGGTCGTCGTGCGCGACGTGGTGATGCTGCTGGTGGCGGTGGTGGTGGTGGTCAACTTCGTCGTCGACCTGCTGTACGCGCTGGTCGACC
>JBGAII010000044.1:0-28942 GCA_044225625.1 Rubrivivax sp.
GATCTCCCAGCCCGGCAACTGACCCGCCCGCCAGGCCGCCAGCACCGGCGCGCCGATGCGGCCGCAGCCAACGAGGCCCAGCCGTCGGGCACGCCCCTTCATGCGGCCACCCACTGCGCTGCGCGCAGCGCCATGAGCGCTTGGGAGCGGCCCGGCGCGCTCATGCATCGATCTCCAGATCCGACGCGGGGACCGCCATGCAGGCCAGGCACTCGTTCGCATCCAGGCCCTGCACTTCGCCGCGGTGCCACACGCTGCCCGAACGCAGCACCACGCGGCAGGTCTCGCACTGGCCGACGCGGCAGCCGCCGGCCAGCCGCACACCGGCCCGCTCGGCCAGCGCCAGCAGGTTCGTGTCCGCCCCACTCCAGATCGCCTGCACGCCGCTGCGCGCAAAGTGCACGCGGCGGCCCGCGGCCGACGCGGGCGGCGCGGACGGCTCCAGCGTGAAGGCTTCGCTGAAGATGTCATGGCGCGGCACGCCGCGCGCCACCAGGCCGTCGATGACGCTGCGCGCCATGGCCGGCGGCCCGCAGACATGGAAGCTGGCCCGCTGCGCAATGAAGTCCGCCGCCACCTGGTCGGCATGGACATGTGCCTGTGCCGGGCCCGGCGCGCCGGCGCTGTGCAGCGAATGCAGCTGCAGCAGCGGCAGTCCGGCGGCGATGTCGGTCAGCCGCCGGGCATAGGGCTGCTCGTGCGCATCGCGGCTGCCATGCAGCAGCAACACCGGCTGGCCCAGCTGCGCCGGGTCGGCGACCCAGCCTTCGAGCAGCGCCATGAAGGGCGTGATGCCGACGCCGGCCGCCATCAGCACCACCGGCCGCGACGGCCGCGACGGCAGCAGAAAGCGCCCCGCGGGACGGCCGAGCCGCAGCGGCAGGCTGGCTGCGGGCTCGCTGCGCAAGCGCTGGTGCAGTACCGCCGACAGCCTGCCGCCCGCGCGCGGCAGGCTCACGGCGATGCGGTAGCTGCGGCGGCCGGCCTCGACCGCCGCGCCCACCAGTGAATAGCAGCGCTCGCATTCGCTGCCGTCGTCCAGCGTGACGGCGATACGCACATGCTGGCCCGGCAGGTAGTCGGGCAGCGGGCGATCGTCCGCGGCGCTCAGTTCCAGTTCCAGCACGCGCGCCGCGGGCCAGCCGATGCAGCGCGCGCGGGCTTCGAGCATGCCGTCCCAGCCGGCCGCATCGGCAGCGCCCGCACGCTCGATGCTGCAGGGCAAGGAACGCAGCGGCGCCGACCCCGAGGGTCCGTCGAGCCGCGCGCCGTCGACCAGCGCGTTGGGGTTGGCATGGCCGGGCCCCAGCGGGTCCGTTGCCGGCAGCCCCAGCTCGTCGCAGCCCTGCCACCAGCCGAAGCTGGCCAGCACCGTACGCTCGTCCAGCGTGGCATCGAGCGCCGCGCGGTAGCGGGCGCTGCCCCGGCGCGTGCGGACATCGATCCAGTCGCCGGCGGCGATCGCGTGCCGGCGCGCCAGTTCCGGATGCAGCCGCGCCGACGGCTGCGGCTCGCGCTGCCGCAGCGAGGGCAACGCGCGGTGCTGGCTCTGGCAGTAGTAGCCGCTCTTGGCGCTGGACAGTGTCAGCGGGTAGCCGGCGTCGGCGTCATCGACGGGGGCCACCCACTGCGGCACCGCGGGAATGCCGGCGCGCGCGAAGCGCTCCGAATGCAGTTCGACACGCCGGCTCGGCGTGCCGAAGCCCACGACCCGGCCGTCCGGCCGTTGCGCGCCGTAGGCGCGCTCGGTCTGCGGCAACGGCACGCGCACGCCGGCGGGCTGCGCGCGCAGCTGCGCCATCGACAGGCCGATCGGCGCCAGCACATGGTCCTGCGCGCGCTCGATGTCGCCGTCGAAGAACTGCGCGCCCAGCCCCAGGCGCGTCGCCAGCGCGAAGATGATGTCGAGGTCGGAACGCGCCGCGTTGCCCGCGGGCGGCGGCACCAGCGCACGCCGCAGCTGCACCTGCTCCATGGCACGCGGGCTGATCTCGAAGCCGATGCGCAGGCCTTCGCGCTCCCACGGGGTGCGTGCCGGCAGCAGATAGTCGGCATGGCGAGCCGTCGGGTTGTCGAACAGGTCGACATGCACCTGGAACTCCAGCGCATCGAGCGCGGCCGCGGTGCGCGCGGAGTCCGGCTGCGACAGCACCAGGTTGGCGCCGAAGCCCACCAGCGCGCGGACGCGGTAGGGCACACCCTCCAGCGCGGCGCGCTGGAAGTCGTCGGCCAGCGCCCAGCCGAAGGCCGGTGGCCCCAGCGGCCGCTGCGCCAGGCCCAGCGCCAGCGCGGCCTGCGCCGGGTCCATCAGCGTGCGGTCGTTGGGCGCGTTCACCGGCAGGCGGCGCAGGTGGCGGTTGCCGCCCGGCGCATCGACACAGCCGGTCAGCGCATACAGCAGCGCGATGGCCCGGTCGGTCTGCGTGGCATTGGCATGCTGGGCAATGCCGGTCCAGCTGAAGTAGCTGATGCGCCGCGACGCCGCGAGCCACTGCGCGGCCTGCTGCAGCCGATCGGCGGCGATGCCGGTGGCCTGCTGCACGCGCTGCGGTGTCCAGGGCTCGCAGGCCTGGGCATAACACTCCAGCGCGGTGCGGCAGGCGATGCCGTGCACCCGGTGGCGCCCGCGCAAGGCCAGCGTGTCGGGCAAGGCGCGGTCGATGTCCAGCGGCCGCGGCGCCTGCGTTGCCTGGTCCCAGGCCACCGGTCGATCGTCGTCTGCGGCCGGATCCAGGTCGCCCGCCCGCAGCCAGCAACCGGTGTCCTCGCGTACCAGGAAGCAGGCGTTGGTCCACTGGCGCACGAAGCTCTCGTCCCAGCCGCGCGTGTGCATCAGTTCGCGCGCCAGGCCCAGCGCCAGCGCCGCATCGCTGCCCGGCCGCGGCTGCAGCCACAGGTCGGCATCCTGCGCATGCCGCGTGCGCACCGGGTCGATGACGATCAGCCTGGCGCCGCGCGCACGCGCCTGCGCCAGCGCCTGCGCCTGCGCCAGCCAGACGTTGCCGGGATTGAAGCCCCACAGCAGCACCAGCTCGGTGTTCGCATAGTCCGGCATGCCGATGCCGGTGCCGAAGCTGTGGGCATGGTTGTGGTCGCGATGCCAGTTGCACAGCTCCACGCCAGTCAGGAAGTTGGGGCTGCCGAAGGCGAAGATCAGGCGCTCCAGCCAGTCGAGGCTGTCCGACATGCCGCTGGCCCCCGGCGACGCGCTGGCAAAGGCCACCGCGTGAGCACCATGCGCGTCGCGGATCGCGCTCAGCCGAGCGGCGATGTCGTCCAGCGCCTCGTCCCAGCCGACCTGCTGCCAGCCCGGGTCGGGCGCGCCGCGCGGCGCGGTGCGCCGCAGCGGCTGGCGCAGGCGCTGCGGATGCGATTGCAGTTCCGGTGCGGCACGCCCCTTGGCACACAGGCCGCCGCCGGTGGGATGCTCCGGCCAGGCCTCCACGCCCACCAGGCGCTCGCCGTCGACGAGGTAGCGCGCGCCGCAGCGCGAGCGGCACAGCACGCAGAAGCTGTCATGCCGCTCCATGACGGGCTTGCGACCGGGTCAGCCGTTCGTCTCGCCGAGCGGCACCACGCTGAAGTCGGCGTGATGCAGCGGCCGCTTCTCCAGCCGGGTGATCTTGAAACGCGCGCCACAGGCCGGGTCGGTGGATGCGATCACGCAGTCCGAGGTCATCCAGTCGTTGGGATGCGTGGGCCGCTGCTTGGCCGGGATGAAGGGCAGCACCGCCAGCAGCCCGTAGAGCGAGAACTCGGGCCGGTCCTTCGGGAACACCAGGCGACCGCCGATGACGTCGAAATAGTCGCCCTTCTTCACGTGCATGATCGCCGGCCGCTCCGATTCGATGACCTCGACGCGCAGGTCGTAGAGCTCGAAGACGTCCTGGGTGGATGCGCTGTCGCTCATGTCGTGCCTCTCAGTTCGTTCAGGTTCGGTGCCATCACCATCTTCTCGGGCGCGCCGTGCACGTTCTGGTTCATCTGCATGATGCGCTTGTGGATGCTGTCCGGGTCGCGTTCCACGGCATAGCAGTCACCGGGCGCACCGTGCGAGGATGCGGCCAGCGCATCGAGTGCCTTGCGATCCTCGTCGTCGAGCCGGACGCGGAAGATCTCCAGCGTCTCGGCCAGGTGCCTGGCGTCCTTCGCGCCCACCAGCGCCAGCGCCACCTGCGGCTTGTCCAGCACCCAGCGCGCGGCGATGGTGGAGATGCCGGTGTGGTGCTTGCGCGCGATGGCATCCAGCTGGCGCAGCAGTTCCTGGAAGCGCGCCCAGCCGCCGAACTCCTCGACCATCAGCCGGTACTTCACCAGCGAACGGTTGGCATAGGGCTGCGGCGGGTCGGGCTGCTCCAGCCACCTGTTCGACAGGAAGCCGCCGGCGATGGTGCCGTAGCAGAACAGGTGGATGCCGTGTTCGCGGCAGAACTCCACCATGCCGCGCTCCGGACGCAGATCGAGCAGCGAATACTGCAGCTGATGGCTGAACAGCTTGACGCCGGCGCCGACGATGTCACGCATGTGCGCCACGTCGAAGTTGGTGGTCGCCACATGCGCCACCTTGCCGGCCTTCTGCATGTCCTGCAGCCACAGCATCGCCTGCACGCAGCCGGGGATGTCGTAGTCCCACCAGTGAAACTGCACCACGTCGAGCTGCTCCACGCCCAGCCGCTGCAGCGACGTATTCACCGCCTCCTGCACATCGGCCTTGCTCAGCGTGGGCAGCAGGTCCAGGTCGGGCGTGTACTTGGTGGACACGCGCAGGTTGCGTGACAGCTGCGGATAGCGCGCGCGGAACCGGCCGATCAGCTCTTCGACGCCGACGTAGTGGTCGGCGCAGTCGAAGGCGTTGATGCCGGCTTCGACGAAGCGGCGCATGTCCTCCACCGCGTCGTCGCGGTCATAGGCTGCGCTGTGGCGTTCGGCCAGCTGCCAGTTGCCCTTGGCGACGCGCGAAACCGTGTAGCCCGGCGCCAGCGTGATGGTCTCGACCTGGCTCATAGCCCGACCTTCTTCTCGATGGCCTGCATCTCCTCGGTGCTGAAGGTGCGCTCGGTGACGATGTTGCCGCCTTGCACCTTCCACACCAGCATCGGGCCGATGACGTCGCCGTTCTTGTCGAAGGTGAAGGGACCGGTGGCGCCGACGTAGCGGATCTTCTTGCCGGCCTTCAGCGCGTCCAGGCCCTTCTTCAAGCCGTCGACGCCGGTGCCGACCACCTCGCCCTGGGGGTCCTGCACCGCGCGCAGCGCGTCGCGGATCGACGGGCCGTCGAGCTTGGGCGCCGCCTGCATCGCCAGCAGCGTCACCGCCGCGGCGTCGTACATCGTCTGCAGGCCCGGGCCCACCGCCGGCCGGCCGTAGGCGGCCTGGAAGTCGCGGCTGAAGGCATCGGCGCTGGGGCCACTGGCCGGCGCGTTGTCGATGCCCACCGCCTTTTCGAGGAACTTCTCGCCGACGTTCTTCAGCACGTCGGGCGAGCGCATGGTGTTGTGCAGGATCACGTTCTGCGTGCCGCCCAGCGCGAACCATTCACGCAGCACCGCGGTGCCATCCTGCGACAGGCCGATCAGGATCAGCGCGTCCGGGTTCATGGCCAGCGCCTTCTGCACGTCGGAGCGGTACGACGGCTGGTTCTCCGCATAGGGCACCATGCCCGCGACGCTGCCGCCCAGCTTCTCGATCGCGCGCTTGGTGTCGGGCGCGACGCCGTTGCCGAAGTCATTGTTGATGTACATGATGACCGGCTTCTTGTAGCCCTTGTCGATCGCCGTCACCGCATGGACCAGTGCCGTGCTGCGCGCGACCGGGATGGTGCGGAAGAAGTAGCCGCCGGTCTTGCCTTCTTCGGCCAGCTTGGTCAATGCGGGCGTGACCGCGCAGCAGGCGACCGTCGGGATCTTGTTCGGCACCGACACCGAGTTGACCACCTGCAACGCCGTGCCGCTGCCCACCAGGCCGACGATGGCGTTGACCTTCTGCACGTCGACCAGGAAGCGCGCGGCGTCCAGGCCCACCGAGGGCTGGCTGGTGTCGTCGCGCACCACGAACTCCACCTGGCAGCCCTTGACGCCGCCGGCCTTGTTGACCTGGTCCACCGCCAGCTTGCCGGAGTCGGCGATGACCTTGCCGATGGCGCCCTGAGCGCCGGTGAGCGCGAGCACGCCGCCCAGCTTGGGACAGTCCTGCTGCGCGGCGGCCTGGCCGCAGGCCAGCGCAAGAAGGGAGGCGGCGGCCGGGACGGCCAGTCGGCGGACGATGGGCATGGTGTGCTCCTGGGTTGAGGAAGGGACGACGAAAGCGGATTCAAGCGGCGCGGCGCGCGCCGAGCAAGCCTTGGGGACGCAGCAGCAGGGTCAGCACCAGCACCAGGCCGACCAGGATCGATTGCAGCGCGCCGGCCTGTGCCTGCCAGCGCGGCGGCAGCACCAGGCCGATCAGCGCACCGGACAGCGTCCACAGGCCCCAGACGACGAAGGTGCCGGCGATGGCGCCGCGGTTGCTGCCGCTGCCGCCGACGATCAGCATCGCCCAGATCTGGAAGGTCAGAATCGGCAGGAACTCGCTCGGGCTGGTGGTGCCGACGAAACCCGCATAGAGCGCGCCCGACAGGCCCATCAGCATCGCGCCGAGTACGAAGCTGGACAGGCGCAGGCGCACCACGTTCTTGCCGAGCGCGGCGCAGACGGATTCATCCTCGCGCATCGCGCGCTGCACACGGCCCCAGGGCGAGTGCAGCAGCGCCTGCAGTGCCAGGTAGCACAGCGCCAGCAGGCCCAGCGCGATGGCCGCATAGGCCCAGGCGAAGCCCTGCGCGCCCAGCGCTTCGAACGGCCGCGGAATGCCCACCAGCCCGCGCGAACCGCCGGTCAGCGGCTCCAGGTTGTTGGCCAGCAGCTGGATCGCCGAGCCGACGCCGAAGGTGGCGATGGCCAGGTAGTCGCTGCGCAGGCGCAGCGTCGCCAGGCCCACCAGCAGCGCGGCGGCGGCGCTGGTCAGCAGACTGGCGGCCAGCGCCACCGCAAAAGGCAGGTTCCACTGCACCAGCAGCCGCTCGGTGGCCGGCATGCTCAGCACCGCCAGCGTGTAGCCGCCGATGGCCACGAAGCCGACCACGCCGGCATTGAACTGGCCGGAGATGCCCCACTGCAGGTTCAGGCCCAACGTGGCGATCGACAGGATCGCCGCCACGGTGATGAAGAAGAGCAGGTAGGAGCCCATGGCTATTTCTGCCCGGCGATCGGGAACAGCCCCTGCGGCCTGACGTACAGCACGACCAGCAGCAGTACGAAGGGCACCAGCGGCTTGTAGCTTCCCGGCATCACCAGCGACAACAGGTTCTCCGCCAGGCTGATCAGGAAAGCGGCCAGCACCGCCCCCGGGACGCTGCCCACGCCGCCGAGGATGGCGGCGGTGAACAGCGGCAACAGCAGGCTGATGCCCATTTCGGGCCGCACCTGCACCGTCACGCCATACAGCACGCCGGCCAGCGCCGCCAGCGCGGCCGAGACGATCCAGGTCATGCGCACGGTGGCGGCGGTGTCGATGCCGGTGACACCGGCCAGCGACGGGTTCTCGGCCACGCAGCGCATGGCGATGCCATGCCGGCTGCGCTGCAGGAACAGCCACAGGCCGGCCAGCACCAGCAGCGTGATGCCGAACACCAGGATCTGGTCGGGCATCACCAGCACCGGGCCGGGCAGCCGGATGGCCATCTGGATCTCGGTGCTGTACTGGTGCGGATCGGGCCCGAACAACAGCAGGATCGCGCTGCGCAGCAGCAGCGCCAGACCGAAGGACGCGAACACCAGCGTCAGCGGATCGGCCGCACGCGCGCGCAGCGGCCGGTAGACCAGCCGCTCCAGCAGCAGCGCCACCGCCACCGCCACGGCGATGCCGCCGGCCAGTCCGATGACCAGCAGCCAGCCGAAGGAGAAGGGTCCGAACGGCGCGTCCAGCGCCTTGGCGGCGCTGCTCACCGCGCCCAGCAGCACCACCCCCAAGGCACCGTACGCGCCCACGCCCAGCAGGTCGCCATGCGAGAAGTTGGCGAAGCGCAGGATCGACAGGCTGAAGGTGACACCGATCGCGCCCAGCGCGGCGATGGCGCCGCTGAGGAGGCCGTCGACGATGGCCTGGGCGATCACGGCGCAGCCTCCGCGTCGGCCTGGGCAGCATGGCGCCCGAGATACAGCTCGGCCAGCAGCGGGTCGCCCTGCAAGGCGGCAGCGCTGCCCTGGTGCGCGACGCGCCCGCCCACCAGGACCAGCCCGCGGTCGGCGATGGCCAGCCCGGCCTTGACGTTCTGCTCGACCATCAGCACCGCGATGCCGCTGTCGGCGATGGCGCGCACCTGGCGGAACACCTGGCCGACCATCAGCGGCGACAGGCCGGCGCTGGGCTCGTCGAGCATCAGCACGTGCGGCGCCATCATCAGCGCGCGCGCCACGGCCAGCATCTGCCGCTGCCCGCCCGACAATGCATGGCCCGGCTGCCTGCGCTTGGCCAGCAGGTCGGGAAAGCGCGTCCAGGCCTCGTCGAGCCGCTGGCGCAGCACGGCACGGTCCAGCAGATGGCCGCCGACGCGCAGGTTCTCCTCGATCGACAGCGTGGTGAAGATGTTGGCCGTCTGCGGCACGAAGCCGATGCCGGCCGCTGCCAGCTGGTGCGCCGGCAGCGCGCTGACATCCTGCTCGGCCAGCCGCACACGGCCGCCGAAGCGCGGGCAGGTGCCGGCCAGGCACTTCACCAGCGTGGACTTGCCGGCGCCGTTCGGGCCCAGCACCACCAGGATCTCGCCCGGCGCCACCTGCAGGCTGACGCCGTGCACGATCGGCAGGCTGGCGCGGTAGCCTGCGACCACGTCCTCGGCCACCAGCCGCGGCGCGCTCATGGAGCCCCCAAGACGCCTGCGGCGTCGGCCCCCCGAGGGGGCGCGAGCCGGCTTGGGGCGGCCCGGCGCCGGCTCATAGCGCGTCCCCAAGGTAGGCGTCGACGACACGCGGGTCGCTGCGCACCGCCGCCGGCTCACCCTGCGTCACGAGCCGGCCCTGCGCCATCACCACCACCGGGTTGCACAGGCGCATCACCAGGTCCATGTTGTGTTCGATCAGCAGGAAGGTCACGCCGCGCCGGTGCAACTGCTGAATGCGCTCGACCAGGCTTTCCAGCAGCACCGGGTTGACACCGGCGGCCGGCTCGTCCAGCAGGATCAGCTTCGGGTCGACCATCAGGATGCGCGACAGCTCCAGCAGCTTCTGCTGGCCGCCGGACAGCACGCCTGCGGGCTCGTCCATCAGCCGCGCCAGGCCGGTGAACTCGAGCACCTCGCGCGCCTTCTCACGATGCGCAGCCTCCTGCGCGCGGATCGTGCCGCGCCGCAGCCAGGCGGCCCAGAAATGCTCGCCGGCCTGCGCGGTAGGGGCCAGCAGCAGGTTCTCCATCACCGTCAGCGCCGGCAGCGGCCGCGGGATCTGGAAGGTGCGGCCGATGCCGCGGTGAAACACCTGGTCGGCACGCTGGCCGGCGATGTCGTGCCCCTCGACGACGATGCGCCCGCCATCGGGTGCCAGCGCGCCGGCGATGGTGTTGAACAGCGTGGTCTTGCCGGCACCGTTGGGTCCGATCAACCCGGTGATGCTGCCGCGGGCCACGCCAAAGCTCACCTCGTCGACCGCACGCAGCGCGCCGAAGGACTTGGTGAGGCTTTCGAGTTGCAGCAGGGCACTTCTCCAGCGGCGGGCCAGCAGGGGCACCGGCCCGGCACGATTGCCGGGCTTCAGAACCGATTTCGGTATGTTTTTATACCAAACCCGGTTGGTTTGTCACCTGATTTTTCGGGTCTTGGCGGTCGCCGGTGGCGGCGCGGCGGGCGGCGCCATGCCGATGCCTTCGGCCACCAGGCGCAGCAGCGGCCGCCGGCGCAGGCGCTTGCCGGTGGCGCGCTCCCACGACTGCTCGAGCAGCGCGATGCGGCCGAAGGTGGCGCGGTCGATGTTCTCGGGGTCGCCGCTCTCGATGGCCGCCAGGCTGTCGGCCAGCGTGCGGGTCGACAGCGTGATGTCGTCCAGATCGGCCAGCGCGCGCAGCCGCACCGGCTCCATGCGGCGCAGCAGCAGTTCCATGATCTGAACCATCATCGCGTTCTGCGTGGCACGGGCCATCGCGATGTTGAAGCGCGTGCTGGCCAGCGTCATCAGCTGCATGCCCTCGGCCGTGATGCGACGGCGGCGGAAGGGGCGCGCCGCCTCCTCGCTCAGCGCCACCGCCTCGTGCATGGCCTGGAAATCGGCCGGCGTGCCGAAGGCCGCGGCCATGCGCGCGACCTGCGGCTCGATCAGCCGGCGCGCTTCCATCACCACCGCCAGGTCCTCCATCGGCATTTCCGGCAACGGCTGGCCGCCCAGCTCGGTAGGCACCGACGGGCTGATGACGAAGATGCCTCCGGAGGAACCCGGCCGCACTTCGAGTACGCCCGCCGCCGTCAGCAGCTTCAGCGCCTCGCGCAGCGTCGGGCGGCTGACGTTCAGCTGCGCGCTCAGGTTGTGCTCGGAGGGCAGGCGTTCGCCGACCTTCACGTCGCCGGCGCGGATGGCCTCGGCGATGCGGTGGGCGACGACCTCCGCCGGTCGGACGAGCTGGACGGGCTGGAAGACGTGGCGGGTGACGGGAGTGCGGGACACGGGCGATGGGCGGCTGATGTTCGCGGCTGCGGTTGGCGCCAATGGTATGCGCGCACGGCGCCACGATGTTCGACGGCCGCACACCACCGCCATGCCGACGCCGCGCGACCGCGGCAGCCGGGCGAACGCCGGGGTCTCAGGTTCCTTCTGCGGAATCGCCTGCGGCCAGCGCCTGCAGCACCTGCGGCAGCGGCACGGCCAGCGACAGGGCCGCAGCCAACCGCTGCGCCTGCGACAGGTACGGCCCCACGCAGCGCAGCTTCACGTCCTCGTAACCGCGCACGTCGTCGGGCGATGCCAGCAGCGCCACGGCCTGCGCCTGCTGCTCCGGCGTCATGCCCTGGCCCAGCCGCGGGATCAGCGCATCGACCAGCGCCTCGTAGTGCTGCAGCAGCGCCCGCTCCACGCGCCGCACCTCGCTGCGCGCGAACAGGTCGAAGGCGCCGCCGCGCAGGCCCTTGGCGCGGGCCAGCAGCTTCAGCACCGGGCCGAACCAGGGACCCAGCTCCAGCTTGCGCTGCCGGCCCAGCCGGCGCAGGAAGGTCGGATGCAGGTGCCAGCGCAGGCGCGCGCCGGCGCCGAAGGTCTGCTCCAGGCGGGCGCGTTCGCCGGCATCCAGCAGCAGGCGCGCCACTTCGTATTCATCCTTGCAGGCCATCAGCTTGTACAGCTGGCGCGCCGCCGCCTCGGCCAGCGCACTGCTGCCCGGCAGCGCCGCCGCTTCCGCCTCGCGCAGGCGGCGCAGGCGTTCGACGTAGCGCGCCGCATAGGCCTCGTCCTGATAGGCGATCAGTTCGGGCACACGCACGTCCAGCAGGCGGCGCAACTCGCCGTCGGCGCCGGCACGCGCCACCAGTTCGCAGGCGACCGGGTCCGGCGCCGGTGCGGGCACGGCTTGCGACATTTCGGCGGCTGCGGCCTGCTGCAGCGCGCCTTCGACACGCTCGCGCTCGGCCACGTACAGCCGGCCCCAGCGCAGCGCCAGGATGTTCATCTCCACGGCAGTGCCGTTCAGGCGGATGGCTTCCTCGATGGCCGCGGGCGGAATCGGCAGCGCCCCGCGCTGGCAGGCGGCGCCGACCAGGAACATGTTGCTCGCCATGTGGTCGCCCAGCAGCCGCTCGGCCAGCTGCTGCGCATCGACGAACAGGTTGTGCTCGGGGCGCGAGGCGCCGTCGATCAGCTCACGCAGCCGCGCCTCGGCCGGAAAGCTGCGCTGCCGGTCGGCCACCATCTCGCCGGTGGGCACGGCGGTGGTCGAGACCACGGCCACCGTGCGCCCCGCCGCGGCCAGTGCCAGGTTGTGCGCGGCAGCGCCGACCAGCGGGTCGAACACCAGGAGCAGGTCGGCCTCGCCGCTGCCCACGGTGGGCGCGGCATCGGTGCCCGGGGCCAGCACCTTCAGGTGCGAGACCACCGGCCCGGCCTTCTGGCTGGAGCCGGTGTGGTCGTAGGTCTGCACGCGCATCCCGCAGCTGAAGGCCGCGGTGCCCAGCACCTGGTTGACGGTGACCACGCCGGTGCCGCCGATGCCGGTCAGGCAGACCGCGAACTGCTGCTGCGGCACGATGGCCACCGGCTCCGGCAGCACCACGCCTTCGGGGAAAGGCAGCCGCCGCGGCGCCTTCAGGCGCTGCGCCACTGCCGGCGACTCCACGGTGACGAAGGAAGGACAGTCGCCCTTCAGGCAGGACAGGTCCTGGTTGCAGGACGACTGGTGGATCTCGGTCTTGCGGCCGAACTCGGTGGCCACCGGCTGCACGCTCAGGCAGTTGCTCTGCACACCGCAGTCGCCGCAGCCTTCGCAGACGCGCTGGTTGATGAAGGCCGATCGCGGCTTGTAGGCCAGCTTGCCGCGCTTGCGCTGGCGCCGCTTTTCGGTCGCGCACTGCTGGTCGTGCAGCAGCACCGTCACGCCCTCGGTCTTCGCCAGCAGCTGCTCGGCTTCCATCAGGCGTTCGCGCGGCCAGACCTCGGCGTTGCCGACCTTGCCGCCGGGGTAGCGTTGCGGCTCGTCGGTGGTGACGATGATGCGGCGCACGCCCTCGGCCTGCAGCGACTGCACCATGCTCGACACGCTCATGCCGCCCTGCACCGGCTGCCCGCCGGTCATCGCCACGGTGGAGTTGAACAGCAGCTTGTACGTGACGTGGGTGCCGGTGGCCGCAGCGAAACGCACGCCCAGGCTGCCGGAGTGCGCGAAGGTGCCGTCGCCCAGGTTCTGGAAGAAGTGCCGCGTGTCGGTGAAGGGCGCCAGGCCGACCCACTGCGCGCCCTCGCCGCCCATCTGTGTGTAGCCCTTGACGCTGCCGTAGCCCTTGGGCATCCACAGCGCCATGATGTGGCAGCCGATGCCGGCGCCGACGATCGCCCCCTCGGGCGCCTTCAGGCTGCTGTTGTGCGGGCAGCCGCTGCAGAAGTACGGCGTGCGCGTGGTGCTCAGCAGCACCGCGCCGCGGGCCGGCGCCTGCAGGCGCTGCAGCCGCGCCTGTGCCGGCGCGTGGCCTTCGAGCTGGGTCGCCAGCCGCCGTCCGAGCGCGCGCGCGATCACGTCGGGCGACAGCTCGCCGTGCAGCGGCAGCAGCGGCGCACCGCTGTCGTCGGCCTTGCCGACGATGCGCGGCCGCGAACCGTCCGGCGCGGCGTAGAGGATGTCCTTGATGAACAGTTCCAGCCAGGGCCGCTTGTCCTCGACGACGACGATCTCGTCGAGCCCGCGTGCGAAGTCGGCGACGATGCGCGGCTCCAGCGGATAGAGCATGCCGATCTTCAGCAGCGCGATGCCGCGGCGCTGCAGTTCGGCATCGTCCAGCCCCAGGTCGCGCAGCGCCTGGCGCAGGTCGTACCAGGTCTTGCCGCCGGCCACCAGGCCGACGCGCGCGCCTTCGGGCTTGAGCACGATGCGGTTCAGGCCGTTGGCCGCCGCATAGCGCCGCGCCAGCTCGAGCTGCGCGTTCATGATCGTGCGCTCGGCCTCGATCAGCGGCGGCCCGGCTTCGTTGGCGCGCAGCCGTGGCCTGAACAGCTGGCCGTCGTGCAGCAGCTCGGGAATCACCGGCCGCACCCGTCCCGGCCCGACCTGCGCGGTGGCGGCGCTGTCGGCCACGTCGGTCACGAACTTGAAGCCGACCCACAGGCCGCAGGCACGGCTCAGGGCGTAGCCGTGCAGGCCCAGGTCCAGCACCTCCTGCACATGGCCGGGCGCCAGGATCGGCATCGCCAGCTTGTAGAAGGCGGCGTTGGAGTCGCTCGGGAAGATGGTGCTGCGTGCGTGCGGGTCGTCGCCGGCCACCGCCAGCACGCCGCCGTGGCGGCCGACGCCGCGCCAGTTGTGGTGATGGAAGGCATCGATGCTGCGGTCCACGCCCGGCGCCTTGCCGAACCACATCGCGAACACGCCGTCGTGGCGTGCCCCCGGCACCTCGTGCAGCATCTGCGTACCGAAGGCCGCGGTGGCGGCGAGCTCCTCGTTCAGGCCCTGGCGGTGCACGATCTGGTGCTCGGCCAGCAGCTCGGCGCGGCGCCACAGCTCGTGATCCACGCCGCCCACCGGCGAGCCCGGATAGCCGCAGACGAAGCCGGCGGTGTTCAGCCCGGCGCGCCGGTCGGCGCGGCGCTGGTCCAGCAGCAGGCGCACCAGCGCCTGGGTTCCCGTCAGGTAGACCGAACCCTGCTCGAGCGTGAAGCGCTGCTCGAGCGTCAGCGGCGGCTGCAGGTCGCGGGGCGCGTTCACCGGCCTCTCACAGCTCTTTCAGCGTCAAGCGCTGGATCTGCGCCCAGTCGACCTCGTAGCCCAGGCCGGGCTTCGTCGGCGCGTCGACCCAGCCGTCCTTGCCGCAACGGATCACGTCCTGCATGCCCAGGTCGAGAATGCCCTGCGGCACCGGGATCTCCAGGAAGTCGCAGTTGTGGATCGCCAGCATGACGTGGAAGTGCGCGGCCTGCACGTGCGTGGTGCCGTAGCTGTGCGGCTCGTACTTGGCGTTGAAGGCCTCGCACAGCGCGGCGGACTTCTTCATCGCCGTGATGCCGCCGATCCAGTCGCCCACCGAGCGCACGCTGTCGACGACATGGCCGCTCAGGTACTTCGGGTATTCGCGCAGGCCGCCGGCCACGCTTTCGGTGGCGGTGATGGGTATGCGGAAGCTGCGTGTCAGGTCGGCCAGGCCGACCAGGTCGGAATCGGCGATCGGCGCCTCGTACCAGTAGAAGTCCAGCTCCTCCAGCACCTTGCCGACCTTGAAGGCGCCGAGCCGGTCGTAGGCGTTGACCGGGTCGAGCATCAGGTGCATCTTGCCGCCGAAGGCCTTGTGCACCGCGCGGCAGACCTCGATGTCCTTGTCCGGCACGCCGAAGGCATGCAGCTTGAACGCGCGGAAACCCTGCTCGTAGCACTCCTCGGCACACTTCACGTACTCGGGCACGGTGTCGTACATCACGGTGCTGGCATAGGCCTGGATACGGTTGCGCGCCGCGCCCAGCAGCCGGTAGATCGGCTCGCCGTGGTGTTTGCCCAGCAGGTCCCACAGGCAGATGTCGACCGTGCTGGCCACCGGCGTCGGCGTCTGCAGCGAATCGGTCAGCTTGTAGCTGATCGCCTCCACCTCGTGCGGGTCGCGCCCGATCAGCGCGGCGCGCAGCTTGGCCATCGCGCCTTCGGTCTCGGCATGCGACTGCAGCCAGGTGATGCAGTGTCCTTCCAGGCCGCTGTCGGTGCCGATGCGCATCAACACGTGTTCCAGCTGCCGCGCGGGCCATTCCTCCTTCCAGCGGAAGCTGTAGTCCAGCGGCTTCAGCAGGTGGGCCTTGACGCTCGTGATCTTCATCCGGTTCTCCTACTTGAATTCGGCGATGGTGCTGTTGTCGATGACGTCCCAGTCGACCTCGAAGCCGAGACCGGGTGCGGTGGGCGCATGCACGAAGCCTTCGCGGTCGATGTCGATCGTGGTCTTCATGCCGAAGTCCAGCGTCTCCTTCGGGTGCGGCACCTCGAAGTACTCGCAGTTGCGCGCCGCCAGGATGTGATGCAGGTGTGCCGCCTGCACCAGCGTCGAGCCGTACGAATGCGGCTCGACGCGGCGGTTGTGCACCTCGGCTGCCGCCGCCACCTTGCGCAGGCCGGTGATGCCGCCGACCACGTCGCACACCGTGCGGTAGCCGTCGCCGGCGAACTGGTTGAAGAAGTTCGCATAGGCCCAGGGCCCGCGGTGCGTGGACTCGCCCATCAGCACCATGATGTCCAGCGCCGAGCACAGCTCGCGCAGGCCGGCGATGTCGTCGTCGCGGATCGGGTCCTCGTACCAGTAGAAGTCGAGCTTCTCGATCGCGCGGCCGACGCGCAGCGCCTGGTCGTAGTCGTAGGCGCTGGTGGCGTCGAGCATCAGCCGGTAGTCGGGGCCGACCGCCTCGCGCACTGCCTTGCAGATCGGGATGTCCAGGTCGGGGATGCTCGGCGGGTGGATCTTGCAGGCGTTGTAGCCGCGCTTGCGGATCGCCAGCGCCACCTCGACGTTCTCTTCCACCGTGTTGTAGCTGGTGGTGGTGGCATAGGTCGGCACCTTCTCGCGGTAGGCACCGAGCAGCTTGTAGACCGGCAGCCCGGCCTGCTTGCCGGCCAGGTCCCACAGCGCGATGTCGATCAGGCTCGCGGCCTTGGGCATGATCAGATAGCGTGCATGCGCCATCATCTCGTGCCAGATGCGCTCGCGGTCGTTGGCATCGGCACCGAGCAGCAGGCCGCGGAAGAAGTGGTTGGCCTGCTCGGCGATCTCCACCGGCGAGGCCGGCAGCCACGAGGTGGCGACGCCCGTGTGGCCGAGATCGGTGCCGATCTCCAGCACCGTCATCGTCATCTTCACCGGCGGAATGTCGTCGCGCCACTGGAATTGCCAGTTCTTCGGCTGGCACACGCGGATGCGCAGGCTGGTGATCTTCATCGTGTGTTCTCCCTCAGATCTCGCAGACCTTGTAGCGATTGACCAGGTCCCAGTCGATGCGCGCGCCGATGCCCGGTCCCTTCGGCACGTGCACGAAGCCTTCCTTGTCGATGTGCAGCTTCTCGACGCCGGCCAGCGTGAACAGCGGCTCCGGCACCAGCTGCTCGAAGTACTCGGTGTTCGGGATCGACGCAATCACGTGCAGGTTGGCCGCGTCGATGATCGTGTTGGCGTTGGTGTGCACCTCGAAGTTCATGCCGAAGGCCTCGCACAGCGCCGCCATCTTCTTCAGCGGCCCGATGCCGCCTTTGAAGGACACGTCGCCGCGCACGATGTCCACCGCGCGCGTGGCGATGTATTCCGGCGCGGTGAAGATCGAGCCGCCCACCACCTCGACGCCGCAGATCGGCACGTCCAGCTTCTCGGCCAGGTAGCGGTAGCCGTGCAGGTCGAAGTCGCGCAGCGGCTCCTCGTACCAGTGGTAGCCCAGCTCCTCCAGCGCCTTGCCGACGTTCAGCGCCTGCTGCTGGTTGTAGTTGCCGGCGACGTCGATCATCAGCGGGAAGTCGTCGCCCACGGCCTTGCGCACCGCCGTCACCAGCGGGATGTCGCGCTTCGCGTCGCCCCAGACATGCAGCTTGTAGCCCTGCCAGCCCATGTCCTGGTACTTCAGCGCCTCGGCGACGAACAGGTCGACGTTGGCATGCTCCATCGAGCTGGCATACACCGGCACCTTGTCGCGCACGCCGCCGTACAGCGTGGGCACCTGAAAGCCGTCGGGCAGCGGTGGACGGAACGAGGTGAGCTTGACTTCGCGGATCTTCATGCGGGGGTACCTGGATGCGCCGCGGACGCGGCAGTGTGGGATGGAGCGGGTGCCGCGCCGAACGCGGCCGCGGACACCGCCGCGGCGCGCGATGCGGCCCACAGCGCGGGCGGCCCCACCAGCCCGACGGGGCGCTCGCCGCGCAGCGTGCTTTCGATGTCGCGCGCGGCGGCCAGCGCCAGCCGGCGGTACGCGGCGCGCGTGATGCCCGCGCAATGCGGCGACAACACGACGTTCGGCAGCTGCAGCAGCGCCGCGTCCGGCGCCGGCGGCTCGGGATCGAAGACATCGAGCGCCGCACCGGCCAGGCGGCCTTCGGCCAGCGCCCGGTGCAGCGCCGCGGCGTCGACCACGCCGCCGCGCGAGGTGTCGACGAGCCAGGCGCCGGGGCGCAGCCGGCGCAGCTCGGCGTCGCCGATCAGCCCGCGCGTTGTGTCGCTCAGCGGCACGTGCACCGAGACGATGTCGGCCGCGGCCAGCGCCTCGGCCAGGGGCAGGGTGCAGGCGACGTGGGGATCGCCCGTTGGCCGGCCGTCGCGGGTGACGGCGATCACCACCATGCCGAAGCCCGCGGCGGCCATGCGCGCCAGCTCGCGGCCGATCGCGCCAAAGCCGACGATGGCCAGCGTGCGGCCGTGCAGCTCCTCGAAGGCCAGCGTGTGGCGACGCTCGAAGCCGCCGTCGCGGACGCAGCGGTCGAGTTCGACCAGCCGCTTGGCCAGGCACAACATGTGGCCCATCGCATGTTCGGCCACGGAGCGCGCGCCGGCGCCGACCGCATGCGTGACCACGATGCCGGCGGCCTGCGCCGCGTCGACGTCGATGTGGTCCACGCCCGAGCCCGCGGCGGCGATCAGCTTCAAGCGCGGGGCCCGGTCGATCATCGCCGCCGTGACCCGCAGCGGCGGATAGGCATACAGCGCATCGGCCTCGCCCAGCGCGGCGGCGGCCTGCGCCGCGTCGTCGAACTCCCTCAACTCGTGCGCGGCCCGCAGTGCCTCGCGTCCTGCCTCGTGCAGCAGCGGCAGGCCGACGACGACGGGCCGGACAGGCATCACACGTGCACCGCGGCCGCGTCGCCGAGGTAGGCGCGGCGCACCTGGTCGCTGCCCTGCATCTGCGCGGCCGGGCCATCGGCGGTGATGCGCCCGCTCTGCAGCAGGTAGGCATGGTCGACGAAGGCCAGCGCCTTCTCGACCACCTGCTCCACCAGCAGCACCGCCACGCCGCGGCTGCGGATCGTCGCGAGCGTCTGCAGCACCTCGTCGACCAGGTTCGGCGCCAGGCCGAGCGAAGGCTCGTCCAGCATCACCAGTGTCGGGCGGCGCACCAGCGCCTGGGCGATCGCCAGCATCTGCTGCTGTCCTCCGGACAGGCCGCCGGCCTGCAGCGAGGCCTTCTCGCGCAGCACCGGAAACAGCTGCAGCGCCTCGTCGATGCGCGCCTGCACCTCGCCCTTGCCGGCCTTCACGCGGTACAGCCCGAGCAGCAGGTTGTCCATCACCGACTCGCGGCGGAAGATGCGCCGCCCTTCGGCGACATGCGCCAGGCCCAGCGGCACCAGCGCCTCGGCCGCTGCGCCGGTGATGTCGCGGCCGTCGAACTGGGCGCGGCCGGTGCTCGGCTTCAGCAGCCCCGACAGGCACTTCAGCAGCGTCGACTTGCCGGCGCCGTTGGCCCCGAGCAGCGCCACCGCCTCGCCACGGCCCACCTGCAGCGTCGCCTGCTGCACCACCGGCACC
This sequence comes from Rubrivivax sp., assembly GCA_044225625.1. Classification (GTDB taxonomy): domain Bacteria; phylum Pseudomonadota; class Gammaproteobacteria; order Burkholderiales; family Burkholderiaceae_C; genus Rubrivivax. Next base: position 19,190 of record JBGAII010000044.1, read on the forward strand.
ATGCCGTAGCCGACGGACAGGCCGTCGACCTTGAGCAGCGCGTCGGGCCGGCGCTCGGTCAGGGGCGGCGCGCTCATTGTTTCGCTCCCGAGGTGCCGGTGTAGGCCTGCATCACCCTCTCGCTGCTGAACACCTGCTGCGGCGTGCCTTCGGCCAGCACCCGGCCCTGGTCGAGCACGGTCACGGTGTCGGCGATGTTGGCGACCAGTTCGATGTGGTGCTCGACCATGACCAGCGTGATGCCCATGCGTCGGATGGCCAGCGCCAGCTCGCCCAGCTCATCGAGCTCGCCCATCGACAGGCCCGCGGCCGGTTCGTCGAGCAGCAGCAGCCGCGGCCGCCCGATCAGTGCGCGGGCGATCTCCACCAGCCGCTGCTGGCCGTGCGGCAGCAGCGAGGCCCGCTCGTGCGCGCGCTCGGCCAGGCCGACGACCGCCAGCCACTGCAGCGCCTCGGCATCCAGCGCCCGGGACTCGGCGCGCGCTGCCGGCGTGCGCAGCGCCAGTGCCAGTCCGGAGGCTTCCTCGCGCGCGTAGCCGCCGAAGCGCACGTTCTCCAGCACCGTCAGCTCGCCCAGCAGCTTCGGCGTCTGGAAGCTGCGCATCACGCCGGCACGGGCGATGGCCGTCGGGCCCCGCGCCGTCATCTCGCGGCCGTCGATGCGGATCGCGCCGCCGCTGAGCGGATAGAAGCCCGAGATCAGGTTCAGCAGCGTGGTCTTGCCCGAGCCGTTGGGACCGACGATCGCATGCAGGCTGCCCGGCCTGATGTCCAGCGACACGCCGTCGAGCGCGCGCACGCCGCCGAACTGCTTGGACACGTCCTGGATCGACAGGCCGATGCCCTGCACCTGCGGCAGCGACGCCGGGGCATGTTCGCCGGCCGTCGTGCGCGCCTGGCGGGCGATCGCCCGCTCGCGCCGGCGTTCGTCGACATGCGCGATCGCGCCGGCCAGCCCTTCGGGCAGGAACACCGAGAAGGCCAGCAGGCCGATGCCATAGGCGATCATCCGGTACTCCTTCAGGCTGCCCAGCATCTCGGGCAGCACGTAGAACGCGGCCACGCCGAGCAGCGGCCCGGCCAGACGCGCGGGACCGCCGAGCACGACCACGAACAGGAAGAAGATCGAAAAGTCGAAGCTGAAGTCTTCGGGGGTGACCACGCCCTTGACGCTGGCGTAGAAGGCACCGGCCAGCCCGGCCACGGCACCGGAGAAGGCAAAGGCGAACAGCCTGAGCCGCGCGGTCGATACCCCCAGTGCGCGCGCGCGCACGTCGCCCTCGCGGATCGATTGCAGCGCCCAGCCGATGCGCGAGTGCACCAGGTTGTGCATCAGCCACCACAGCAGCGCGATGCACAGCGACACCAGCGCGAAAAGTCCGACGCCGTCGAGCTTGAGCCCGCCGAGCGCCGGCTTGCCGACACCGACCATGCCGCCGTAGCCGCCGGTGAAGCCGCGCAGGTCGTTGAGCATCGCCGTCACCGCCATCGTGAAGGCGATCGTGATCAGCACGTAGTACCACGACGACAGGCGCAGCGCCGGCAGCGCCAGCAGCGTGGCGAAGCCCATGCCGACGAAGGTGGACAGCAGCGCCGCCGGCCAGAACCCCCAGCCGTAGCGCACCATCGGGATCGCGGTGGCATAGGCGCCGACGCAGACCAGCGCGCCATGCGCGATCGACACGATGCTGGTGTAGCCGGTCAGCAGGTTCAGGCCCATGCCGGCCAGCACGTACACCGCCGCGAAGGTCATCAGCAGCAGGTAGTAGGAGTTGGTGAGGGCGGCGCCGATCGCGCCGAGCACCAGCACCACGCTGACCGCGATGGCCAGCACGGGACGCGGCAGCGCCATGGCAGCCGCCGGGCCGTGCACCGGTACCGCGCCGGCGCGTTCCTGGACGAGCGTCGAACTCATCGCTCAGACCTCCCGCACACCGGCTCGGCCGAAGAAGCCGAAGGGCCGGATCAGCAGCAACGTCAGCACCAGCGCCAGCAGCAGCACCTGGCGCCAGCCGGGCGTCAGCGATACCGAGCTGATGCTCTCGACGCAGCCGAGCAACACGCCGGCCGCCAGCGCGCCCCAGTTGCTGCCGACACCGCCGATGGCCAGTGCCATGAAGCCCTTGATCAGCAGCGCCAGGCCGATGCTGGTGCTGGCGAACACCAGCGGCGCCGAGATCACGCCGGTCAGCGCCGCATAGGCCGCCGCGAGCGCGAACGAGGTCATCGTCAGCCGCGACGGGCTGATGCCCTGCAGCCGCGCGGCATCGCGGTCTTCGGCCACCGCCAGCACCGCCTTGCCCGGCAGCGTGTGGCGATAGATCCATTCGACCAGCGCGATGCTGGCCACGGCCACGGCCAGCACCACGAACTGCTGGGTGTTGAAGGTGAAGCTGCCCCACTGCACGGTGTCGAGCGAGGCACCGGGCGTCGGCGGCACCACCTGCGGGTCGGTGCCCCAGATGTGATCGCCGACGTTGATCAGGATGATCGAGAAGGCCAGCGTGCTGATGATCCAGCCGTGGTGGTGCGAAGGCCGCCTGATCAGCGTGGCCACCGCGACCCGCTCCTCGAACAGGCCGATCGCCGCCACGCCCAGCATCGCGCCGAGCGCACCGACGATCCAGGGCAGCCCCTGCACCGTCATCAGCGCCCAGGCGAACATCGCGCCGAGCATCACCAGCTCGCCCTGCGCCATGTTGAACACGTTGGTGGGCCGGTAGGCGACGTTGAAGCTCACCGCCACCATCGCGTAGATGGAGCCCATCGTCACGCCGCTGACCAGCAGCGCCAGGATGTCTTCGAGCAGCATCCGGTGTCTCCCGTTCTGTTTGTCTATCGTGCCGAAGCACCGTACCCGGCAGGCGCAGCGCGCAGCGGCTGCTTCATGTCACATCCCCGGCGCGCGCCGGCGCAGCAGGCCCTTGAACTCCTTGCTCTGCGGCTCCTCCATCGAGTTGGAGATGGCCAGCGTCACCACCTCCTCGTCATAGGCGGTATGGCGCGTGGGCGTGAAGGCCATGCGGCCGAACATGCCGGGAATGTCGTTGGCGTTGTCCAGCACCTTCTTCACCGCCTCGGTGTCCCAGGACTTGGCCTTCTCGACCCCGTACTTCAACGCGATCAGGTAGTCGTAGAACGGCGTGGTGGCAGCGGGGCCGAGCAGGCCTTCGGGCACGTTGGCGGCCAGGATCTTGCGGCAATAGGCCTTGACGCGCTCCGGCGCGGATTCGGTGTCGGTGTAGGTCAGCGCGCGGAAGGTGGCGGCGTAGACCTCGTTGTAGCGCGCGCTATCGGGAATCGCGCCCGGCGTGCCGGCGAACAGCAGGCCGGTGTGGCCGACGACCACCGGCTTCCAGTTCATGCGCGACAGCCCGACCAGGAACTGCGTGATGTCCAGGTTGTTGCTGATGTGGCACTGGATGGCCTCGGCGCCGTCGCTGCGCATCTTGCGCAGGAACGGCGTCATGTCGGTGATCTTGATCGGGAAGGTCTGGTCGCTGACGATCTGCAGCCCCGACGCCGCGGCGCCCTTCAGCGCGGCAGCATGCGTGCTGGCCCCCGCCGCCGAGTCCTCGCACAGCAGGCCGATCTTCTTCAGCCCGCGTTTGACCAGCAGCTCGTCGTGCCGCTTGACCTGCTCATCGGAGGTGAAGTTGAACTGGTAGTGGTAGGGGAAGCGCTTGCCGTCGCCCATTTCGTTGGCGGTGGCATACGAGGCCTGGATGATCTTGGCCGGCGTCGACACCTCCAGCGAGGCCAGCGTCTGCGAACTGCCGACCGGGCCGAGGATGAACTTCACGCCGTCCTCGATCAGCCGGCGGGTGGCGATCGGCGCCTGCGCCGGCGAACCCTGGTCGTCGACCTCGACCTTCACCAGCTTGCGGCCCAGGATGCCGCCGCCGGCATTGATCTCCTCCATGGCCAGTTCGGCACCGAGATACAACGGCGCGAAGCTGCTGGCCAGCGGGCCGGTCATCGGCTTGAGCCATCCGATCTTCACGACGTCCTGCGCACGGGCCGTGCCGAATGCGAAACCGCCGACGGTCGCGGCTGCGCCCTGCAGCAGCCTGCGTCGTGCGATGCCAAGTGGGGATCCGTTCATCGATGTCTCCTTGTTGATTCGGTCTGGTCGCCAGCCGTCGTGGTCTGGCGTGACCTTAGGCCGGCACCCGTGCCAACAATGTCAAGAGTTGACAATGTGCGGGCAAGCCCTAGGCTTCGCATATCCGACGAAGCGCACGCGATGGCCCCACCCTCCACTCTCAATGCCGGCTCGCGGCCGCGACATCCGGCACTGCTGCGCAACCCGTGGTTCGCCGGGCTCGATGCAGCACTGCAGCAGCTGATGCTGAGCCGCATGGTGCTGCGGCGCTTCGCGGCGCGGCGCCTGGTGTATGCGGCCGGCAGCGCCGCCAGCGGCTGCTACTTCGTGCTCTCCGGCGAGGTGCGGCTCGAGCACCTGACGCGCAGCGGCAAGTTCGCGTTCTACCAGGCGACGCGAGCCGGCGGCATGTTCGGCCTGTTGTCGTCGATCGACGGATCGCCACGCTTCAGCGACGCGCGTACCTGGGCCGAAACCACGCTGCTGCAGCTGCCGCATGCCGACGTGATGGATCTGTACCAGAACGACCCTGCGGCACGTGAGGCCTTCGTGCAGCTGCTGTGCCGGCAGCTGCACGATTCGCTGGCGATCCTGGTCGAGGAACACAGCCTGCCGCCGCGGCAGCAGATCGCCAACATCCTGGTGGCCCTGCTCGGCCGCCCGACACAGGCGGCCGACGACGTGGCCGATCGCACGCACGCGCCCGACGCGGGCAAGCTGACGCACGAGGCCATCGCGGCCATGGCCGGCGTCTCGCGGCCGACAGTCGCCAAGGTGCTGCACGAGTTTCGCGACCGCGGCCTGGTGTCGATGCACTACGGCCGCGTGCAGCTGCACGACGCGCGCGGCCTGAAAACCATCGCCGAGGGTGGCGAGCCGCGCCGCCGTGGCTGAGCCTCGGTCCTGCCTTCGCCTCATATCGGCGAGATCGCGTGGCGCCGCCGCGGCTGCATGCCCTGCAGGCGGCGCGGCGGGCAGCGCTCTAGCGTAGCCAGCAGCGCGGCCCGGGTGTCGCGCGGGTCGATGACGTCGTCGATGCCGAAGTGCGCGGCCGCATGCAGTGCGCCCAGTTGCTGGCGGAAGCGCGCGATCAACTCGGCGCGCCGGGCCGCCGGGTCCGCCGCCGCGGCCACCTGCTTCGCATAGGCGACATCGACCGCGCCCTCGACCGACATCGCGCAGATCTCGGCCGTCGGCCAGGCCACGCACAGGTCGGCGTCGAAGCTGCGGCCGCCGCACATCGCGATGTAGCCCAGACCGTAGCCCTTGCGCATCACCACCGACAGCCTCGGCACCGTGGCCTGTCCCAGTTCGAAGAGCAGGCGGCCGCTGCGGCGTGCGAGCGCCGTGTCCTCGGCTTCCTGGCCGACGAGGAAACCGGGCAGGTCGATCAGGTAGACCAGCGCCAGTCCGAAGGCGTCGCACACGGAGACGAAATGCGCCCCCTTTTCGCAGGCTCGGGCATCCAGCGTGCCCGCCAGGTGCAGCGGCTGGTTGGCGACGATGCCCACGGGCCGGCCGGCCAGGCGCGCAAAGGCGGTCACCAGGTTCGGCGCGAAATCGGGCTTCAGTTCGAACACGCTGTCGCGGTCTGCCACGGCGCGCAACACATCGTGCACGTCGTAGGGCTGGCGCGGGTTGTCCGGCACCACATGCAGCAGCGCCTGCTCGTCCGCCGCGTCGGGCTCGGCCTGCGCCGCCGGCCATGGGCAGCGCGGCGGCTCGGCGTCGGCGTGGGCCGGCAGATAGGACAGGTAGCGCCGCGCCAGCGCCAGCGCATGGCCGTCGGATTCCGCCACCAGGTCGGCCAGACCGTGGCGCGTGGCCTGCACGTCGGCGCCGCCGAGCGTGTCCTTGTCGGTCAGTTCCCCGGTGGCCGCGGCCCCCAGCGCCGGGCCGGCGATGCCCATCGTCGACGTGCCCCGCACCATCACCACCAGGTCGCACAGCGCGGCGAAGTTCGATGGCCCGGCGAAGCCCGGCCCCATGATCAGCGCCACCGTCGGCACCCAGCCCGACAGGTGCACCGCGATCTGGAAATAGCGCGAGCCGACCGCGAAGTGCCGGCTGTCCAGGCCTTCCTGGATGCGGTGGCCGCCGCCGTCGAGCAGCAGCAGCAGCGGGCAGCCCTGCTGCAGGCACTGCGTGGCCACGTGTTCGACCTTGTGCTCGCCGATGCGGCCGTTCGATCCGCCGAGCACGCTGAAGTCGAAGGCGCACAGGCCCACGGCGCGGCCATCGATGCGGCCGAAGCCGGTGATCACGCCGTCGAAGGGCGCCTGCAGCGTCTCGGTGTCGAAGGTATCGCGCTTCGGTTGCACCAGGGCGCCGAACTCGTGGAAGCTGCCCAGGTCCACCAGATGGGCGATGCGCTCGCGCGCCGAGAGCTTGCCGAGCCGGTGCTGGCGTTCAATCGCGGCGGCGCGCGCAGCGTCGCCCAGCGCGTGACGCGCATCGGCCAACGCCTGGTGAACGGGGGGAAGTGCGTCGCTCACTCAAGCCACCCGGCGCGGCGGGCGGTCGAAGGCGGCCGGCGTCACGCCGCGCTCGCGCAGCGCCTGTTTGCGGATCTTCTCGGTCGGCGTCTTCGGCAGTGCATCCAGGCACTCCACGTAGCGCGGCACCATGAAGTACGGCAGGCGCCGGTCGAGGAAGGCGAGCAGTTCGGCCGGGTCGAGCTGCATGCCCGGACGCACCACCACGCAGGCCAGGATGTCGTCCTCGGTGGCGGCACTGGGCACGCCGACGACCGCGACCTCCAGCACGGCCGGGTGCTCCATGATCTCGCGCTCGACCTCGAAACTGGAGACGTTCTCGCCGCGGCGCCGCATCGCATCCTTCATGCGGTCGATGAACACCCACTGGCCGTCGTCGTCGATGCGGAAGGCGTCGCCGGTGTGCAGCCACTGGTTGCGCCAGACGTTGACCGTCGCTTCCGGCATCTCGTGGTAGCCGTCCATCACGCTCCACGGGTCGCGGGTGCGGATCACCAGCTCGCCGGCCTTGCCGCGCGGCACCTCGACATCGTGCTCGTCGACCAGGCGGACCTCGAAGTCGCCGCGCGGCAGGCCCACCGCGTTCGGCCGGGCCTGGCCGAGCGGCGCCACCAGCACCGTCGAGCCTTCGGTCAGGCCGTAGGCGGTGGCCACCTCGCCGATGCCGAAGCGCTCGCGGAAGGCGTCGAGCTGCGGCATCACCGGCACCATCAGCACCTGCCGCATGGTGTGGCGCCGGTCTGCGTCGGACGGCGGCTGCTGGAACAGGAAGTTGGCCATCGCGCCCAGCATCAGCGTGTAGGTGCAGCCGTAGTGCCGCACGTCGTCCCAGTAGCTGGTGGCCGAGAAGCGCGGCAGCACCACACTGCTGCCGCCGGCGATCAGGCTGTTGTAGACCCCCGCCCACTGACCGCCGATGTGGAACAGCGGCAGCGTCACCAGCGACACGTCGTCCGCCTGCGCGCGCCCGATCACCGCCGGCGACGCGTAGCCATAGGCATGGGCCTGCGTGACACGCACGCCCTTCGACGGACCGGTGGTGCCGGAGGTGTACATGATGCCGATCAGCTGCCAGGGCTCGGCCTTGACGATCGCCGCGCGCGGGCCGCGGAGCTCCTCCCAGCGGCTCAGGCGCCAGTTCGGCGGCAGCGCCGCGCCGGCCGGATCGCCGCGCACGATCACGCGCTCCAGCCGCGGCACGCGCTCGGCCACCTCGGCCAGCAGCGGCAGATAGTGGGCCTCGATGACGATGCTGCGCGCCCCGCTGTTGTGCGCCACGTGCGCCAGGATCGAGCCCTTGTAGGCCGTGTTCACCGGCACCTCGACGCGGCCGGTCAGCGCCAGTGCACACCAGGCGACGACGAAGTCGAGGTGGTTGTCGAGCATCAGCAGCACCGCCTCGCCCTCGGCCAGCCCCAGGCCCGCCAGGCCGCCGGCCAGCGCCAGCGCCTCGTCCTGCAGTGCGCCGTAGCTCAGCGCACGCTCGGGGTCGCGCACCGCCGGCTTGTCGGGCTGGCGCGCCACCCAGTGGCTCAGCACCGCGGGCAACGTGCGCTCGCGCAGCGGCGGCAGGTCGGGAACGGGCAGGCTCATCCTCGTCGTCCTCACAGCTTGCTGCGGCGCAGTTGCAGGCCGGCGGCCTCGCGGTCCCAGGTGCCTTCGGCCAGACCCTCGGCGCGCAGCTTCGCCTTCTGGATCTTCTGCGTCGGCGTCTTCGGCAGCGCGTCGACGATGCGCACGTAACGCGGCACCATGAAGTGCGCCATGCGCGGGATCAGGTGCTCGACCAGGGCGCGCGGCTCCAGCGCCTGCCCGGGTCGCGGCACCACCGCCACCAGCACCTCGTCCTCGCCCAGCGGGCTGGGCACGGCGACCGCGGCGCACTCCTGCACCGCCGGGTGGCTGTTGACCTCGGCCTCGACCTCGAAGGACGAGATGTTCTCGCCGCGCCGCCGGATCGAGTCCTTCATGCGGTCGACGAAGAAGAAGTTGCCTTGCGTGTCGGTGCGGAAGGCATCGCCGGTGTGGAACCAGCCGTTGCGCCAGGCCCGGGCGGTCGCCTCGGGGTTGGCGTTGTAGCCGTGGTTCTGGGTCCACGGCACGTCGGTGCGCACGATCAGCTCGCCGACCTGGCCGGGGCCGACCTCGCAGTCATTGTCGTCGACCAGCCGCACCGTCACGCCGGCGCGCGGCCGGCCGCAGGTCGCCACCACGGCGGGATTGTCCTCGGCGATCAGCGGGCACGACACCTCGCTCATGTTGAACAGCGTGTGCGTGGTGACGCCGAAACGCTCGCGGAAGGCGATGCCCTCGGCGGTGAAGGGGATGATGAGGGCATGGCGCAGCGACGTCTCCTGCTCAGCCGGCCGGACCGGCTCCTTGATCAGGAAGGTCGCCATGACGCCGAGCAGGATGACGCAGGTCGTGCGCGTGACGTTGACGGTGCGCCAGAACGAGCCGGTATCGAACGCCTCGAGCAGAACGATCGCTCCGCCCAGCACCAGCATGGCGTAGGTCGGCGCCGTGCCGCCGACATGGAACATCGGCAGGTTGACCATGAAACGGTCGGACGCATCGAGATAACAGAGCCCGTCGTTGCTCGAGCACAGCGTCGTCGCGGTCGCGTGCAGATGGGCGTAGGACGACAATACTCCCTTGGACGGCCCGGTCGTGCCCGACGTGTAGATGATGCTTTGCGTGTCGTAGGGCTCGACCGGCCGGTCGAGCGGCAGCACGTCGCCGGCCGAGCGCAATCGATCCTCCGGCAGGACCTCGATGCCGGCAATCGGCGCCGCGGCACCCTGCAGAGCGACGACCGTCTTCAGGTCGGTCTTGCCGATGTCGGCCAGCCTGCCGGCCAGCTCGGCATGCGCCAGCATCAGCGCGGCACCCGAGTTGCGCACCACGTGCTCGAGGATGCCGCCGCGATAGCCCGTGTTGATCGGCACGTAGATCGCACCGACATAGTTGATGGCGAACCAGAGCTTCACCGCCTCCAGGCCGCTTGGCATCCAGACCAGGACCGGGGCGCCCTGCTTGACGCCGAGATCCTGCAGCGCCCGGGCAATCGCCCGCACGTCGGTGCGCAGGCTGGCATAAGAGATCTCCCGGCCGTCGCGCAGCACGATGAACGGCCGATCGCCCGCCGCCTCG
>JBGAII010000045.1:0-29650 GCA_044225625.1 Rubrivivax sp.
ATCGTCATCGACGGCCGCCTCCCGCGGCTCGTCCTGCGGGATCGTTTTCCAGCCAAGGAGGACATGATGTCCAATCGCACCAGGATCGCCGCCCCCAGCCTCGCCTTCGCGCTCGCCCTCGCCCTCGCCGGCGGCACCGCGCGAGCCCAGGACGACGCGGATCAGACCGCCCACCCCGCGGCCGGCGCGGCCGCCGCCCAGGGGACAGCCTCGCCAGCCATGCCGATGGCGGGCGGCGACGATGCCGACATGCCCGGAATGATGGGCGACATGATGCAGATGATGGGCCGCATGATGCAGATGATGCCGCAGATGTGCGGCAACATGCAGGGCGGTACCATGCAAGGTGGTGCCGGCATGATGGATCAGGGCATGATGGGCCGCGGCATGATGGGCGGCGGGATGATGGACGGCGGCATGGGCCGGCCGATGCGCGGCGCGCTCGCCCACCGCGGGATGGGCGGCTGGGACGGCCGCGCGCCGTTCCGCCATCTCGAGGGCGATCTCGCCTTCTACCGCACCGAGCTCGCCATCACCGACGCGCAGGGCGGGCCGTGGAACGCCTTCGCCGACGCGGTGCGCGGGGCGGCCAAGACGCTCGCCGCGGCCCACCAGGCGAAAGGCGCGGGCGACGACGAGGGCACCGCGCTCGACCAGATGCAGCGCCGCATCGACCTGCTGTCGGCGCATCTCGCGGCGCTGAAGCAGATCCAGGCGGCGGCCGCGCCGCTCTACGCCGCGCTCTCCGCCCGACCAGAAGAAGACGGCGGACGATCTGATGGGCGAGTCGATGGGCCCGCGCTGGCGGTGATCCGGCGCGGCGGCGCGCGCGCCGCTGGCGCCCGGATCCGCCATCTGCAATGGGACTGGCACCACCCGCGGCCGGCCTGCCGGGATCGATCGGCGTGGGGACCGCGCGGCGGGTGGCGCCGCATGTCGGGGGACAAGGTCATGATCGGGAAGGAAGGATCGCGCGTCTCGCGCCGCCGCTTCCTGGCGGGTGCGACGGCGGCGGCGGTGCTGCTGCCGACCCTGCCGGCGACGGCCGGGGGCGGCCGCGACGCGCCGGCTGGTGGTCGAGCGCCGCACCATCGAGGTCAAGGGCAGGGCGGCCTCGGTCTATCCCGTCGGCGCGCCGGGGGGCGCGCCCGGGCTGGCGCTCGACCCCGGCGAGCGCTTCCGCCTCACCCTGGAGAACCGGTTGGCCGAGCCGACCATCGTGCACTGGCACGGCCAGACGCCGCCGGCCGCCGAGGACGGCGTCTCCGAGACCGGCTATGCCGGGCCGCCAGCGCCAACCTCGCGGCCTACGACTTCGCGGCGCGCCCGGGCACCCACTGGATGCACTCGCACCAGGGCCTGCAGGAGCAGCTGCTGCTGGCCGGCCCGCTGGTGGTGCGCCGGCCGGAGGATCTCCGCCTCGACGCGCAGGAGGTCACCGTGCTGCTGCACGACTTCACCTTCCAGGACCCGGCGGCGATCCTCGCCGGCCTGGCTGGCGGCGGCATGGCCGGCATGCACGGCGGCATGGCGGGCATGGCGGAGGGGACGGCCATGCCGGGAACCGGCCACGACATGGCCGGAATGAAGCACGACATGGCGGCGATGCCCGGCGAGCGCCGGGCCGACCTGAACGACGTCCAGTACGACGCCTTCCTGGCCAACGACCGGACGCTCGACGATCCCGAGCTGGTGCGCGTCGAGCGCGGCGGGCGGTGCCGGCTGCGGCTGATCAACGGCGGCGCCGGCACCGCCTTCTGGGTGGATCTCGGCGGCGCCGGCGCGACCGTCCTGGCGGTCGACGGCAACCCGGTGGCGCCGCTCACCGCGACGCGCGTCCCGCTCGCCCAGGCGCAGCGGATCGACCTGCTGGTCCTCGTTTCGCCGGCAAGGTCGTGCCGGTCCTGGCGCAGGGCGAAGGGCGGCAGGAACGCACCGGCCTGCTGCTGGCGGCGCCCGGCGCGGCGGTGATCCGGATGGCGACCGCGACCGCCGCGGCGGCGCCGCCGGTGGACCTGTCGCTCGAGCGCCGCCTGACGTCCGCCGCGGCGCTGCCGCCGTGTCCCGCCGCGGTCATCCACCGGATCCGGCTCACCGGCACCATGGCGCCCTATGGCTGGGGCATCGACGGGCGCGGCTGGGCCGACCGCCGGCCGCTGCGCGTGGTCCGCGGCGATCGGGTGGTGATCGAGATGGTCAACGAGACGCCGATGGCCCATCCCATGCACCTGCACGGGCATCACTTCCACGTCGTCGCGCTGAACGGCGAGAGCGTGGCCGGCGCGCTGCGCGACACCATCCTGGTGCTGCCGCGCGGCACGGTGCGGGTCGCCTCTCGACGCCGACAACCCCGGCCGCTGGCTGCTGCACTGCCACAACCTCTACCACATGGCGACCGGGATGATCACCGAGCTGGTCTATGAGGGGGTCGCCTGACGGATCCCGGCGGCAACCCCGGCGTCCGCGTTTCCATTGAGGGGACATCGTCCTCGCACGGAAAGGAGCCCGCCGATGCACGCCCAGGCAATGATCGCCAGCCACCCGCAGGTGCGCGGGCAGCACCAACGACGCGCTGATCCGCTGCATCGAGGCCTGCTACGACTGCGCCCAGGCCTGCACCGCCTGCGCCGATCGGCCTGCCCTCGGCGAGGACATGGATCTCTGGCCGTACCGTGGCGACGCGCCCAATGCATCCGGCTGAACCTCGATTGCGCCGATTTCGCGCCGCCACGGGTACCGTGGCGACGCGCCGCACCGACGAGCGGCTGATCAAGCTGCTGGTCGAGGCCTGCGCCGAGGCCTGCCGGAACTGCAGCGAGGAATGCGAGCGGCATGCCGGCATGCACGCGCACTGCCGGATCTGCGCCGAGGCATGCCGGGCCTGCGAGGCGGCCTGCCGCGCCGCCGCGGGGAGCATCCGCCCGGCGGCGCACTGATCCCGGCTCAGCCGCCGGTCAGCCGCAGCACCAGCCGGTTGCCGCCGGGGCGCGGCTCGTAGGCCGCCGCCCGCCATGCCGAGCACCAGGGCGATGCCGCGGCCGACCGGGCTCTGCGCCGACTCGGGCAGCGCGCCCCGCCGGTGGTCGGGTCGAAGGGCGGCGCCTCGTCCTCGTAGGCGAGCTCGACGCCGGCGCCGGCCGGCGCCAGGGCGAGCCGCACCGGCCGGTCGCATTCCGCGCCGTAGCCGTACTTGACGCTGTTGGTGAACAGCTCCTCGACGACGATCAGCAGCCGCAGGGCGAGGGCGCGCGGCAGGCCCTGCGCGGCGCACCAGCCCTCGATGCGGGCCAGCGCCTGCTGCAGGCCGGCGGCGCGCGCCGGCAGCTCCAGGGTCAAGGTCTCGGCCATCGCAGCGCGTCCCCCTGCCCGGCAGGCTAAGCAGGATCGGCGCGGAGGGCTACCGCGATCATGGGGCGTGCCGCGCGACGGCCGCGGCGGGCTGGCGTGGCCGCTCTCCCGGACCGCCTGCCGGCTGTGCTACATTGAAGCAACGATCCGCTGTCGGGGGGTGACCGGATGAGACGCACTGCTTCTGCTGCTCGGGCTGGCGGCGGTGCCGGCGCTGGCCGCCGACGATCAGCCGATCGGCCAGGTCAAGACCGCCGCGGGCAGCGTCACCATCGAGCATGGCGGCGCCGGCAAGCCGTGCGCGCCGGGCGACCAGGTGTTCGCCACGGACGTGGTGCGGACCGGCGCCGACGGCTCGGTCGGCATCACCTTCGCCGACAGCAAGCAGATGTCGCTCGGCCCGTCGAGCGAGCTGCGGCTGGACAGCTTCGCCTTCGACCAGACGACGCACGAGGGCAGCTTCGACAGCTCGCTGCTGACCGGCACGCTGGCGGTGCATTCCGCCAGATCGTCGAGGAGACGCCGGAAGCGATGAAGATCCACACCCCGGCCGCGGTGCTGGCGGTGCGGCACCAGGCTGGTGGTGCGCGCTGCGGGAGGCGGCTCGTGAGGCGCGCCGCCGCGCGCTGCCTCGCACCGGCGCACTGGCTCGCGGCCGCCGCGCTGGCCGGCTGCGCCTCGAAGGACAATCTCGTCGTGGTGCTGCCGGACAGCGCCGGCCAGCATGTCGGCACAGTCGTCGTCTACCAGCCCGGCGGCGGCCGGGAGGCGGTGCTGAACAAGCCCTATGCCGCGGTCGGCTCGGGCGCCGGCTCGGCCGGCATGAAGCCGGTCGAGGTCGACCAGAAGGAGGTGGCGCAGGTCTTCGGCGCGGCGCTCGCCGCCCGGCCGATCCCGCCGCAGAGCTTCACCCTCTATTTCGAGAGCGGCAGCGACCAGCTGACCCCGGACTCGAAGAAGGCCTTCGAGGAGGTCTTCCAGGACATCGCCCGGCGCAAGGCGGCGGAGGTCGTGGTCACCGGCCACACCGACACGGTCGCCTCGCCGGAGCGCAACGACCAGCTGTCGCTGCAGCGCGCCGAGGCGGTGCGCCGCGCGCTGATCGAGCGCGGGCTCAAGCCGGAGGACGTGGTCGCGGTCGGCCGCGGCGAACGCGAGCTGCTGGTGGCCACCGCCGACGGCGTCGCCGAGGCGCGCAACCGCCGGGTGGTGATCACGGTGCGCTGAGCGGCGGCGCCGGCGGGCCGGACTTCCTGCCCCAGGCGACCGCCAGCAGGGTCACGTCGTCAGGCTCGGCGCCGGCAGCAAAGTCGGTGGCGCAGCGCGCAACGCGGCGAGCGCCTCAGCCGGGCCGCGCGCCGGCGGGAAGCGCGGCGAGCGCCGCCGCGGTGGCGGGGCGGCCGAGAAGCGCCGGCCGGGTTCATCGCGTCGGTGACGCCGTCGGTGGTCAGCACCAGCAGCTCGCCCGGCTGCAGCCGGCAATGCTCGGCCGAGGTAACGAAATCGGGCATCGCACCGATCGGCAGGCCGCCCTCGCTGTCCAGGTCGCGCGGGTGCTCCTGGCGGGATCAGCAGGAAGGGCGCGTCGTGGCCGGCGTTGGCGAAGGCGAGCTCGCCGGTCTCGAGATCGAGGATCGCGGCGAAGGCGGTGACGAACATGCCCTCGACGTTGTCGCGCGAGATCTCGGCGTTCGCCGCCGCCATCACCGTGCCGATGTCGCGCTCGCCGCGCAGCACGCAGCTCTTGTAGAGCGCCTTGCCGAGCGCCATGAACAGGCTGGCCGGCACGCCCTTGCCGGAGACGTCGCCGACCATCACGAACAGCCGCCGCTCGTCGATCATGAAGAAGTCGTAGAGGTCGCCGCCGACCTCGCGGGCCGGGGTGATCGCCGCGTGCAGTTCCGGAAGCGCGGGTCGCCGGCCACCGACTCCGGCCGCGGCAGGATGCCGAGCTGGATGCGCCGGGCGGCGTCGGGCTCGCCGGCGATGCGCGCCTCGCGCAGCCGCTGCGCCTCCAGCGCCCGCCGCAACGCGCGCTGCTGCTGTTCCTCCTCAGCCCGCCAGCGCCAGCAGCACCGAAGAAGAGCCGCCGCCGGCAGCCGGGGTGGCGACGTCGACCAGCCACAGCTTCCAGTGCCAGGGCCCAGCCCAGCAGCGCGGCCAGCAGCAGCCGAGCAGCAGCAGCGCGGCCAGCGGATACCAGCGCGCCGCAGCGCCGGCAGCAGCGCGATCGCCAGGCCGAGCAGCAGGCCAGCGCCTCCACCGTCGGTGCCCACGGCGGCCGCGCCAGCAGCTGCCCGTGCAGCACGTTTTCCAGCAGCTGGGCATGGATCTCGACGCCCCACATCGGGCCGATCGGCGTGTTCTGGTCCTGCAGCCCGAGGCCGGTGATGCCGAGCAGCACCAGCTGGCCGCGCAGCCCGACTCGCGCACCTTGCCGTCGAGCACCGCGGCGGCCGAGACGAAGCGGCGCTCGGCATGCGGCGGAAAGTACACGCGCACGGTGCCGTCGTCCTCGCCGGGCACCTGCAGCCGGCCGACGCCGACCCTGCGCACGCCGCCGCCGCGCGCGTCCACGCGCAGCGCCGGCGCGTGCTGGGCGACGCGCAGCATCTCCAGCGCCAGCGCCGGTGCGCAGCGTGCCGTCGATGCTGGCCACCGTCGGCATGCGGCGGACCACGCCGCGTCGTCGAGTCGGCCGAGATCAGCCCATGGCCGCCGGCCTGCGCGTCGAGTTCGTCGATGCTGGTCAACGCGCCGGCATAGGCGGCAGCGCCAGCGCCGCGTCGTCGGTGGCGCGCGCCGTCACCGGCGCGGCGCGCAGCGTCTGCGTCGATGGCTCGGCGCTCGCCGGCCACCACCAGCACCGTGGGCGCGCCGGCCAGCGCGCGGGCGAGCGCGGCGTCGTGGTGGGCAGCGCGCAGCGCTCGGCCGCGCGTGCGGTCCTCCACCCTCGCCCGCCGCCCAGTTGGCCGAACTCAGGGCGTCAGGCTCCGGCATCAGGATGTTGATGCCCACCGCCGCCGGCTCGGCGCGCTGCACGATGCGCAGCAGCCGCGCCATGCGGTTGCGCGGCCAGGGCCATTGGCCGATGTCGGCCAGGCTCTTCTGGTCGATCGCCACCACCGTCACCGGCAGCGTCGCCACCTGCCGCGGCCGCAGCAGCCTGGTGGGCGTCGAACAGCGCCGACCGCAGCCGCTCGAGCAGCGCCGCCCCAGTACCGGCCCAGCGCGGCCCAGCACCAGCAGCAGACGCCGGCGCTGGCCAGCCGCACCCAGCGCCGGCCGAGCGGATCGGCGAGGCCGCGCCGGCTCGACCGCGCTCGTCCGACCCTGGCAGAGGGCGGTGGAGGTGCTGCGCGCCCTTCGACAGGCTCAGGACGAGGTTCTGGGGAGCTGTGCGCCCCGCGATCAGGGCCTCATCGCCTTCGTAGGCGCCGTCCGCGGCGCTCACCTCGATGTCCAGCCCGTCGTAGGCGGCGCTGATGCGCAGCGCGGGGCCATGGCGCGTGATCTCCTCGAGCCGCCGCGTTTCCGCCAGGATCGCCTCGATCGCCGTGGTCGTCGAACACCGGCTCGTGGTGCGTCATGCACAGATGGCGCGCGCCGGCCATCTGGCAGAGCTCGACGCCGACCGACGTTGCTGGAATGGCCCCAGTCGGCCTTGACCGAGAAGGGCGTCGGCCAGCGAGTACGCATCGCATCGAAGATCACCAGGTCGGCATCGCCGCAGCAACTGCACGAAGGCCTCGGTGTGCGGCGGGTCGTCGAGCTTGTGTTCGGCGTCGGTCGAATAGACCAGCACCTTGCCGGCGCGCTCGATGCGATAGCCCGTAGGAGTCGCCGCCGTGGTTCTGGCCAGGCGTGACCCGGCAGCCGGCGACCTCGGCCGGTCGCCCGGCTTCTGGCGACGAACTCGATGGCGGCGCGCAGCTTCATCGAACGGCACGGGAAGCTCGGTGCCGCGTTCTGCCAGCGGAAGCGTGCTCGAGCTCGGCATAGCGACCATGGATGCGGATGGCCAGCGCCTCCACCGTCGGTGCCCACGGCGGCCGGCGCAGCAGCGTGCCCTGCAGCAGGTTCTCCAGCAGCTGCGCATGGATCTCGGTGCCGGACATGCGCTCGCCGATCGGCGTGTTCTGCACCTCCTGCAGCGCCAGGCCGGTCAGGCCGATCAGCACCAGCTGGCCGCGCAGCTCCGACTCGCGCACCTTGCCGTCGAGCACGTCGACCGCCGAGACGAAGCGCTGCTCCAGGTGCGGCGAGAAGTACACGCGCACGGTGCCGTCGTCCTCGGTGGGCACCTGCAGCCGGCCGACGCCGACGCTGCGCACCTCGCCGCCGCGCGCGTCCACGCGCAGCGCCGGCGCGTGCTGGGCGACGCGCAGCATCTCCAGCGCCAGCGAGGGCAGCAGCGTGCCGTCGATGCTGGCCACCGTCGGCATGCGGCGCAGCACGCCGCGTGTCGATTCGGCCGAGATCAGCCCCCAGCCGCCGGCCTGCGCATCGAGTTCGTCGATGCTGGTCAACGCGCCGGCATAGTGCGGCAGCGCCAGCGCCGCGTCGTCGGTGGTGCGCACCGTCACCGGCGCGGCGCGCAGCGTCTGCGTCGACGGCTCGGAGGTGCCGGCCACCACCAGCACCGTGGGCGCGCCGGCCAGCGCGCGCGCGAGCAGCGTGTCGTGCGTGGGCAGCGCGCGCAGCGCCTCGGCCAGCGTGCGGTCCTCCACCTGCGACTGCGCCAGCAGGCGCTCGGGCGACAGCGCGTCGGGCTCCGGCATCAGGATGTTGATGCCCACCGCCGCCGGCTCGGCGCGCTGCACGATGCGCAGCAGCCGCGCCAGCAGGTTGCGCGGCCAGGGCCATTGGCCGATGTCGGCCAGGCTCTTCTGGTCGATGGCCACCACCGTCACCGGCAGCGTCGCCACCTGCCGCGGCCACAGTGCCTGGTGGGCGTCGAACCAGGCCGACTGCAGGCGGTCGATCAGCGCGCCGCGGTACCACACCAGCGCGGCCAGCAGCACCAGCAGCGCGGCGCTGGCCAGCCGCACGCGCGGCGCCCAGCGGATCTCAGGCAGCGCCGGCTCGACCACGTCGTCCGACCCTGGCGGGGCGGTGGAGGGGGTGCTGCGCGGCCCGCGGGGCGCTCAAAGGGCCCCCACGGCGCTGTGCGCCGGCCCCCCGAGGGGGCGTGAGCGCCTTCGGAGCGGCCGTGCGGCGCTCACAGCGCGATGTCCAGCCCGTCGTAGGCGGCGCTGATGCGCAGCGCGGGGCCGTTGCGCGTGATCTCCTCGAGGCGCCGCGTTTCGGCCAGCATGGCCTCGATCGCCGCGTCGTCGAACACCGGCTCGTGGTGCGTCATGCACAGGTGGCGCGCGCCGGCAAGCTGGCACAGCTCGACGCCGACCACGTTGCTGGAATGGCCCCAGTCGGCCTTGACCGAGATGGCGTCGGCCAGCGAATACATCGCATCGAAGATCACCAGGTCGGCGCCGCCGAAGAACTGCACGAAGCGCTCGGTGTGCGCCGGGTCGGCCAGCGGATGTTCGGAGTCCGTCGAATAGACCAGCACCTTGCCGTGGGCCTCGAAGCGATAGCCGTAGCTGTCGCCGGCATGGCGCTGCAGCATCGTCGTCACGCGCATCCCGGCCACCTCGTGCGCCACGCCCGGCTCCAGGTGCACGAACTGCACACGGCCCTCGAAGATGGTGTCGAAGCCCACCGGGAACGACGGCGGCTGCTGCTGGCGGCGCAGGGCCATCTCCAGCTCGGCATGGCTGCCGTAGATGAACACCCGGTTGCCCGGGATGAAGGCCGGCACGAAGAACGGCAGGCCCATGATGTGGTCCCAATGCAGGTGGGACATGAAGATGTGGAAGGTCTGCGGCTTGCCGGCGCGCTGCGCCATCGCCGCCTGGCCCAGTGCGCGCAGCCCGCTGCCCATGTCGCAGACCAGCCAGTCGCTGCCGTCGGCGAGGATCTGCACGCAGCTGCTGTGACCGCCGTAGGTACCGGCCAGCGCGAAGGGCAGGCGGGCCAGCAGCCGGTCGATGTCGGCATCGCTGTCCAGCGGCTGGCCGCGTGCCGCGCGCAGCACCTCGCGCAGCCGGGCCTGCAGGCCGGCGGCCGTCAGCGCCACCGGCAGCGAGCCGCGCGTGCCCCAGAAGCGCACGCCGTTCATGGCGCGGCGCGTTGGGCGCGGTAGGCGGCCAGCGCCGCGTCGGAGCTTTGCGCCAGCGCATCCTCGAGCGTGGCGCAGACCACCAGCACCTTGTCGAAGCGGCTGATGGTGAAGATCTCGGCCACCACGCTCTGCAGCGCGGCGACGCTGAGCCGCGCGTCGGCGGCGCGCATCTGCCGGGCCGCGATCATCAGCACGCGCAGGCCCACGCTGCTGATGTAGTCGATGCCGGAAAAGTCGAGCACCAGCGGCTGGCGCTGCGCTGCGGCCTGCTGGACCAGCGGCATCAGCGCGGCTTCCAGGTCGGCGGCGCTGCGATGGTCGATGCGGCCTGCGGGTCTGACCACGAGGGCGTCGGCAAACGGCTGGATGTCGATCTGCACGGTGCGGTCCTGGGTGACTCGAGCGTCGAGCCAGTATAGGAGAAGGCGCGGCCTGTCAGCCGGCGGCGCGCCAGCGTGCGGCGGCCTGGCCGCGCGTGTCGACGCCGAGCTTGTCCAGGATGTTGGCCACGTGGCGTTTGACGGTGTGCGGGCTCAGGTCGAAGGCGCGGGCGATCAACTTGTTCGAGTCGCCGTGGGCGATGCGTTCCAGCACCTCCAGCTCGCGCGCGCTGAGCCCGGGGAAGCGCGGCGCGTTGTCGCTCGAAGCGGCGTTTGCCGCGGCCAGGGATGTGCGCGTCGTCGGCGCTGCCGAGGGCCCGGGCGGTGCCGCGGAGGGCGTGTCCGCCAGCGCCTGCAATGCGCCGCGCAGCCCGACATCGAGCAGCGCCGCCGCCTTGCCGGCCGCCAGCCGCCGCAGCACCGGCCGGCCGGCGAGCCGTGCGCCGCCGGCGCCGCCCTGCTCGCCGGCTGCGCCGACGGCCCGACGCAGCAGGTCGGCGGCAGTCTGCACATCGCCCTGGCGGCACAACAGGTCGGCCAGCAGCCAGCGCGCCTGGTCGGCCAGGAAATAGGTGCCGCGATTCGGCCCGTCGGCCAGCGGCTGCAGCAGGGCGCGCGCATCGTCGAGGCGCTGGTCGAGCAGCGCCACGCAGGCCTGGCTGAGCTGCCGGCACAGCGCGGCGACGCGCCATTCGGCAGGGTTGGCGGCGTGCGCCAGCGCCTGGTCCAGCCGGCGCACGGCGGCTTCGTCCTGCAACACCCAGCTGGCCTGGCTGTGGGCCGACAGCGCCAGGTACTCGCTGGCGCGGCGGTGGCTGGCCGGGCTGTGCTGGCGCAGGTCGCCGATCAGCCGCTCGGCGGCCGCATGGCTGGCCGCGGCATCGCCGCGCAGCGCGTCGCAGACCACGTGCAGGATCGCGTTGCTGTGGCTCATGCCGCGGGTCATGCCGAGCCAGCGGTAGGCCTCGTCGGCCTGGTCCAGCCAATGCTGCGCCTCGTCGACCCGTCCGCGCTGCAGCGCCAGCCCGGCGCGCAGATGCAGCGCCGAACACTGCAGTTCGCTGGGCGCGTCGCCGGCCAGGCGCAGCGCGCCCGCCGCAAAGCGCTCCAGCAGCGGCGCCATGCCGGGCAGGCCGATCAGCACCGAGACGATCGCGCAGCGGTGCCACAGCGTGGCATCGTCGACCTGCTCCAGCGCCTGCAGCATCTGGGCATAGTGCGGCGCGACGGCCTCGGCATCGGCACGCGCATAGGCCGACCAGACGCTGGCGCAGCAGACGAAGGCGCGCGTCGGCGCGTCGAGCGGTCGCTCGCGCAGCGCCTGCAGCGTGGCGGCGTCCTCGTCGAGCCGGCCGGCGTGCTGCAGGCCGAGGCAGGCATAGGCACGGGCCAGCACGGCCTCGCGCTCCCGGCCCGCGCGTTCGAAACCCAGCGCCGCCTGCTGCATGGCCGCCAGCAGCGCATCGAAATCCAGGTGCTGCATCGCTGCGAGGCCCCGCAGCCAGTGCAGTTCGGTCCGCGACGCCAGCTCCGTCGGCGGGAACAGTTGCAGCAACTGCTCGACCTCCGCGCCACGGCCGCGCATGAACAGCGGCGCGCCGCGTTGCAGCAGCATCTCGGCCGCACGCTCCCAGGCGCCGGCTCGCGCCAGCCACGCCAGCGCACGCTGCAGGTCCGGCTCGTGCTCGGCCGCGCGGCACAGCAGGGCAGGCAGTTCGTCGGCATGGTCACGCTGCAGGCGGTCCTGCAGGAAGTCGCGCACCAGGTCGTGCAGGCGCAGCGTCAGCTCGTCGGCCTGCAGCGTGCTGACGAACAGCGCGCGACGTTCCAGTTCGTCGAGCAGTCGCCCGGCATCGGTCCGGCCGCTGACGTGGGCGCAACGTGCCGCCGTCATCTCCGGCAGCACCGAGCAGCGCAGCAGGAAGCTGCTCAGCTCGGCCGGCATGTCGTCGAGCACCTCGGCGGCGAGGTAGTCGAACAGGTGGCGCTGCGTGACGCCGGCCAGCTGCCGCGGGTGCACGCCGGCGGGCGCACTCAGGCTCAGCCGCAGGCCCACCGGCCAGCCGCCGGTGCGCTGCAGAAGTTCGTCCACGTCGCGTGGCGCGTTGTCTTCCGGCAGCGCGGCGCACAACGCCGCCACCTCGTCGGCGCTGAAGCGCAGGGCGTCCTGGCGGAACTCGGCCAGTTCGCCGGCGACCCGCAGGCGCGAGAGCGGCAGCCGGGGCTCGACCCGGCTGCCGATGACCAGGGTCCAGTGGTCCGGCAGCCTTTCGATCAAGGCCTGCAGCAGCGCCAGCACCTGAGGGTCGCCGACGCGATGCAGGTCGTCGACGACGATGACGCCGTGTCGACGCTCGGACGCGGCCAGCGCGTTGACCAGCTCTGTGGCCGCCGCACGCAGCCCGCGATCGCCTTGTGCCAGCACGGACAGCGCCTCGGGTGCCACGCGCCACGGCAGGTCGTAGGGTTCGAGCGCGCTGCTCAGGCAGGCGAGAAATCGCTGCAGGTGGTCGTCCTCATCGGCGCACACCCAGGCCAGCGCGCAGTCGGCGGGCAGCAGCCGAATCTGGCGCGCCAGCGCCGCGGTCTTGCCATAGCCGGCCGGCGCCGCCAGCAGCACCACGCGCTGATGCAGCAGCGCGTGGCCGAGTTCGCGCTCCAGTCGCGGCCGCTCGATCAGCCCGATCCGCGGCCGCGGCGGCTGGATCTTCGCCAGCGCGAAGTCGACGGTCGGCGGCGCGGTCGCAGGCATGCCGCCGATTCTTGCGCAACGCGCTCACGGCGGCATCGGGCCGCGCCGCGGAGGCAGACCGGCCCGCCGGTGCGTGCGGATCAGAGGAAAGGCACGCCGTAGTAGTCGTTCACCCTGCGGCCGTAGGCGTCGTCGTAGTCCGGCCGCTGCTCGGAGGGGTAGCGCGGCGCCTTGTCGAGCCGATCCTTGTCCAGCGGCACGACGTAGCCTTCCTTGCTGGTGTCGTACTTCAGCATGTTCCACGGCAGCGGGTAGCGGTCCGTGCCGATGCCGAGGAAGCCGCCGAACTCCATGACGGCATAGCGGACCTGGCCGGAGATCTTGTCGATCATCAGGTCATCGATCGAACCGAGCTTGTCGCCGGCAGCGTTGTAGACCTTGGTGCCCTCGACCTGCTCCGAGGAGATGACCGGGCTGTGGGCGGAGATGCTGTTCATGAGGGGCTCCTTGCAGATGGGACATGCACCGTGCATGCCTTGAACGCATCTTGCGGCGCAGCGCGGCGCGTGTCGGCCGGAGCCGGCGCCGCGCGCCTGTAGGACAGTGTCGGACGCGGGGCGCGCCTGCCGCAGCAGCGCCGCGCGCGTGTCGTCGAGCAGAGCCACCAGTTCACCGGCCAACGTCATCCGCTCGAACGCGGCCTCGTCGCCGCAGTCGGCCAGTCGGCCCTGCAGCAGCAGCGCGAAGCGGTAGGCGCGCTCGAGCCCTTCGGCGACATCGCGCATGCCTCACCCGGCCCGCAGCAGATTGGCCAGGCCCAGCGCGATGAACATGAAGAACAGCGCGCGCCGGAAGGCCGGGCCGCTGAGGCGCAGGCGCAGCCGCGCACCCAGCCACAGGCCGCCGAAGGCGGCGGCCAGCGCCAGTCCGGTCGACACTTCGAGCAGCCGCTGATCGGCCGCCTGCAGCCGCAGCGCCAGCGCCAGCGTGGCCACCGTGAACGACAGACCCAGCGCCTGCACCATCGCGTCCTTGTCCAGCCGCAGCGCCTGCAGATAGGGCACCAGCGGCATGACGAACACCGCAGTGGCGGCGGTGACGATGCCGGTGGCCGCGCCGACCAGTGTCCCGACCAGCGCGCCGTGCCGCGGTGCCAGGTGCGACAGATGCGCCAGTCTCGGCCGCCACAGCCCGAACAGTCCATACAGCACCAGGATCAGGCCCAGCGCATGGCGTGCGCCCGGTGCCGACACCACCCGCGGCCAGGCCAAAGTGGCGGCGGCCAAGGCCAGCCATGCCGGCCACAGCCGCAACACCAGCGTGCGCCAGTTCGGGCCTGCGCACTGCGCGAGATTGGTGGCCAGCGAGGGCAGGACCAGCAGCGCAGCCGCCTGCACAGGCGCCATCCACAGGCCGAGCAGGCTCATCGCCACCGTGGGCAAGCCCATGCCGGTGACGCCCTTGACCGCGCCCGCGAGCACGAACACGGCAACCACCACCGCCATCTGTATTCCTTCCATGGCGGCATCTTCACGCCGGGCCGTGGCAGCGTCCATCGGCCCGTGCCGGCCCTATCCTTCGGCAAAACAGAAGGACAGCCATGCCCGCTGCGCGCCGCCCGCTCGACTACCGCGTCGACCCTTTCGACCTGCGGCTGTTTGCCGCGGTGCTGGAACACGGCAGCATCACCGGCGCCGCGCAGGCGATGAGCCTGTCGCTGGCTGCGGCCAGCACCCGGCTGAAGACGCTGGAGCACCGCGTCGGCGCCACGCTGCTGCAGCGCTCGAAAGCCGGTGCGGCGGCCACCGCGGCCGGCCGCGCGCTGGCGCGCCAGGCGCAGCGCGTGCTGGCCGAACTGGACACGTTGCACGTGGAGATGGCGGCCTACGGGCGCGGGCTGCGCGGCTCGGTGCGCCTGCTGTGCAACACCGCAGCGCTGGCCGAGGCGCTGCCGCCGCGGCTGGGCCGCTTTCTGGTCGAACACCCGGACATCGACCTGGATCTGCAGGAGCTGCCCAGCGACGCCGTGCTCGACGCGTTGCGCCGAGGCATGGCGGATCTGGGCATCGTGGCCGATCACGTGGACAGCAGCGGGCTGGTGGTCCAGCCCTGGCTGGACGACGATCTGGTGGCCCTGCTGCCTGCAACGCGCCGGCGCACGCGCGTGCAGGCGGTGCCCTTCGTGCAGTTGCTGGAGCGGCCCTTCGTCGGCCTGCCGGCGCACAGCGGCCTGAGCCGCTTCCTGCTGCAGCAGGCGGCACGCAGCGGGCGGGTTCCGCACCACCGCGTGCGTGTCGGCAACTTCGATACGGTCGCGCGTCTGGTCGAGGCCGGTGTCGGCGTGGCGGTGGTGCCGCTGAGCGCGGCGCGCCGCTGGCGCGAGGCCAAGCTGCAGGTCGCCCCGCTGCGTGACGCCTGGGCGCGGCGCCGGCTGCTGATCTGCAGCACCGATCAGGCGCAGGCGCAGCCAGGCGTGCAGCTGCTGGTGCGCGCGTTGCTGGCCGGGGCGCCCGAACTCAGCGTGGGTTGATCGGTGTCATCGGCGGACAACGCGCTTCGATGACCTCGGCCGCATCCAGCAGCAGGTCCTCGCGGAAGCGCGGCCCGATCAGCTGCACGCCCATCGGCACCGGCCCGGCCATGCCGGTGGGCACCGACAGCGCCGGCAGGCCCAGCACCGGCACCGCGAACATCGACTCCTGCGCGCGCACCACGCGCTGCATCGCCGCCTCGCTCTCGACGTCCAGCCCCCAGGGGAAGGGCGGCTCGCCGGACACCGGGCAGAGCACCAGCGGGAACTGCTGCAGGAACAGCTGCCAGCGGCGCAACAACGTGGCGCGTTTGGCAAAGGCCCGCAGGTGCGCCGCATGGTCCAGCACCGGCGAATCGGCCAGCATCCAGCCGAAGGACTTGCGCACGCCCTCGTCGCCCAGTTGCTCGACCGCCGGCCACATGAACATGCGTGCCTCGTCGTTGCCGATCAGCTTCCACAGTTCCTGCGCCTCGCTCAGCGACGGCGGCTCGACTTCTTCCACCGTGTAGCCGGCGTCGGCCAGCCAGGCGCCGGCCTGGCGCACCGCGGCGACGACCGCCGGGTCGGCGGGCACGCCCTGGCAGTGGACCGTCAGCGCCACGCGCCGCGGCAGCGGCGGACCCTGCAGCGGCGCCGGCACCCACCACGGGTCGCGCGCATCACCCGGACTCATCGCCTGCAGCGCCAGCCGCAGGTCGGCCACGTGACGGGCCAGCGGGCCCTGCACCGACATCATGGCCATCGACAGCGGGCGCTCCTCCTTGGCGCTGGGCAGGTAGGCCGGCACGCGGCCGAACGACGGCCGCAGGCCGAGGACCCCGGTGCAATAGGCCGGGTAGCGCACCGAGCCGGCCAGGTCGTTGCCGTGCGCGATGGCACCCATGCCGGCCGCCACCGCCGACGACGCGCCGCCGCTGGAGCCGCCCGGCGTGTGCTCGCGCGACCAGGGGTTCAGCGTGCGGCCATGCAGGTCGTTGTCGGTGAACCAGCGCACCGAGAACGCCGGCGTGTTGGTGCGGCCGATGATCACCGCGCCGGCCTGGCGCAGGTTGGCGACGACCGGGCTGTCCTCGCTGGCGATGTTGTCCTTGAACGCGACCACGCCGTTGGTGGTGGCGCGGCCCTGCACGTCGACGTTGACCTTCACCGTCACCGGCACGCCGTGCAGCGGGCCCAGCGCATCGCCGCGGCGCCGCGCGGCATCGGCCGCGTCGGCGGCGGCCAGCGCTTCGTCGGCCATCAGGTCGACGATGGCGTTCAGCGCCGGATTGACGGCCTGCACGCGCTGCAGGCTGGACTGCGCCGCTTCGCGGGCGGAGACGGCGCCGGCGCGAATCGCGGCGGCGAGGCGGTGGGCAGACCAGGACCACAGGGCGTCGGACACGGCAGGCTCTCCAGGTTGGCAAAGTGCACAGCGTAGCCCACGCGGCCCCGCCGAGGCTCAAGGGACCGCGATCGGCTCGCCGTTGACGGCCCAGTGGATGCCGAAGCGGTCGGTCAGCATGCCGAAGGTCCGGGCCCAGAAGGTGGGTGCGAGCGGCATCGTCACCTGGCCACCCTGCGCGAGCGCATGGAAGGCCGCGTGGGCCTCGTCGACGGTGTCGTACTGCAGCGCCAGCATCACGCCCTTGAGGCCTTCGTGGGGCATGCCGGGCGGCACGTCGCCGGCAAAGAGCATCGCGCCGCCCGGCAGCACCAGGCAGGCATGCATGATGCCGTCGCCGGCCGGCGGGCCGCCGTCGCCGCAGCCTTCGGCGGGCGTGGCGGATGCGGGCATGTCGGCATGCCTCAGCATGGCCTGGATCGATGCGCCGAGGGCCTTCTCGTAGAACGCGAAGGCCTCGCGCGTGCGGCCGTCGAAGCTGAGGTAGGGGGTCAGGGTGGTGGGCATCGTGGGCTTCCCGTGCGGAGTTCGCCGGACCGAGCGCCGGCTGTGATCGACGGATGGCCGTGCCGAGATTCGACAGATCGCCGCCGGTGTCCGCTGACTTTCTTCACCGGCCCGCGTCAGCGCGCCGCGGCGGTTACCTCATCACCGATCCGCCAGGCCCGGTTCGCGACCTGCCGCAAGGGCCAGGTCAAACACGCTCCCCCCCGCAGAGGGACTCAAACCGCCCCCTGCACGTTGACGAACAGCGCGTACAGCGAATGGCTGGCCGCCATGAACAGGCGGTTGTTCTTGGCGCCACCGAAACACAGGTTGGCGCAGCGTTCGGGCAGGTGGATGTGGGCAAGGGCCTTGCCGGCGGGGTCGTAGACGCGCACGCCGTCCAGGGCCGCGGCATCGGCGCCCAGTGCGCCGGTGCTGCCGAAGCCGCACCACACATTGCCCAGCACATCGACCGCGATGCCGTCGTAGGCGCCCGGCCCCTGCGCGTCGACGTACAGGCGCTTGTTCGACAGCCGGCCATCGGCCGCATGGTCGTAGCGCCAGATCCTGCGGTGCGGCTCGGCGCGGCTCTCCACCACGTACAGCCCATGCTCGTCGGGCGTGAAGGCCAGGCCGTTGGGTGCGGCCAGGTCGTCGATCATGCGTTGCAGCGTGCCGCTGGCCGGGTCGATGCGGTAGACGGCCCAGGGGGTTTCGCTGGCGGCCGGCTCGCCCTCCCAGTGCCCGGCGATGCCGAACAGCGGGTCGGTGAACCAGATGCTGCCGTCGCGTGCGCAGACGATGTCGTTCGGCGAGTTCAGGCGCTTGCCGTCGAAGCGGTCGGCCAGCACGGTGATGCAGCCGTCGTATTCGGTGCGCGTGACGCGCCGCGTCAGGTGTTCGCAGGCCAGCAGCCGGCCCTGGCGGTCGCGCGCCAGGCCGTTGGCGTTGTTCGACGGCGCGCGGAACACGCCGGTCGCGCCGGTGCATTCGTCCCAGCGCAGGATGCGGTCGTTGGGAATGTCGCTGAACAGCAGAAAGCGTCCGTCGCCGAACCACTGCGGCCCTTCGGCCCAGCGGCAGCCGCTGGCCAGCTGCTCGACGCTGGCGCTGAACAGGCGCAGCTTCAGGAAGGCCGGGTCGAGCACCTCGATGGCCGGGTCGGGGTAGCGGCTGCTGGGCGCAAAGGCGACGCGGATCTCGCTGCCCATCATCGTGTTCATGGCGCTCACTCCGTGCTCGGGTCGAAGCCGTACAAGGCGGCCGGGTTGTGAACCAGTATGCGTCTCATACCCCAGCAGCCGCGGCAGCCACAACGACAACGCCGGGATATAGGTGATCATGCCCAGCACGATCAGCAGCGCGACGAAGAAGGGCGCCATCGCCTTCGTCACCACGCCGATCGGCAGCTTGGACACCGCGCTGCCGACGAACAGCACCGTGCCCACCGGCGGCGTGATCAAGCCGATGCCGAGGTTGACGATCATGATCATGCCGAAGTGCACCGGGTCCACGCCAGCGCCTTGACCACCGGCAGCAGGATCGGCGTGCAGATCAGGATCAACGGTGCCATGTCCATCAGCGTGCCCAGCAGCAGCAGCATGATGTTGATCATCAGCAGGATCACGAACTTGCTGTCGGACATGCCGACGAAGAACTGCGTGACCTTGGCCGGAATCTGCATCAGCGTCATCAGGTAGCCGAAGCTGGCGGCAAAGCCGATCAGGATCATGACGATCGTCACCGTCTTCACCGTGCGGTGCATCAGCTTGGGCAGGTCGCTCCACTTGTAGTCGCGGTAGATGAACATCGTGACGAAGAAGGCCCACAGCACCGCGATCGACGCCGATTCGGTGGCGGTGAACACGCCGCTCAAAATGCCGCCGAGGATGATGACCATCGTCATCAGGCCCACAGCGCTTCGACGCTGATGCGCAGCGCCTGCTGCAGCGGGATGCGCTCGCCCACCGGGAAGTTGCGCTTGCGCGCGATCCACAGGCACAGCGCGGCGATGGTCAGGCCCAGCAGCAGCCCCGGCAGGATGCCGGCGATGAACAGCGCGGCGATCGACACGCCGCCGCCGGCCGCCAGCGAGTAGATGACGGCGTTGTGGCTGGGCGGAATCAGCGTTGCCTGGATCGAGCCGCTGACCGTGACCGCCGTTGAAAAGTCGCGCGGGTAGCCCTTCTTCTCCATCTCGGGGATCAGCACGCTGCCGATCGATGCGGTGTCGGCCACCGACGAGCCCGAGATCGCGCCGAAGCGGTCGACGCCAGGATGTTCACCAGCGACAGCCCGCCGCGCAGGAAGCCGACGAAGACGCCGGCGAAGGCCACCAGCCGCCGCGCCATGCCGCCTTCGGCCATGATCGCTCCGGCCAGCACGAAGAAAGGGATGGCCAGCAGCGAGAACTTGTTGACGCCGCTGGCGATCTGGATCATCACCGCGTCCAGCGGCAGTTCGATCCACAGCGCGCCGATCAGCGAAGCCATGCCCAGCGCATAGGCCACCGGCACGCCGATCATCATCAGCACGAAGAAGCTGCCGAGCAGCACCAGCGCGTCCATCAGGCCGTTCCCTCGAAGTCGGCGCCCGGCTCGCCGAAGGCCACCAGAGGCCGCTGCGCCATCGAGCCGAAAGCCATGCGTTCCAGCACGAACAGCGCCGTGAACAGGCTGCCCAGCGGCAGTGCGGCATAGGTCAGGCCCACCGGCATCCATGGCAGCGTGTCCAGCGACTGGCCCCAGGTGCCGATGCACAGGCTGCTGCCCCAGACGACGATGAACACGCACACCGCCAGCATCACCCCGTCGCTGAACACCGTGGCGGCCTTCTGCAGGGTGGGCGGCAGGCTGGCGGTGAGCATCTGCACCGCGATGTGCGCACCGGCGCGGTAGGCAGCGGCGCCGCCGAGGAAGCTGAAGATGACCATCAGCATGATGGCGATCGGCTCGGGCCAGCTGGAGCCACTGCCCAGCACGTAGCGCGCGAACACGCCCCAGGGCACGATCAGCGACATCAGCGCGATCGACAGACCCGAAGCCCAGATGCACAGGCGATAGACGGCGTCGAGCGTGCCGGAGACGGTGGCTTGCATGGCGGCGGGGGCGCGGCCGGGTGTGCGCCCGGCCGCCGTGCGGGGTTACTGGGTGTCGGCGATGCGCTTCATCAGGTCGGCGTACTGCGCGCCGTACTTCGCGCGCACCGGCGCGGTGGCGTCGTAGAACGGCTTCTTGTCGACCTCGATCCACTCGATGCCGGCGGCCTTGAGCTTGGCGCTGTATTCGGCCACGCTCTTGTCCCACAGCGCGCGCTGCTCCAGCTGCGCCTCGCGCGCGAACTTCTTCACCAGCGCCTGCTCGGCCGGCGTCATCTTGTCCCAGGTGACCTTGGACATGACGAAGATCTCCGGAATGATCAGGTGGTGTGTCTGCGTGTAGTACTTGATGCCGGCGGTGTACTGGTTGGACGTGAACAGCGTCGGCGGGTTGTTCTCGGCGCCGTCGATGACGCCGGTCTGCAGCGCGCTGAAGACCTCGTTGTGGCCCATGCTGATGCCGTTGCCGCCCATCGCGTTCATCGTGTCGACGAACAGCGGGTTGCCCATCATGCGGATCTTCTGGCCCTTCAGGTCGTCCATCTTGCGCACGGCCTTCTTGGTGTAGATGCTGCGCGAGCCGCTGTCCATGAAGCCCAGCGCCACCAGCTTGGCCGGGCTGTTGGTGATGGCGTCGAGGATCTCCTGGCCGATCGGGCCGTCGATCACCTTGCGCATGTGCGCCTCGTCGCGGAAGACGAAGGGCATGTTGAAGACGTTGACCGCCGGCACCACCGGCCCGAGCACGCCCAGCGAGATGCGCGCGATCTGGATCGCACCGACCTGCGTCTGCTCGACCATTTCCTTCTCGGCGCCGAGCACGCCGCCGGGGAACATCTGCAGCTTGTACTTGCCGTTGGTGGCGGCTTCGAGCTTCTTGCCCAGGTTCTCGACGGCCACCACGTTGGGGTAGCCGGCCGGGTGCACGTCGGCGGCCTTCAGCACCGTCTGCGCGTGGGCCGTGAATGTGGTGGCCAGGGCCGCAGCGGCGGCCAACAGGGTTCTGCGGATCATCATGTGTGTCTCCAGTGCCGTCAGTGAATGAGCGCGCCGCGCCCGTTGGAATTCATTCGTAGGGACCCTTGGTGACGAAGCCGCCGCCCTGGTACAGCGTCGCCGGATCGTTCATGTCCAGTGCAGGCTGGCGTGCCTCGACGGCGGCGCGGAAGGGTTCCGAGCTGTCCTGCGGGCGGTAGCCGATGTGCCGCGCCGGCGTGTTGTCCCACCAGCTGACCGTGTTGTCGGAGGCGCCGTAGATGACGGTGTGGCCGACCACCGGCGCCGTCAGGCTGGACACCACCAGCCGCTCCAGGTCGTCGTAGCTCATCCAGGTGGCCAGCATGCGCCGGTCCTTCGGCTCGGGGAAGCTGGAGCCGATGCGCAGGCTCACCGTCTCCAGGCCGTAGCGGTCGAAGTAGAACTGCGCCAGGTTTTCGCCGAAGGCCTTGCTCAGGCCATAGTGGCCGTCGGGGCGCATCGGCAAACGCGCGTCGATCACCTCGTCCTGACGGTAGAAGCCGGTGACGTGGTTGGAGCTGGCAAAGACGATGCGCTTGACACGATGCTTGCGCGCGGCTTCGTAGACGTTGTGCAGGCCGACGATGTTGGCCTGCAGGATCGGCTCGAACGGCCCTTCCACC
The DNA here is from genome assembly GCA_044225625.1 of Rubrivivax sp. Taxonomy (GTDB): domain Bacteria; phylum Pseudomonadota; class Gammaproteobacteria; order Burkholderiales; family Burkholderiaceae_C; genus Rubrivivax. The sequence continues at coordinate 21,745 of JBGAII010000045.1, forward strand.
GACACGCCGCCCAGGTGCACCACCGCGTCCACGTCCTGCAGCAGCGCATGCACGGCCTGTGAATCCTGCAGCGCCACGACCTGCAGCTCTTCGCCCGGCGCGGCGCTGCCCAGCGGCGCGATGTCGGACACCCGCAGCGTGTCGCAGTAGGCCTTCAGGCGCGGGCGCAGTTCGCGCCCCAGGCCGCCGGCGGCGCCGGTCAGCAGCAGGCGGCGGAAGCGGATCGCGGTGGGGTGGGCAGACATCGAAGGATGGGACACTCGGGCTTGTGGGAATTCCGGCTTGCCACGCGTCGTCAGTTGTCGTACAACGATGGCGATGGTCCGGAAACGGGTTGCGGCTGTCAAGCCGGGCCGACTCGGGGTTTGTGCGGAGGAAGGGCATGGAATCGTCGACCGAACTGCTGCGGCGCCGGCCGCGCAGTCTGGCGCTGGAACTGGTGGAGTCGCTGGGCGACCGCATCCGCGACGGCCGGCTGGCCGCCGGCGACAAGCTGCCCACCGAGGCCGAGTTCATGGCCGAGTTCGGCGTCAGCCGCACGGTGGTGCGCGAGGCCATCTCCAAGCTGCAGGCCTCGGGCCTGGTGCAGACGCGGCATGGCATCGGCACCTTCGTCGTCGGCCTGGGCGATGCGGCGCCGTTCCGCCTGGCGCCGGAGCAGTTCGCCACCTTGCGCGATGTCATCGCCGTGCTCGAACTGCGCATCGGCATCGAGACCGAGGCCGCCAGCCTGGCCGCGCAGCGGCGCAACGCCGACAACCTGCGGCAGATGCGCAGCGCGCTCGACGCCGTGGCCGCGGCGGTGGAGCAGGGCCGCGACGCCGTCGGCCCCGACTTCCAGTTCCATCTGGAAGTCGCGCGCGCCACGCAGAACGCGCACTTCGCCGACCTGATGTCCAGCCTGGGCACGATGATCATTCCGCGCGCGCGGCTCGACGGTGCGCCCGACATCGACGACGAGCAGCGGCTGTACCTGAGGCGGGTCAACGCCGAGCACGAGAGCATCTTCGACGCCATCCGCAACCAGGACAGCGACGCCGCGCGCGCGGCGATGCGCACGCACCTGGCCAACAGCCGCGAGCGCCGTCGCCGCGCCGCTGCGCTCGGTTTCGATCCGGGTTGAGCCGCTTGTCAGTGGCCGCCAATGGGGCTATCGTGTTGTACGACGACTGACAACACAACCCCAATCATGATCCGCCGAACTCTCTTCGCCCTGGCCGCCGCGTGCTGTCTGGCGTCCGCCGCGCTGGCACAGACATGGCCGAGCAAGCCGCTGCACATCATCGTGCCCTACCCGCCGGGCGGGTCGTCCGACATCATCGCCCGCGCCATCAGCAAGCCGCTGTCCGAGGCGCTGAAGCAGCCGGTGGTGGTGGAGAACAAGCCCGGCGCCAACGGCAACACCGGCACCGACTTCGTCGCCAAGTCGGCGCCCGACGGCTACACGATGGTGCTGTGCGACGTGGGCGCGCTGGCGATCACCGCGTCGGTGTACAGCAAGCTGCCTTTCGACCCGAGCAAGGACCTGCGTGGCGTGACCATGCTGGCCTACTCGCCGCACCTGCTGGTGGTGCACCCGTCGGTGCCGGCCAACAACCTGGCCGAGCTGGTGGCGCTGTCGCACCAGCAGCCGCTGAACTTTGCCGTCACGGCCATCGGCAGCGCGCCGCACCTGGCCGGTGTGGCGGTGGAGAAGGCCACCGGCGCCAAGTGGACCTACATTCCGTACAAGGGCGGCTCGCAGGCCATCGGCGACACGGTGGCCGGCCAGACGCAGGTGCTGATGAACGGCATGCTGGCGACGCAGCCCTTCGTCGACAGCGGCAAGCTCAAGGTCATCGGCGTCAGCAAGGCCAGGCGCGTGCCGCTGCTGCCCAACGTGCCGACGATCGCCGAGCAGGGCGTCAAGGGCTTCGAGTCCGGCACCTGGCAGGGCGTGCTGGTGCCCGCCGGCACGCCGAAGGCGGTGGTCGACAAGCTGAACGCCGAACTGATCGCCATCATCCGGTCGCCCGAGGTGCGCGAGCGCCTGGTGTCGCAGGGCGCCGAGGTGGTGACGATGACGCCGGCCGAGTTCACCCAGTTCTTCGACCACGAGCGCAGGAACTGGGCGAAGGTGGTGGCGCAAGGCGGTGTGAAAATCGACTGAGCACCAGGAGAACCCGATGAGAGAAAACCGTCTGCGCACGCTGTGGCGCGAAGACAAGGCCGCGGTCAACGGCTGGCTGGCGATCCCGAACAGCTTCGCCGCCGAAGTGATGGCGCACCAGGGCTGGGACACGCTGACCATCGACATGCAGCACGGCGTCATCGACTACGCCGCGATGGTGACCATGCTGCAGGCCATCTCCACCACGCCCACGGTGCCGGTGGTGCGCGTGCCCTGGCTGGAGCCCGGCATCATCATGAAGAGCCTGGATGCCGGCGCCTACGCGATCATCTGCCCGATGGTCAACACGCGCGAGGACGCGCAGAAGCTGGTGGCCTGGACCCACTACGCGCCGCGCGGCACGCGCAGCTTCGGCCCGGTGCGCGCGTCGCTGTACGGCGGGCCCGACTATCCGCAGCATGCCAACGACACGATCGTCGCCTTCGCCATGATCGAGACGGCGCAGGCGCTGGACAACCTGGACGACATCCTGTCGGTGGAAGGTCTGGACGCGGTCTACATCGGCCCGAGCGACCTGTCGCTGGCGCTGGGCTGCAAGCCGGACTTCGACAACCCCGAGCCGAAGGCGGCGCAGGCCATCGACCACATCCTCAACGGTGTGCCCGAAGTCGCCAAGGCCCGCGCCGACAAGGGCTTCCGATTCGTCACCGTGAGCTCCGACGCGCGCCTGATGGCCGCCGGCTCGCAGCAGATCCTGAAGGCGATGCGCGGCTGAAGCCGGCCGCCGCCCGGGTGCGACGGCTCAGCGGCGGGTGTCGGTGTCGTACTGGTACGGCGGCAGCTTCGCGCCGCAGTCGCGGCAGAACGTCGCTGTCGGCGAGTGGCCTTCGCTGAGGCACTCGTGGCAGGTGCGGGTGGTCGGTTCGCGGCGCGCCTGCTGGCCCACCAGTTCGGCGCTGACGATGCCGGTCGGCACGGCCAGCGTGCCCCAGCCCATCAGCATCATCAGGCTGGCGATGAAGCGACCCAGGTCGGTGCCTGGCGTGACGTCGCCGAAGCCGACGGTGGTCATCGTCGTGATGGCCCAGTACACGCCGACCGGAATGCTGGTGAAGCCGTTCTCCGGGCCTTCGACCACGTACATCAGCGTGCCGGCCACCGTCACGACCAGCAGCACGAAACTGAGGAAGACCGCGATCTTGCGCCGCGACGCGCGCAGCGCACGGTACAGCGCGCCGTATTCGCTGACGTAGGCCGTCAGCCGCAGCAGCCGGAACATGCGCAGCAGCCGCAGCAGCCGGACGTCGATCAGCGCGTGCATCTCCGGCACGAACACCGCCAGATAGGCCGGCAGGATGGCCAGCAGGTCGATGATGCCGAAGACGCTGCGCGCATAGCGCAGCGGGTGGCGCACGCACAGCAGCCGCGCGATGTACTCGACGGTGAAGGCGGCCGTGAAGAACCATTCCAGCCCCTTCAACCACGGGCCGTAGTGCTGATGAATCGATGCCACGCTGTCCAGCACCACCACGGCGACGCTGGCCAGGATCATCGCGATCAGCGCCAGGTCGAAGGCCCGCCCGGCGCGCGTGTCGGCCTCGAAGATGACGGTGTACAGCCGCAGCCGCCAGCCCGTCAGGGGCTTTCCGAGTTCCCGCTCGGGCGGCTCGATCGGGCTGGGTGGCAGCGGCACGGACGGCATGGCCGGCATGCTATGCCAGTCGCTCGGGCCTGCGCCGAACCTCTGGAACCCGGCTTCGATCAGTTCATGGAGGCCGGCGCTCCGGCACGCACCACCTTCGCACCGTCGGGCATCACCGGCAGGCCGAACAGATCGGCCACCGCTTCGCGGTACTGCGCCTGGCCGACGGCGTTGGTGTTGTGGTGCGAGCCGCCTTCGACCAGCACGAAGCGCTTCGGGTCCTTCGCACGCTCGTAGAGTTTGCGGCCCAGCGAGGGTGCGATCAGCCGGTCGTCGCTGCCATGCACCACCAGCAGCGGCGAGCCGAGCTGGCCGACCCGGGCCTCGGCATCGAAGCGCTGCGTGATCAGCGGACCTACCGGCAGCCAGCCCCACTTGAAGCTGCTGACCACGTCGGGCACCGAGCTGAACGAGCCTTCGACGATCACGCCGCTCTCGTCCTCCACCTGGGCGCCCAGCGCCACCGCGATGGCGCCGCCCAGCGAATGGCCGAAAACATAGCGCGGCAGCCCCGGGTGCTCGCGGCCCAGCCAGTCGTAGGCCTGGCGCGCGTCCTCGTAGGCCATGGCCTCGGAAGGCAGCGTGTCGGTGCTCTGGCCGAAACCGCGGTAATCGATGCCCAGCACCGCGAAGCCCAGCTCATGCATGCGGCGCATGCGCTGCGCGCTGCTGCGCACGTCCCAGCGCGCGCCGTGCAGGTACAGCAGCAGCGGCGCATCGGCGCGTGCCTGCGGCAGCCACAGGGCATTCAGCTTGACGGGTTCGCCCGTCTCCTTCGACACGAACTCGATCCACACGTCCTGCATGCCGTCGGCGGCCGCGGCGCCGGCCCACCAGCTCTGCTTGCTGGGCTGGAACACCCATTCGCGCTGCTTCTCGTCCAGCGTGGCGCAGCCGCTCAGGGCGAGCGGCACCGCGACCACCAGCAGCAACAGGGCGCGAATCCAGCGTCGTGACATGGGGCGCGAGCGTGCCACAAGGCGGCGCGGCGTGCCGCGGCTGGGGGAATATGTCGGGCGCAGCGCTCAGCGTGACGCCGGCGCGCTGGCCGCGTCGGCCACCCTGCGCGCCTCGAACTCGATCGGCGGGTTGCTGCTGTGCCCGCCGCTGATCAGCAGCCGGAACGCCAGCACCTCGTCGGGCGGCTCGCCGCGCAGTTCGGCGGTGTAGGCATGCGTCAGCTCCTTGCTCGAGCTGCCGACGCTTTCGATGCTGTGCGTCTCGAAGCGCAGGTTGCGGCCGTCGACGCGCAACTGCGTGATGGCGCGCGGATAGCGCAGGAAGGTGGCGCTGCCGGTCAGTTCGCCGGCATGGCGCTTGAACTCGAAACGTTCGTCGTAGCGGTCGCCCCAGGCATAGCGCACCGGACCCTGCCACGTGCCGACGAAGCGTGCCGATTCGTCGGCGGCCACGGGCGCCGAGGCCGCGCCCGCGGCGGGCGCGGGCTGCCGCGCCACTGCCACTGCCACAGCCACGCGCCTGCGGCCAGCAGCGCCACCAGCCCGAGTGCGCCGACCGCCAGCGGCCAGCGTCTACGCCGCGGCACGATGCCGATGCCGTCGGCCAGCCGCGCCACGTCCGCGTCCCAGCTGCTGTCGCCCAGGCTCAGCGCATTGCGTCGCGCCAGCGGCTTCAGCGCCTCCGGCAGCTCGGCCTCGCCGGGCATGCGCGCGCCGGGCAGCAGCACCGGGATCACGCGGGCGCGGCCCTCCAGCGCGACCTGCACTTCCAGGCGGACGAAGTCCTGCACATCGTCGATGCGCCGCGCGCCGCCACCATCGCCGCCGCCGGCCCAGCGCGGGCCGATCAGCACCAGCACCACGTCCGCGCCCGCCAGGCGCTGGCGGATCGCTTCGACGAAGTCGGCCCCGGGGGCGATGTCCAGCACGTCGCGGAACACGCTGCCGCGGCCCAGGCGTCTTTCGAGCGCGTCTTCCAGCCGGCCAGCGTAGCCCGCCGCGTCGTCGCGGCGGTAGGAGATGAACACGCGGTCGGCGCTCATGGGTCCGGCCTCAGCGCCCGCGCAGGAACAGCGCGTCCAGCTCCTTCAGCGTCACCTGGCGCCATGTGGGCCGGCCGTGATTGCATTGGTCGGCGCGTTCGGTGGCTTCCATCTGGCGCAGCAGCGCATTCATCTCCGGCAGCGTCAGCCGCCGGTTGGCGCGCACCGCGCCATGGCAGGCCATCGTGGCCAGCAGGTCGTCGCGGGCACGCTGCACCAGGCGGCTGGAGTCGACCTGCGCCAGCTCGGCCAGCACCGAACGCACCAGTTCGGGCAGGTCGGCATCGGGCAAGGCGCTCGGCCGGCTGCGCACCGCCAGCGTCGTGGCCGACAGCGGCGACACGTCCAGACCCAGCTCCAGCAGCGCCTGCGCATGTTGCTGCGCCGTGGCCATCTCGGCCGGCGTGGCGGCGAAGCTCTGCGGGATGAGCAGCGGCTGCGCCTGCAGCGCACGCTCGCCGAGCGTGGTCTTGAGCCGCTCGTAGACCACGCGCTCATGCGCCGCATGCATGTCGACGATGACCAGCCCGTGGGCGTTCTCGGCCAGCACGTAGGCGCCACCCAGCTGGGCCAGCGCGTGGCCGAGAGGCAGGTCGAGTGCAGCGTCCGGCTTCGCGGCCGAGGAGGACCCCGTGGTGGCGCGGTCCGCTGCAGCCGCCTCGGTATCGGGTGTGCCCGGGCCGGCGGCCGCGGTGGCGGCTTCGAGGGTCGCGTTGCGCCACGGTGCGGCCGGCTCCTGCACCTGCAGCGGCGCATAGGCCTGCAGCGCGAGTGGCGTCTGCGCCGGCGGCGGCGGGGTCCAGGCCGGGGCGCCGAAGGGGTTGCGTGCCGCCGGCGCCGAGGCTGCGGCCGGCTCGGCACCACCGCCGGCGCGCGTCGCGGCGAGCGCGTTCTCGGCAGCGTGGCGCACGTCCTGGTGCAGGTCGCGCGCGTCGCGGAAGCGCACCTCGATCTTGGTCGGGTGCACGTTGACGTCGACGCGCGCCGGGTCGATGTCGATGAACAGCACGTAGCTGGGCTGTCGCGCACCGTGCAGCACGTCGTCGTAGGCGGCGCGCAGCGCATGCGCGACCAGGCGGTCGCGCACGAAGCGGCCGTTGACGTAGACGTACTGCTGGTCGGCGCGGGCGCGCGCCGCCTCCGGCGTGCCGACGCGGCCATGCAGACGCCAGGCACCGAAGGCCTGCTGCAGCGCGCGGCTGCGGCCGATGAAATCCTCGCCCAGCACGTCGCCCAGGCGCTGCTCGGCGCCGGCGGCACGCCATTGCGCGACCAGCCTGCCGTCGTGCCAGACGGCGAAGCCGACGTCCGGCCGCGCCAGCGCGTGGCGCCGCACCGCCTCGAGGCAATGTGCCGCTTCGGTGGCGTCGGTCTTCAGGAACTTGCGCCGCGCCGGCGTGCTGAAGAACAGCTCGCGCACCTCGACGCTGGTGCCCTGCGAACGCGCGGCCGGTGCCAGCTCGCCGCTGCGCGCGTCCAGGCGCGTGGCATGCGGTGCGTCGGCGCTGCGGCTGGTGATGCTCAGGTCCGACACCGAGGCCACCGCGGCCAGCGCCTCGCCACGGAAGCCCATCGTCGCCACCTGCTCCAGGTCGTCGAGCGACCGGATCTTGCTGGTCGCGTGGCGTTTGAGCGCCAACGGCAGTTCGGCCGCGGGAATGCCGATGCCATCGTCCTCGACCAGGATCGCGCGCACGCCGCCGGCACTGAGCCGCACGTGGACCTGCGTGGCGCCGGCGTCGAGCGCGTTGTCGACCAGCTCGCGCACCACCGAGGCCGGGCGTTCCACGACTTCGCCGGCGGCGATCTGGCTGACCAACTCGTCGGGCAGCTCGCGGATCGCGCGGCGCGGCGCGGGGCTGAGGACGGCGTTCATCGGTGCATTGTAGAAAGGCGTCGTGTCTGGGGGCGCATGTGTGGGCGCTTGCGGCGCCTTGAGGTCGCTCGCTGTTGGCTCTGCTTGATGGCGTGCCGAGGTTCTGGCGTGGGGCCACGGGCGGACCGCCGGCAGGGCTTCGAATGCGACGCCCCGCCCGGTGGGCGGGGTGCCCTGCGGTGCTCGGCTTCACGGCCTCGTCGCCAACTCACCTCG
>JBGAII010000046.1:0-29103 GCA_044225625.1 Rubrivivax sp.
TCGACGAGTGCGTCGCCTACACGGCGTTGCTGCAGAAGGTCTACAGGGACTTCGGCTTCGAGCACATCATCTACAAGGTGGCGACGCGGCCGGACAAGCGCGTCGGCTCCGACGAGCTTTGGGACAAGGCCGAGCACGCGCTGATGGAGGCCTTGCGTCGCTCCGGTGTGGCGTTCGAGATCTCGCCCGGCGACGGCGCCTTCTACGGACCGAAGATCGAATACACGCTGAAGGACGCGATCGGCCGGCAGTGGCAGTGCGGCACGATGCAGGTCGACTTCAACACGGCCGAGCGCCTCGGCGGCGAATACGTGGCCGAGGATTCCAGCCGGCGTCACCCGGTCATGCTGCACCGGGCCATTGTCGGCAGCCTCGAGCGTTTCATCGGCATCCTGATCGAACAGCATGCCGGCGCGCTGCCGGCATGGCTGGCGCCGCAGCAGGTGGTCGTGGCCTCGATCAGCGAGCCGGCCGCGGACTATGCGGTGGACGTCGTGAAAACGCTGCAAAAACAAGGAGTTAGAGCGCAGGTCGATTTGCGGGCCGATAAGATTGGGTATAAAATCCGCGAGCATTCGATGCAGAAGGTCCCGTATATCCTGGTCGTAGGCGACAAGGAAAAGGCAAACGGGGCCGTTTCGGTGCGCGCTCGGGGCAACCTGGATCTGGGGGTCATGGCGCTCGGCGACTTCGTGGCGAAGTTGTCCGACGACATCGCCCGCAAGGTCTGAGGCGTCCGGCGCGCCTTTGTCGTTGTTGGACGGCCTCATCTGCCTGGGGGCCGTGATAAGGGGTTTGAACTATCGCTACCTTCATGGACCGTCGCACTCCGAATGCGGAGCGCAAGCACAGGTTGAATCGGGAAATCATGGCGCCGCAGGTGCGCCTGAATGGTGTGGACAACGAGCCGCTGGGCATCGTCAGCATTCAGGAAGCACTGCAGATGGCCGGCGACAAGGATGTCGATCTGGTCGAGATCGCTGCCACTGCCGACCCCCCGGTGTGCCGGTTGATGGACTACGGCAAGTTCAAGTATCAGGAGCAGAAGAAGGCCGCCGAGGCCAAGGCCAAGCAGAAGATCATCGAGATCAAGGAAGTGAAGTTCCGGCCCGGCACCGACGAAGGCGACTACAACATCAAGATGCGCAACCTGCGCCGCTTCATTGCCGAGGACGGCGACAAGGGCAAGGTCACGCTACGCTACCGCGGCCGTGAGATCACCCACCAGGACATCGGCATGCGGCTGCTGGAGCGCATCCGCGACGAGTTGGCCGACGTGTCCGTGGTGGAACACATGCCCAAGCTGGAAGGCCGGCAGATGGTGATGGTGCTGGCGCCGAAGCGCAAGTGAAGTGATTTGAGGGATTCGCCGCTTGGGGTCTGGTCACCCCGGACGGCGACAAGAAGCTGCTGCAGGCCAACAAGTACCGCATGAACCATGCGGTCGCCTGCAGACGGCAACCACGAGGAAGGAGCAGCAATGCCCAAGATGAAGACCAAGAAGAGCGCGGCCAAGCGGTTCCGCGTGCGTCCGGGAGGCACCGTCAAGCGCGGTGCGGCGTTCAAGCGCCACATCCTGACGAAGAAGTCCACCACCCGCAAGCGCCACCTGCGTGGCGTCAAGGAGGTGCACGAGACCAACCTGGGCAGCATCGCCAAGATGATGCCTTTCGCTGGCCTCTGATTTCACGCACGAAAGGAGCAAGACATGCCTCGCGTCAAACGTGGTGTCATCGCCCACGCCCGCCACAAGAAGATCCTCGCCCTGGCCAAGGGCTACCGCGGCCGCCGCAAGAACGTCTTCCGCATCGCCAAGCAGGCGGTGATGAAGGCGGGGCAATATGCCTACCGCGACCGTCGTACCCGCAAGCGGGTGTTCCGCCAGCTCTGGATCGCGCGCATCAACGCCGCGAGCCGCGAGCTCGGCGTCACCTACAGCAAGTTCATGGCTGGCCTGAAGAAGGCGCAGATCGACATCGACCGCAAGGTCCTGGCCGATCTGGCCGTCAACGACCCGGCTGCCTTCGGCAGCATCGTCGCCAAGGTGAAGGCCCAGCTCGGCTGAGATCCGTGGTGCCGCGGCCCATTGCCGGGCCTGCGGCGCCGCGCCAGCATTCGGTGGCCGTCACCTTCGGGGGACGGCCATTTTTGTTTCACGACCCCCGCATCGGCGCAGCACGTCGCCCCGAGATATGAGCTCCTCACGCAAGCCTTTGTGCTTGTCCATCCGCCAGAGGCCATGAACGATCTGGACACCTTGATTGAGTCTGCGCGCGCGGCCTTCGAGACGGCGCCGACACCGGCCGAGCTCGAGAACGCGAAGGCGCGTTTCCTCGGCAAGTCCGGCCAACTGACCGAACTGATGAAGGGTCTGGCCACGCTCAGCGTGGAGCAGAAGAAGACCCGCGGTGCCGCCATCAACCAGGCCAAGCAGCAGGTCGAGGCGCTGTTGCAGGCCCGCCGCGACGCGCTCGCAGCCGGCGAGCTTCAGGCCCAACTGCAGGCCGAGGCGCTGGACGTCACGCTGCCCGGGCGGCGGCGCGGCAGCGGCGGACTGCACCCGGTGTCGCGCACGCTGATGCGCATCGAGGCCATCTTCGGATCGATGGGCTTCGACGTGGCCGACGGCCCCGAGATCGAGACCGACTGGTACAGCTTCACCGCGCTGAACAACCCCGAGAACCACCCGGCGCGCTCGATGCAGGACACCTTCTACGTGGACGTGAAGGACGCCGAAGGCCGCTGGCTGAACCTGCGTCCGCACACCAGCCCGATGCAGGTGAGGCACGCCCGCGCGCATGCGGCACGCCATGCCGATGCGCTGGCGGCCGGACGGCCGGTGCCCGACATCCGCGTGATCGCGCCGGGGCGCACCTACCGCGTCGACAGCGATGCCACGCATTCGCCGATGTTCCACCAGTGCGAAGGCCTGTGGATCGGCGAGAACGTCAGCTTCAAGGACCTGAAGTCGGTGTTCAGCGACTTCCTGCGTCAGTTCTTCGAAACCGACGAGCTGGACGTGCGCTTCCGGCCGTCGTACTTTCCGTTCACCGAGCCTTCGGCGGAGATCGACATCGCCTTCGGCAGCGGCCCGCTGAAGGGCCGCTGGCTCGAGGTGGCCGGTTCTGGCCAGGTGCATCCGAACGTGGTGCGCAACTTCGGCCTCGACCCCGAGACGCACATCGGCTTCGCCTTCGGCATGGGGCCGGACCGGCTGACGATGCTGCGCTACGGTGTCAACGACCTGCGCCTGTTCTTCGACGGTGACCTGCGCTTCCTGTCGCAGTTCAAGTAATCGCGCGAGCCCCGCATGCAATTCCCCGAATCCTGGTTGCGCGAGTTCTGCAACCCACCCCTCGACAGTGCCCAGCTGGCCGAGCTGCTGACCATGGCCGGCCTCGAGGTCGAAGACCGCCGTCCGGTCGCGCCGCCATGCACGCGCATCGTCGTCGGCGAGATCGTCGAAGCCGTGCCGCACCCGAACGCCGACCGGCTGCGGGTGTGCAAGGTGAAAGCCGGCGTGCATTCGCCGGACGGTCCGCTGCAGGTGGTGTGCGGCGCACCGAATGCCCGGGTGGGCCTGCGCGCGCCGCTGGCGCTGGTGGGCGCCGAGTTGCCACCGGCCGAGGAGGGCGGCGCGCCGTTCGCGATCCGCTCGAGCAAGCTGCGCGGCGTCGACAGCCAGGGCATGCTGTGTTCGGCGCGCGAGCTGAAGCTGTCCGAAGACCACGCAGGCCTGCTCGAGTTGCCGGCCGATGCACCGCTGGGCGAGGACATCCGCAAACTGCTGAAGCTCGATGACCAGGTCTTCACGCTCAAGCTGACGCCCAACCTGGCGCATGCGCTCAGCGTCTATGGTGTCGCGCGCGAGGTGTCTGCGCTGACCGGCGCGCCGCTGCACACGCCGATGATCGAAGTGGTGCCGCCGAGTCACGACCAGCGGCTCCCGGTGCGTGTCGAGGCGCCGGACCTGTGCGGCCGTTTTTCTGGCCGTGTGATCCGCAACGTGAACACCCGGGCGAAAACGCCGGCCTGGATGGTCGAGCGGCTCGCGCGCTGCGGCCAGCGCTCGGTCACGGCGCTGGTCGACATCTCGAACTACGTGATGTTCGAATACAGCCGGCCGACGCACATCTTCGACCTGGACAAGATCCACGATCATCTGGAGGTGCGCTGGGGCCGGACCGGCGAGCAGCTGAAGCTGCTCAACGGCAACACCATCGACATCGATGCCTCGGTGGGCGTGATCGCCGATGCCAAGGAGGTGGAATCGCTGGCCGGCATCATGGGCGGGGACGCGACGGCGGTGTCGGACGACACGCGCAATGTCTATGTCGAAGCCGCATTCTGGTGGCCGCACGCGGTGGCCGGACGATCGCGCCGCTTCAATTTTTCCACCGATGCCGGCCACCGCTTCGAGCGCGGTGTCGATCCGGCGTTGACGGTCGCGCACATCGAACGCGTGACACAGCTGATCCTGCAGATCTGCGGTGGCGAGCCCGGCCCGATGGACGATCAGGTGTTGCAGCTGCCGCCGGCCACGCCGGTGACGCTACGTGTGGCGCGTGCCGCCAAGGTGATCGGCATGCCGCTCGATCAGGCCCAGTGCGCGGAGGTCTTTCGCCGCCAGGGCTTCGCCTTCACCGAGGCGGCCGGGACGATCACTGTCACGCCGCCGAGCTGGCGCTTCGACCTGCAGATCGAAGAGGACCTGATCGAAGAAGTGGCGCGCATCGTCGGCTACCAGCTGCTGCCGCCGACACCGCCGGTGGCACCGGTGCGTGCCCGCACGCTCAGCGAGGCGCGCCGCAGCCCGCACGCGCTGCGCCATGCGATGGCCGCGCTGGACTATCAGGAAACCATCAACTACAGCTTCGTCGAGGCGCGCTGGGAGCAGCAGCTGGCCGGCAACGATGATCCGATCCGCGTACTGAACCCGATCGCCGCGCCACTGGCGGTGATGCGCTCGAGTCTCGTCGGCAGCCTGCTCGGCGTGCTGGGCTACAACCTTGCGCGCCGTGCCGGCCGCGTGCGCGTCTTCGAAGTCGGCCGCGTCTTCAGGCGCGACCCGTCGGCAGCCGAGGGTCCGGCGGCCGTGGCCGGCATCGCGCAGCCGATGCGCCTGGGTGCGTTGGCCTACGGGCCGGCCGACGAGGCGCAATGGGCACAGAAGGATCGGCAGGTCGACTTCTTCGACCTGAAGGGCGACATCGAAATGCTGCTGGCGCCGCGCCAGCCGCGCTTCGTGGCCGACAGCCACCCGGCGCTGCACCCTGGACGTTGTGCCCGCATCGAGCTCGATGGTCGCGTGATCGGCCATGTCGGCGAACTGCATCCGCAATGGCGCCAGGCCTATGACCTGCCGCTGGCGCCGGTGCTGTTCGAGCTGGACCTGGACGCCGTGCTCGCGCGGCCGCTGCCGGAAGCACGGCCGGTGCCGCGCCACCAATCGTCGTGGCGCGATATTGCGCTGGTGGTCCGCGACGACGTGTCGCACGACCAACTGGTCGACACCCTGCGCCAGGATGCGTCGGGCCTGGTACGGTCGGTTCTGCTGTTCGACGTTTACCGCCCGTCGCAACCCGGTGGTGGCATCGCGGCCGGCGAGCACAGCATGGCGCTGCGCCTCGAACTGCTGGACGATCAGGCCAATCTCACCGACGAGCGCATCGACGCCGCGGTGACGGCCGCCGTGCAGCGCGTCGAACAGGCCCTCGGCGCACGGCTGCGCGCCTGAATCCGGAGAAGGAGCCCCATGGACCCGGTGATCCTGCCGAGCATCGAAACGCCGACGCTCACCAAGGCCGAACTGGCCGAGTTGCTGTTCGAGCGGCTGGGCCTGAACAAGCGCGAGTCGAAGGACATGGTAGAAGCCTTCTTCGACATCATCCATGGCACGCTGGTGCAGGGCGGCGACGTCAAGCTCTCCGGCTTCGGAAACTTCAACATCCGGCGCAAGGCGCCGCGCCCAGGCCGCAACCCGCGCACCGGCGAATCGATTCCCATCAAGGCGCGCAACGTCGTCACCTTTCACGCCAGCCACAAGCTCAAGGCCATCGTGCAGGGCGACACACCGCTGGGGGAAGACTTCGAGTAAAGTCTTAGCTTTCCCGTTAGATCTTATTGATTTCAATGGAGAAAGCGCTTCCGCCCATACCCGCGAAACGCTACTTCACCATCGGTGAAGTGAGCGAGCTCTGCGGCGTGAAGCCCTATGTGCTGCGCTACTGGGAACAGGAGTTCACGCAGCTCAAGCCGATGAAGCGCCGCGGCAACCGGCGCTACTACCAGCACCACGAGGTGCTGCTGGTACGTCGCATTCGCGACCTGCTCTACGACCAGGGCTTCACGATCAGCGGTGCGCGCAACCAGCTGTCCGAAGGGGGACTGCGTGCCGCCGTGCACCCCAACGGCGCGGCACCGGTGATCCAACAGGTTGCCGAGCCGGAGCCTCCGGTCGAGCTGCCGTTGCCCGAAGTGCACGAGTTCACTCCCGAGCAGTTGCGGCGCGAGCTGAAGTCGATCCGCGATCTGCTCGAGCCCTGAGCAGGCGGGCCTGTCGCGCCGGCCTATAATGCGAAGTTCAGTCGGGGCGTAGCGCAGCCTGGTAGCGCACTTGCATGGGGTGCAAGGGGTCGCGAGTTCGAATCCCGCCGTCCCGACCATTTTGTTCATCGACCACGGGCCTGCCTTCGGACAGGCCCGTGTCGTTTGTCCATGGCCAAGACCGAAACCGCCGCACTGCAATCCCTGCTGAGTCGCTGCTCCATCGGCCCGAAGCACCTGGTCGAGCCGGGCCCGGACGAAGCCGCGCTGCATCGGATGGCCGCCGCAGCGCTGCGCGCCCCGGACCACGCCGGTCTGACTCCTTATCGTTTCGCACCGGTCCGCGGCGCAGCACGCGAACAACTGGCCGATCTGTTCGAGCAGGCGGCGCGCGTGGCCGGGAAGTCGCCTTCGGCGGTCGACCGCGAGCGCGCGCTCGGCGCGCCGGTGACGGTGGCCGTGATCGCCCGCATCGATGCCGGCCACCCGGTGGCGACGGTGCATGAGCAGTGGATGGCCGTCGGCGGCGCGGTGACCAACTTCATCAACGCGGCACACATGCTGGGCTACGGCGCGAAGATGCTGTCGGGCAACAAGGTGCGCGCCGCACCGGTGGTCGAGGCCTTCTGCGCTCCCGGTGAGACATTGGTCGGCTGGATCGTGCTCGGCACACCGTCGCGCCAGCCGACACCGAAGTTCGACAAGCCGTCGCCCGAGCAGATCCTGCGCGACTGGTCCGGCCCGGCCACCCGCTAGCATCGTCGCCACCATGCTGGAAGCTTCCTGGCGTCTGAGCGTCGCGCCGATGATGGACTGGACGGATCGGCATTGCCGCTTCTTCCATCGTCTGATCACGCGCCATGCGCGGCTGTACACCGAAATGGTGACGACTGGCGCGCTGCTGCACGGCGACGTGGCGCGGCATCTGGACTTCGATGCCGCCGAGCATCCGGTGGCGCTGCAACTGGGCGGCAACGTGCCGTCCGAACTGGCACATGCCGCGCGGCTGGGGCAGGACTGGGGCTACGACGAGATCAACCTGAACTGCGGCTGCCCGAGCGACCGGGTGCAGCGCGGCGCGTTCGGCGCCTGTCTGATGGCCGAGCCGGCCCGCGTGGCCGACGGGGTGAAGGCGATGCGTGACGCCACCGCGTTGCCGGTGACGGTCAAGCACCGCATCGGCATCGACCGGCAGGAGGACTACGGCTTCGTGCGCGATTTCGTCGGCACGGTGGCCGCGGCCGGCTGCGAGATCTTCATCGTGCATGCGCGCAATGCATGGCTCGACGGCCTGAGCCCGAAGGAAAACCGCGAGGTGCCGCCGCTGCGTTACGGCATCGTGCATCGCCTGAAGCAGGACTTCCCGGCGCTGACCATCGCCATCAACGGCGGCATCGTCGGCGACGCGGCCATTCGCGAGCAACTGCGGCATGTCGACGGCGTGATGATCGGCCGCGAGGCCTATCACCACCCCTGGTCGATGGCGCGATGGGACCACGACTTCTTCGATGCAGGCAGAGGCGTACCGGAACGCGAGGCCGTCGAAGACGCGATGCTGCGCTACATGCAGGCGCTGCAGGCGCGTGGCCAGCCCTGGTCGTTGGCCGCGCGGCACATGCTTGGGCTGTGGAACGGCACGCCGGGCGCGCGTCGCTGGCGCCAGGTGTGGTCGGACCATCGCCTGAAGAACGAACCGGTGGCCGCGGTGGCGGCGCAGGCACGCGCCGCGCGCCGCCATGCGCAGCCGGCCGAAACCCTCGAAATGGAGCCTTGATCGATGTCCGAAGCCCAATCCGGCATTCTCGAACCCATTCCCGCGGTCGGCCGCTACCTTGCCTTCAGCCTGCAGACGCCGCAGGCGCTGCCCGACGGCCTGCGAGCGCTGCAGCAGCGCGCGGATGGGCGTCAGCTGGTGTTCGGCGTCGGCGCGTCGCTGGTGCGTGCGCTCGGGCGTGAGTTGCCGGGGCTGCGGACCTATGCCGCCAGCGCACCTGCGGGGCTGGACCTGCCGGCCACGCCGCACGCACTGTGGTGCTGGCTGCGCGGCACGCAGCGCGGCGATCTGCTGCAGCTGAGCCGCGAACTGGAACTGGCCCTGCGACCTGCGTTCCGCCTGCAGCAAGTGGTCGATGCCTTCAAGCACCGCGGCGGCCTGGACTTGAGCGGCTATGAGGACGGCACCGAGAACCCGACCGGCGACGCGGCACTGGAAGCCGCGCTGGCAGCCGGGCAGGGTGATGGTCTCGACGGCTCCAGCTTCGTCGCGGTACAGCAGTGGCTGCACGATTTCCCGGCCTTCGATGCGATGAGCCCACCGGAGCAGGACGACGCCATCGGCCGCCGCCGCAGCGACAACGAGGAACTGGAAGACGCGCCGCAGTCCTCGCACGTCAAACGCACCGCGCAGGAGAGCTTCGCGCCCGAGGCCTTCCTGCTGCGCCGCTCGATGCCCTGGGCCGAGGGCCGGCGCTGCGGGCTGATGTTCGTCGCGTTCGGCAAGTCTTTCGATGCCTTCGAGGCGCAATGGCGCCGCATGACCGGCGTCGAGGATGGCACGCTCGATGCGCTGTTCCGCTTCACGCGGCCGTTGGGTGGTGCCTACTACTGGTGCCCTCCGATGCGCGGCGGCCAGCCTGATCTGCGGGCGCTCGGGCTCTAGGCAGGGCCGACGATGCAGGTCGACGGCCATCCCCGGCGCACGCTCTGGCCTTCGGTCGAGCGCAATGCGCTGTTCGTCATCGACCAGCGGCAACTGCCGCATCGTTTCGTGGTGGAGCGGCTCGCGGACGTCGCTGCGGTGTTCGCTGCGATCCGCGACATGTGGGTGCGCGGGGCACCGCTGATCGGCGTCACCGCTGCCTACGGTATCGCGCTGCAGGCCTCGGCCGACGCCTCCGACGGGGCGCTGCAGGCTGCGGCCGACCGGCTGGGTAGCGCGCGGCCCACCGCCGTCAACCTTGCCTGGGCGCTGCGGCGCATGCTGCGCCGCCTGCTGCCGTTGGAACCGGCGCAGCGCGCGGCCGCCGCCTGGGATGAAGCGGCGGCCATGGCCGACGAGGATGTGGCCACGAACGAAGCCATCGGCCGGCACGGCCTGCCGCTGCTGGCGGCGATCGCCCAGCGCAAAGGCGGCACGGTGAACCTGCTGACGCATTGCAATGCCGGCTGGCTGGCCACGGTGGACTGGGGCACGGCGCTGGCGCCGGTGTACAAGGCGCAGGCTGCGGGCATTGCGCTGCACGTCTGGGTGGACGAAACCCGGCCGCGCAACCTGGGTGCGCGCCTGACGTCTTGGGAGCTGGCGCAGCAGCGTGTGCCGCACACGCTGATCGCCGACAACGCCGGTGGGCACCTGATGCAGCGTGGGCATGTCGACATCGTCATCGTCGGCTGCGACCGGGTCGCTGCCAACGGCGATGTGTGCAACAAGATCGGCACCTACCTGAAGGCGCTGGCCGCGCGGGCCCACGGCGTGCCGTTCTACGTCGCGATGCCATCGTCGACGCTCGATCTGTCGGTGCTGGATGCGCTGCGCGAAATTCCGATCGAGGAGCGCCGCGCCCGGGAGTTGACGCACGTGGTCGGCCGCCGTGCCAGCGGCGAGATGGCCGAAGTGCAGATTGCGCCCGAGGGTTGTGGCGCCGCGAACCCGGCCTTCGACGTGACGCCGGCCGATCTGGTCAGCGGCTTGATCACCGAGCGGGGTGTGGTCGCGGCGCATGCCGACGCGCTGCGTGCGCTGGGGCGGGTGGCGCCATGACCTCGGCTGATGTTGAAGACACGCTGCGCGCCCAGGCGGTGACCGCGGTGCGACGCCTGGATGCGCTGGGGCTGAACCGCGGCAGCACCGGCAACCTGAGCCTGCGCTGTGCGCGCGACGGCAGCCCGGGTCTGCTGATCACGCCCACCGGCATGGGCGCCGATGAACTGCAGCCGCAGGACATGGTGTGGTTGGGCGACGATGGCCGCGTCGAGGGGCTGTGGCAGCCGTCATCGGAATGGCACTTCCATCGCGCAGTGCTGAGCCAGCGAAGCGAACTGCAGGCGGTGGTACACACCCACTCGGTGCATGCCACTGCGCTGGCCTGCCTGGAACGCGAGCTGCCGCCATTCCACTACATGGTGGCGGTGTGCGGCGCTGCGTTGGTGCCGTGCGTGCCGTATCACGTCTTCGGCAGCGAAGCACTGTCGGACGCGGTGGCCCACGCGCTCGCCGACCGCAACGCCTGCCTGATGGCGCACCACGGGCTGGTGGCCTGTGGCACGACGCTGGCGCAGGCGATGAAGATCGCGGTGGAGATCGAGTCGCTGTGCGAGGTCTACCTGAAGGCGCTGGCCGTCTGAAGTTCAGGGACTACGGCCGTTCGCGTCGCGCCTGATCGCCCGGTCCGGCCAGGTCGCCAGCAGCAGGCCGGCCAGCGACAGTGCAAAGGCCAGGACGTGCAGCGGGCCGAAGCCCTCGCCGAGGAACAGCACACCGACCAGGGCGGCGCTGACCGGCAGCATCACCGTGAACACGCCGGCCTGCGGCGCAGGCACGTGCTTCAGACCCTGCATCCACAGCCAGACCGTGATCATGCTGGCGGCGATCGAATAGAAGAGCAGCAGCGTCCAGGTGCCGGCCGTCACGGCGGCGAAGTCGAAGCGCAGCGCCTGCCACAAGCCCAGCGGCGTCACCAACACCAGGCCCCACAGGTTGATCAGCGCGCTGATGCGCCTCGGTGACACGTTGCCGGTCAGGCGCTTGCCGATGACCACGTAGCTGGCCTCACACAGCACTGCACCGAGCAGCAGCACGTAGCCCCAACGCGTGGCCGAGCCCGTCGCCTCGGGCGGGCCGTTCTTTGCCAGCGCCAGCAGCGCAATGCCGATCGCCGCGCAGGCGATGGCCGCGCCCACGCGCGGCCGGACGCGCTCGCCGAGGAAGATGCGCGACAGCAGCGCCACGGCCGCGGGGATCGCCGCCATCACGACGCCGGCAGCGACCGCCGAGGTCAGCATCACGCCGAACAGCATGCAGATGGATAAGAGGAAGTTGCCGAGGAAGCTCTCCCAGAACAGCTGCACGCGATCGTGCGGCGACAGCGGCCGGTCGCCGTCACGGCGGCGCACCCAATGCGCCATCGCCACCGCGGCGATGCCGAAGCGCAGCCAAGCCAGCAGGAACACCGGGAAGGCCGCCACCAGCAGCTTGGACAGGCCCACGTAGGAGCCGACCACCGCCATGCTGGTGCCCAGGCTGGCGTAGGCGAGCAGCGGCACGGCCGTGCCGCGATGTGGCGTGCTGGTCAAGGCTCGGTGCCTGCCCGCAGCACGGCGCCAACGCTGCCAGTCCGGCGGCGATTCGAACCGGCCGTCAGGCGGCCCGGGGCCGTCGCCCTAGAAGGCTTCGGCATAGCGCCGCAACTCCCAGTCACTGACGTGGTGCCGGTAGGCCTCGACCTCGTCGCGCTTCAGGCACAGAAACTCCCGCGTCAGCGTTTCGCCCAGCGCGGTACAGATCAGTTCGTCGGCCTCCAGCGCGTCCAGCGCCTCGCCCAGGCTCTGCGGCAGCAGCGCAATGCCCCGCACCCGGCGCTCGGCGGCGCTCATCTCGAACAGGTCCTCGGTGCATTCCGGCGGCACATCGAGTTTGCGATCGATGCCGTCCAGGCCCGCGGCGATCAGCGCTGCGGTGACGAGGTAGGGGTTGGCGCTGGAGTCGGGGACGCGCCATTCGACACGGCCGTGCAGCGTGCGCAGTGCCGCGGTCCGGTTGTTCGGCCCGTGCGCGATGTGCGCCGGAGCCCAACTGGTGCCGGACAGCGACGGATACACGCGCAGCCGCTTGTAGGAGTTGATCGTCGGCGCGGCCAGCGCGGTCAGCGCAGCGGAATGGGCCATGATGCCGGCGACGAACTGCGCGCCGAGCAGGGACAGGTCGTGTTCGTGATCGACGCTGCCATCGACGCGGTGGCGCACGAAGACGTTGTGCGTGTCGTCGCGGCGCTTCGGGTTCCAGCCCGACCACAGCGACGCATGCAGGTGCATGCCGCTGCCCGGCTGATTCTCGAAGGGCTTGGGCATCATCGAGAACACGAGCCCTTCTTTCTCCGCCAGGGCCTGCGCGGCCAGCTTGAACAACATCAGATGGTCGGCGCTGGCCACGGCCTCGTCGAAGCCGATGTTCAGCTCGTACTGGCCATGGGCGTCCTCGTGGTCGATCTGCAGCACGTCCAGCCCGCACTGCGCCAGCGCCGCGTGCAGTTCGTGCAGGAAGCCGCGCTGGCGCCACAGCGACTTCAAGTCGTAGGACGGCTTGTCGAGCCGGTCCAGGTCGTCGGCCGGCAGCCAGCGCTCGCCGGCGCGCCGCAGCAGGAAGAACTCGGGCTCGATTCCGGTGCGCAGGTGCCAGCCGTGTTCGCCCAGGCGCGCCATCGCGCGCTTCAGCACCTGACGCGGACAGGCCTCGAAAGGCTGGCCGTTGACGAAGCCATCGCAGACCACGCGTGCCACGCCCGGCATCCACGGCAGCGGCGTGGCCGTGCTGGCGTTGCCGCGCGCGTAGTACTCCGCACGCGGCCCGATGCGCGGCAGGCCGGTGCCGGCGATCGACGGACCGGCGAATCCGACCCCATCGGTCAGCAACTCGTCGAGGTGCGCCAACGGCACCAGCTTGCCCTTGGCGATGCCGTGGATGTCGGTGAACTGCGCCAGCAGCGTGTGCACGCCGGCTGCGCGCAGACGTTCGATCAGGTCCTTCATCGATGCTCCCCGCGGCCCTTGGGCCCAGGGGGACGATGCTACGCCGCGCCGGTGCGCGTCAGAGCATCAGAACGATACGACGACGGAAGTGCCGAGCACGGTGTTGTTCTTGCGGTAGCCGCCGTCGTTGACGTCGAGGAACACCGGCAGGTTCGACCAGTCGTAGCGCGCTTCCACCTTGAACATCGTGTACTGGTTGAACAGGTAGTTCAGACCCAGCGACAAGCATAGCGGCTGGCGCCCTTGTCGCAGCCGGGATCGATGGCCGAGGCGCCCTGGATGCAGCCGAGGTTGCCGTTGGGGCCGATGCCATTGCCGGAATCGATGCCGTAGCCGAGCAGGCCGCCGCCGTTCTGGGCGTTGTTCAGGTAGTCGAAGCGGCCGACGCCCTCGAAGCGCGGCGTGAACTTGTAGGCCGCCAACGTCGACAGACCGTACCAGGACGCGGTCTGGAAGTTGCCGTTGGCGTCGGCAGTGATCGCCGCGTCCTTCTGATAGCCGTAGCTGAGCTGGCCCTGCACGGTCCAGTCGCCGCGGATGAAGTAGCCGTCGGCCTCGATCAGGCCGAGGTTGCTGTTGCCGCTGGCGGTGGCCGTCGGGTTGACGAAGTTGGGGCCTTGGCC
This sequence comes from Rubrivivax sp., assembly GCA_044225625.1. Classification (GTDB taxonomy): domain Bacteria; phylum Pseudomonadota; class Gammaproteobacteria; order Burkholderiales; family Burkholderiaceae_C; genus Rubrivivax. The sequence continues at coordinate 13,914 of JBGAII010000046.1, forward strand.
ATAGACGCCGGCCAGGCCGAAGCCCTGGTATTCACCGCGGGCGTAGTCGACGCGGAAGGCCAGCACCGAGCCTTTCGCCATCGAGTAGTTGGCGTTCTGGTTCATCTGCGCCAGCATGGCTTTGGTCACCCACTTGCCGCTGGTGTAGTCGATGCCGGCACCGATGTAGCCGCTGGGCAGCGTGAAGTCGAACAGCAGGTTGTGCGTGATCAGCTTGTTCAGCGTCGGCTGCAGGTATTCATAGCCCGACCAGTCGGGGATCTGGCCGGCGATGAAGCGCGTCTGCAGGTCGGTCAACGGCACCGAGACGCTGGCTTCCTGCACGATCGAGTAGCCATCGATCACCGACCCGACGCCGCGCTGCGGCGCCAGCGTCAGGCGCCACTTGGTGCCGTCCTGCATCTCCTTCTGGAAGTCGAGGATGGCCATGCCGATGTAGCTGTTCCAGTAGTTGTAGCCATAGTCGGCCACCGAATCCAGGAACTGGAAGCCCGCCAGATCCTGCGCCTGGTTGTAGATGTAGGCCACCTGCATCTGGCCGCTGATCTTCAGCCCCTGAAAGCCGCTGGCCTCGCGCGAGTCCTCCAACGCCTCGGTCTTCACCGTCAGCCGGTTCAGCTCGGCCGCCTGCTCGGGGGTCATGCCCCATTGAGCCGCGGGCGGCGCGGCGGGCGCGGCTTGCTTCGCCTGTGTCTCCTTCAGCTGCTGCTCGAGCTGATTGACACGGTCGCGCAGCGCTTTCAGCTCGTTCAATACCTCGGCATTGGTCTGCGCGCCGGCGGGCAGGGCAGCGGCGGTGGCCAGAGCGATCAGGCTCAGCTGGGTGGGAATGCGCATCTTCGGGTTCCTGCAGGGGACGATGGATTCTGGCTTTCCGGAGGGCTTCAGCGGCGTGCGGCTTCGGCCAGATCGAGCAGTCGTTTGCGTTCTGCACGCGCGATCAGGTAGCTGGCGGCCAGCACGCCGATGGCGACCACCGCCACGATCAGTGTGGCGACGGCATTGACGCTGGGGTTCAGGCCGAGGCGCGCTCGCGAGAAGATCACCAGCGGCATCGTCGTCGCACCGGGCCCGGACAGAAAGGCGGACAGCACCACGTCGTCCAGCGAGATCGTGAAGGTCAGCAGCCAAGCCGACAGCAGCGATTGCGAGATCATCGGCAACGTCACCAGCCAGAACACCTGCTGCGGCCGCGCGCCCAGGTCCATGGCCGCTTCCTCCAGCTGAGGGTTCAGTTCCAGCAGCCGGGCCTGCACGATAACCGTGGCATAGGCCATGCCGACGAGCAGGTGGCCGAGCCAGATGGTCATCATGCCGCGCTCGGGGAAGCCGATGGCGCGCTGCACCGACACCAGCATCAGCAGCAGCGACAGGCCGACCACCACCTCGGGCATCACCAGCGGTGCATTGACCATGCCGCTGAACAGCGTGCGCCCGGTGAAGCGCTTGTAGCGCACCAGCGCAAACGCGGCCATCGTGCCCAGCACCACCGAACCGCAGGCGGTGAGGAAGGCAATCTTCAGGCTCAGAAGCAGGCCGGCCTGGATCTCGCGGTCTTCGGCCAGCGCCGCGTACCACTTGAGCGTAAAGCCGCGCCAGACGTTGGGGATCGGAGAGTCGTTGAAGGAATACAGCACCAGCGCAACGATCGGCAGGTACAGGAAGACAAAGCCGGCGGCCAGCCAGCCACGGGCGAACCAGCGGTTGAAGGCGGCGCTGGTGCCGGACCTCACTGGCGCTGCTCCTGGGCTTCGGCCTGGTACTTACTGAAGATGGCCAGCGGCACGATGATCAGCAGCACCATCACGACCGCCACGCTCGAGGCCATCGGCCAGTCGTTGTTGGAGAAGAACTCGTCCCACATCACGCGGCCGATCATCAGCGTCTGCGGGCCGCCGAGCAGTTCGGGGATGACGAACTCGCCGATGCAGGGGATGAACACCAGCATCGAGCCGGCGATGATGCCGGCCTTGGACAGCGGCACGGTCACCTTCCAGAAGGCCACCCAGGCGGTCGCGCCCAGATCGGCTGCCGCTTCCAGCAGCCGCAGGTCCATCTTCGACAAGTTGGCATACAACGGCAGCACCATGAAAGGCAGGTAGGTGTAGGTCATGCCGAGCACCAGCGAAAACGGCGTGTGCATCAGCTTGCCTGGCGCGGGGATCAGTCCGACCGAGGCGAGCAGCTGGTCGAGACCCGTGCCGACCATCACCTCCGCGACCCAGCCGTTCTCGCTGAGCAGCCCCTTCCAGGCGTAGACGCGCAAGAGGAACGATGTCCAGAACGGCAGCATCACCATCATCAGCAGCGTCGGCTGCAGCGTGGATCGGGCGCGCGCCATGAAGTAGGCGAAAGGGTAGCCGATGACCAGGCACAGCAGCGTCGTGGCGGCGGCGTACTTCAGACTCGCCAGGTAGGTCTTCAGGTACAGCGCGTCCTCGGCAATGAACAGGTAGTTCGACAGCTTCAGGGTCAGCTGAAGCACGCCATCGTTCAGCGTGACCAGGTCCTTGAACTGCACCGTCTCCATTTCGGAGAGGCTGATGCGAAAGACAATGACGAAAGGCAGCAGGAAGAACAGCAGCAGCCACAGGTAGGGCACGCCGATGACGACCTGGCGCCCGCCGAACCGGAGCGGCTTCATGCCGTCCTCCGCCACGGCCGGCCCGGCTGCCGCGGCGATGGCGCGCGGGGCGGAAGCGGGCGCATGGGACTCATTGCGTCAGCACCACGTGGGCGGATCGGGACCAGTGCGCCCAGACCTCGTCGCCCCAGGTGAACTCGTCGTCGCGGTGGCGCTGGACGTTGGCCAGGCTGACCTTCAGGCGCGCGCCGCTGGCCAGTTCGAGGTGATAGACGGTGTAGCTGCCGAAGTAGGACAGCTCCTTGATCGTGCCGCGTGCGGTGTTGAAGCCGTCCTCCGGAACCTTGCGCGTCAGATGGATCTTCTCGGGCCGCAACGCCACGGTGACTGCCATGCCCTCAGTGCCGGTGATGCCGTGGCCGACATAGTGCCTGCAGTCGGCGCAGCCGATGATCACGTGGTCCGGCGCGTCGACGTCCAGCGTACCGTCCATCAGATTGACGTTGCCGATGAAGTCGGCGACGAAACGCGTGGCCGGCGTCTCGTAGATCTCGGCCGGCGGGCCCACCTGCAGCAGGCGGCCCTCGCTCATGATGGCGATGCGCGAGGCCATGGTCATGGCCTCTTCCTGGTCGTGCGTGACCATCACGCAGGTCACGCCCACCTGCTCGATGATGTTGACGAGTTCGATCTGCGTTTCCTCGCGCAACTTCTTGTCGAGTGCGCCCAGCGGCTCGTCCAGCAGCAACAGCTGCGGCTGCTTGGCCAGGCTGCGCGCCAGCGCCACGCGCTGCTGCTGCCCGCCGGACAACTGGTGCGGCTTGCGCTTGGCGAACTTGCCCAGTTGCACCAGCTTCAGCATCGCTTCGACCCGCTCGGCCACCTGGGCCTTGGGCAGGCCGTCGCGCCTGAGGCCGAAGGCGATGTTGTCCCACACGCTCAGATGCGGAAACAGCGCGTAGCTCTGGAACATCATGTTCATCGGCCGCTGGTAGGGCGGCAGCTGGCCGAGGTCCTGGCCAGCGAGCACGATGCGCCCCGCACTCGGCTTCTCGAAGCCGGCCAGCATACGCAGCAGCGTGCTCTTGCCGCAGCCCGAGGAGCCGAGCAGGGCGAAGATCTCGCCCTTGGCGATGTCCAGCGACACGTCGTTGACGGCCTTGTAGCCATCGAAATCCTTGACCAGGTTCTCGATGTGCAGGAAGGCCGTCGTCCCGGCCGGCGGCGTGGCGCTCACGGCGCTACAGGCCGGTCTTGAAGGCAGTGAAGGTGCGCGTCATCAGCCGCCGCAGGTCGTTGTTCAGCGCCTCGGGCGGCACCATCGCCTTCATGTCGGCCGGCGGCAGGAACACCGTCGGGTTGTTGGCGACTTCCGGCTTGATGAACTTCTTCGACTCGACGTTCGGGTTGGCGTAGAAGACCTTGTTGGTCAGCGAGGCGTGCACTTCGGGGCGCAGGATGTAGTTGATGAACTTCTGCGCGTTGCCCGGATGTGCGGCGTCGGCCGGGATAACCATCACGTCGAAGAACAGCAGCCCGCCGTTCTTGGGAATCAATGCCTCGATGTTGTTGCCGGTCTTGCCGTCGATGGCGCGCTGCCGCGCGATGTTGATGTCACCGGACCAGCCGAGCGCGACGCAGATCGAGCCGTTGGCCAGGTCGTTGATGTAGCCGGAGGAGCTGAACACCGTGATGTAGGGCCGCACCGCCTTCAGCACATTGGCCGCAGCGGCATAGTCGGCCGGGTTCTTGCTGAAAGGCGGCTTGCCCATGTAGTGCAGCGCCGCGGGCACCACCTCGGTGGCCGAGTCGAGGAACGAGACGCCGCAGCTCTTCAGCTTGCCGACGTATTCCGGGTTGAAGACCAGTTCCCAGACGTTCTCCGGCAAGGGCTTCGGCGCCAGCGCCGCCTTGACCTTGTCGACGTTGATGCCCACCGTGGTGAAGCCCCACAGCCAGTTCACCATGTAGTCGTTGCCGGGGTCCAGCCGTGCCAGCTGGGCCTGCAGCGCAGGGTCGAGGTTCTTGTAGTTGGACAGCTGGGCCTTGTCGATCTTGCGCAGCAGGCCGCCGTCGATCTGCAGCTTGGCCCAGTTGGACGACGGCACGACCAGGTCGTAGCCGGTCTTACCGGCCACCAGCTTGGCGTGGACGATCTCGTTGTTGTCGAAGTTGTCGTACCGGACCTTGATGCCGGTCTCCTTCTCGAAGTTCTTGATCGTGTCTTCGGCGATGTAGTCGGACCAGTTGTAGATGTTCAGTACCTTTTCCTCCTCCTGCGCCGACGCCAACGAGCAGGCCAGGGACAGGCCTGCAGCACACAGCAGGGCTGCGGGACGGAAGGAGGCAAAGTTCATGGGCAGGACTCCGGGCAAGGTTCGAGGCAATGCTAGTGCAAGGGGGGCGGGAAGCGGGATCAGGACAACCAGCCGTGACGTCGCGCATGGTCCAGCGTCAGATCCAGGCAACGCCGGATCAGCGTCATCGCCTCGTCGACCTGGGCCCGGGTGATCACCAGCGGCGGAGCGATGATCATGCGATCGCCGACGGCGCGCATGATCAGTCCGTTGGCGAAGCAGTGTGCGCGGCAGATCATTCCCACCTCCAGGTCGGATGCAAAGGCCGTGCCACGCGCCTTGTCGCGGACCAGTTGCACGGCGCCCATCAGCCCGCAGGTCTGCACCTCGCCGACCAGTGGATGCGTGGCCAGTTCTTCGAAGCGCCCCGCCAGGTAGGGGCCGACGTCGTCGTGCACGTGTTCGACGAGCTTCAGCGACTGGATCAGCCGGATGTTGGCCACGCCCACTGCGCAAGCCACCGGATGGCCGGAATAGGTGTAGCCATGCGTGAACTCGCCGCCGCGTTCGATCAGCGCCTCGGCGACGCGGTCGCCGACCATCACGCCGCCCAGCGGCACGTAGCCGCTGGTCACGCCCTTGGCGAAGGTCATCAGGTCGGGCTGGTAGCCGAAGCGCTCGCAGCCGAACCAGTGGCCGGTGCGGCCGAAGCCACAGATGACCTCGTCGCTGACCAGCAGGATGCCGTACTGGTTGCAGATGCGCTGGATCTCGGGCCAGTACGTCTGCGGCGGGACGATCACGCCGCCCGCGCCCTGCACGGGTTCGCCGATGAAGGCGGCCACCTTGTCGGCGCCGATCTCCAGGATCTTCTGCTCCAGCCAGCCGGCCGCGACACGCCCGAAGTCCTCGCGGCTGAGCCCTTCGGGGCGCCCGTTCTCCCACCAATGGGGCTGGCCGATGTGCACGATCCCGGGAATCGGCAGCCCGCCCTGGGCGTGCATGCCACCCATGCCGCCGAGCGAAGCACCCGCCATGGTCGAGCCGTGATAGGCGTTGTGCCGGCTGATGATGACCTGCCGCTGCGGCTGGCCCAGGATGTCCCAGTAGCGCCGCACCATGCGCACGATGGTGTCGTTGCCTTCCGAGCCGGAGCCGGAGAAGAACACATGCTTGAACTGCGGCGGCGTCACGTCGGACAGCAGTTCGGCCAGTTCGATGGCCGGCGGCGTCGCGGTCTGGAAGAAGGCGTTGTAGAAGGGCAGTTCGCCCATCTGTTTCGTCGCGGCATCGATCAGCGCCTGCTGGCCGTAGCCGACATTGACGCACCACAGGCCCGACATCGCGTCGAGGATCTTGTGGCCGTCGCTGTCCCACAGGTAGATGTCGTTGGCGCGGGTAATGATGCGTGCGCCCTTGGTTCCGAGAGACTTGAAGTCGGTGAACGGATGCAGGAAGTGGGCGGCATCGGCCCGTTGCCATTCGGCGGTGGTGCGTTGTTCCATCGGTCGTCCCTCAGACATGCAGCAACAGGTGTTCACGTTCCCACGGGAGATGACCTTCATGAACTCGGTGTGTTCGATCTCCTTGACCTCGGTGTAGACGGTGACGAAGGCTTCGCCCAGCACCTCGGCCAGGTCCTTTTCGTCGCGCAGCAGCTGCAGCGCCTCGCCCAGGCTGCGCGGCAGCGCGTGGGCGCCCAGGTAGGCATCGCCTTTGCACTCGGCACTGGGCTGGATGCGATTCTTGATGCCCAGGTAGCCGCAGGCCAGCGTGGCGGCCAGCGCCACGTAGGGGTTGGCGTCGGCGCCGATGACGCGGTTCTCGATGCGCCGCGCCTGCGGCCCCGCCACCGGCGAGCGGATGCCCACGGTGCGGTTGTCGGTGCCCCACTGGATGTTGATCGGTGCGGCGTTGCTGCGCACCAGCCGGCGGTAGCTGTTGACATAGGGCGCGAACAGCGCCATCGCCGCCGGGATGTACTTCTGCAGGCCGCCGATGTACCAGTAGAACTCGTCGCTGGGCGTGCCGTCGGGCTGGCTGAAGATGTTCTGGCCGTCCTTGCCCACCAGGCTCTGGTGCACATGCATCGCGCTGCCCGGCTCGCCGGCGATCGGCTTGGCCATGAAGGTGGCATACATGTCGTGGCGCAATGCCACCTCGCGCACCGTGCGCTTGAACAGGAAGGTCTCGTCCGCCAGGCCCAGCGGGTGGGCATGGAAGAAGTTGATCTCCATCTGCCCGGCGCCGACCTCGTGGATCAGCGTGTCCACGTTCAGCCCCATCTTCTCGCAGTAGTCATACACGTCTTCGAACAGCGGGTCGAACTCGTTGACCGCGTCGATCGAATAGGCCTGGCGCGAGGTTTCGGCGCGGCCGCTGCGGCCCACCGGCGGCTTCAGCGGCATGTCCGGGTCGGTGTTGCGCGCCACCAGGTAGAACTCCAGCTCCGGCGCCACCACCGGGTTCCAGCCCTCGGCCTCGAACAGCGCGCAGACGCGGCGCAGCACCGAGCGTGGCGCAAAGGGCACCAGCACACCGTGCTTGTCGTAGCAGTCGTGGATGACCTGCGCCGTCGGGTCGGTGGCCCAGGGCACGATGCGCACCGTGGTCGGGTCGGCCGTCAGGTGCATGTCCTGGTCGGTCGGGCTGATGACGTCGTAGTACGGCCCTTCCTCGGGGAACTCGCCGGTCACGCCCATCGCCACCACCGCCTCGGGCAGGCGCATGCCACGGTCCTCGGTGAACTTCTCGCGCGGCAGGATCTTGCCGCGCGCCACACCGGTGAGGTCGGGCACCAGGCATTCGATCTCGGTCACGCGATGCGTGTTGAGCCACTGTTCGAGCTCGCTGAATGTGAATTTGTCTCTTTGCACCATGAAGCACCTAAGCGGTTGTCCGCGCCGTGGCCTGCGACGCCGGGAGTCACGGCCCGAGGCCGCCTACGGCAGCGGCGGGCGGTGCTGCCGCCGGTAGGCGCGGCAGGCGTCGCCGAAGGCCCGCGCCAGTTGCACCGACACCGGGTTGTCGGCAGCCAGCCATTCCGGATGCCACTGGACACACAGGTTGAAGCCCTGCGCCCGCGGGTCGGAGAAGGCCTCGACCAAACCGTCCGGGGCTCGCGCTTCGACATGCAGGCCCGGCGCCAGCCGCGCGACGCCCTGGCCGTGCACCGAGTTCACGGCGAAGCGGGTACGGTCCAGGATGCGCGGCAGCACGCCACCAGGCATCAGTTCCACCTCGTGCGCCGTGCCGTACTGCAGCGCCGCGTCCACGTCGCTCCTGGCGCGGTGATCGTCGTACCCGGCCACCTCCTGCACCGCCTGGTGCAGCGAGCCGCCCAGGGCGACGTTGGCTTCCTGCGCGCCGCGGCAGATGGCGAACAGCGGCAGGCCCTGGGCCAGCACCCGGGGAATCAAGGGCAGGGTCCAGCGGTCCCGATCGGGATCCAGCGGCAGCTCGGGGTTGTGTACGGACTCGTCGAAATGGCTCGGGTGTACGTTCGACGGCGACCCGGTCAGCAGCACACCGTCGGCCAGCGCCAGCAGGGGGCCGACGTCCTCGTCTGCGGCATTCGGTACCACCAGCGGCAGGCAGCCGGCCAGGCGCACGAAGTCCACGTACTTCTTGCCGACCACGTGATGCGGGTGCAGCCCGAGCTGGCGGTTGCAGGCGGGCACCAGCACCAGCGGCTTGTCACTCCGGGGCTTGTCTTCAGGCAGCGTCATGCGATCAGGTCTCTCAATCGATACCACGCCATGCCCAGCACCAGCGCGGGCGTGCGCAGCAGGGCCCCCCGGGGAACGGCCGGTGCCGCAGCCGGGCAAACACATCGAAACGGCCACTGTCGCCGGCGATGGCCTCGGCCACCAGCTTGCCGGCCAGTCCGGTCAGCGCCAGCCCGTGTCCAGAGAAGCCTTGCAGGTAGTACACGTTGGCAGCATAGCCGCCGGCTGAAGGCAGGCGGCCGAAGTCCGGCGCGCGATTCATCGTGATGTCGACGAAGCCGCCCCAGGCGTATTCCACCTTGGCGGCCGCCAGTTGCGGGAAGCTCAGCAGCATGCGCTGGCGCATGCTGCCGCCAGGTTCAGCGGCGTGACGGTGCTGTAGCTGACCCGTCCGCCGTAGAGCAGGCGATGGTCGTTGGTCGTGCGGAAGTAGTCGAGCACGAAATTGGTGTCACACGCCGCGGATCGCGAGGGGATCAGACTGTCGGCCAGCGCGGCATCGAGTGCCTCGGTGCAGGCGATGTAGGTGCCGACCGGCATGATGCGCGCTGCCAGCGCCGGGGCGACGCCCTGCAGGTACACGTTGCCGGCCAACAGCACGTGGCGCGCGCGCAGCTCGCCGTGCGGCATGCCGAGCCGCACCGTCGGCCCGGGGTGCAGTACCTGGACCGGGGACTGTTCGTGGATCTGCACGCCCGCTGCGGCGCAGCATCGGCAGGCCCCAATGCGTATTTCAGCGGATGCAGATGGCCCGAACGCGGGTCGTGGACGCCGCTGTGGAAGCGCGGGCTGCGGATCCAGCCGCCCAGGTCGGCCGCGGCAATCGGCGTCTGCTCGTAGCCGTAGACCTGCGCCATGCGCTCGGCCCAGCGCAGCAGCTCGCGCCCCTTGCGGGCGCTGGTGGCCAGGCCGAGATAGCCGTCGCGCCAGTCGCAGTCGATGCGATGGCGCCGGATGCGCTCGCGCAGCAAGTCCAGCGCCTCCAGCGACATGGCCCAGACCCGTCGGGCGTCGTCGAGCCCGAGCTGCGCTTCGATGGTGCCCTGGTCGCAGGCCAGGCCATGGATCGCCTGGCCGCCGTTGCGGCCGCTGGCCCCCCAGCCGACCTGCTGTGCCTCGAGCAGCGTGACCGACAAGCCGCGTTCGGCCAGTTCCAGCGCCGCGCTCAGGCCGGCCAGTCCACCGCCGACCACCGCGACATCGCACGCGCCGCTGCCCTGCCACGCCGGCCAGGACTGCAAGCGCGGCGCCGTGGCCGCATAGTAGGAATTGCGCGTCAGTTCGCGGTCGGCGCCGAGCAAGTTCATGTTATGCGCTAGGCAGGCCCTCGGTGGCGCGTGCGTCGTGTCGGACTCAGGCTGCGCGCTGGATCGCGCCGCGCAGCGTGTCGAAGATCTGGTCGATCTGCTGGCGTTCGATGATCAGCGGCGGCGAGATGGCCACCGTGTCGCCGGTGGTACGCAGCAGCACGCCCTTTTCGTAGCAGTCGAGGAAGACGTTGAACGCGCGCTTGCCGGGCTCGCCGGCCAGCGGCGCCAGTTCCACCGCGCCGACCAGACCGAAGTTGCGGATGTCGATGACGTTCGGCAGGCCCTTCAGCGCATGCACTGCCTCGCCGAAGTAGCTCTGCAGTTCGGCGCCGCGCGTCAGCAGCTTTTCGTCGGCATAGGTCTCGAGCGTGGCCAGCCCGGCCGCGCAGGCCAGCGGATGCGACGAATAGGTGTAGCCGTGCGGGAACTCGATCAGGTGCTCGGGACCGTTCATGAACACGTCGTGGATCGCCTGCTTGGCCAGCACCGCGCCCATCGGCACACAGCCGTTGGTGATGCCCTTGGCCAGTGTCATCAGGTCGGGCGTGACGCCGAAGGTGGTGGCGGCGAAGGGCGAGCCGGTGCGGCCGAAACCGGTGATGACCTCGTCGAAGATCAGCAGGATGCCGTGCTTGTCGCAGATCTCGCGCAGCCGTTGCAGGTAGCCCTTGGGAGGCACCAGCACGCCGGTGGAACCGGCGATCGGCTCGACGATGACCGCCGCGATGGTCGACGCGTCGTGAAGCGCCACCAGGCGTTCCAGGTCGTCGGCCAGTTCGGCGCCATGTTCCGGCTGGCCGACCGTGAAGGCATTGCGCCCCAGGTCGTGCGTATGGCGGATGTGGTCCACGCCGGTCAGCAGCGTGCCGAACATCTTGCGGTTGCCGACCATGCCCCCCACCGAGATGCCGCCGAAGTTGACGCCGTGGTAACCGCGTTCACGGCCGATCAGGCGCGTGCGCGTGCCTTCACCGCGAGCGCGGTGGTAGGCGATGGCCATCTTCAGCGCGGTCTCCACCGACTCGGAACCCGAGTTGGTGAAGAACACCTTGTTCATGCCCGGCGGTGCGATCTTGGCCACCTTGTCGGCCAGTTCGAAGGCCTTGGGGTGCGCCATGTTGAAGGGCGGCGCGAAGTCCAGCTCGGCGGCCTGATCCTGGATCGCCTTGACGATCTTCGGCCGGGCGTGACCCGCGTTCACGCACCACAGCCCGGCCACGCCGTCGAGGATCTGCCGGCCCTTGTCGTCCCAGTAGTACATGCCGGAGGACTTGGCCAGCAGGCGCGGCGCCTTCTTGAACTGGCGGCTCGCGGTGAAAGGCATCCAGAACGCATCGAGTTCGGGCTTCATGAGGCTTCCTCTGCAGTGGGACGGTGGGCGTCAGTCTAAACACGAAGGGCCGCAATGTGCGCGCGCAAAGTACATGCCTGCATCCGCGCGTTGCAATATCATGCCGACAACACCCTCGACAATCGAACAAAATGCGAAACGCGACCACGCCAGTGCAACTGGATGCCATCGACCGCGCGATCCTCGAAGCGCTGCAACGGAACGGGCGCCTGTCGAATGTGGAGCTGGCGCAGCAGGTGCACCTGTCGCCGTCGGCCTGCCTGCGGCGCGTCAAGCAGTTGGAAGAGTCCGGGGTGATCGCGCAGTACGTGGCGCTGCTGAACCCGAAGGCGGTCGGGCGTCACGGCACCAGCTTCACGATCATCACGCTGGAAAGCATGAACGACCGCCGACTGGAGGCTTTCGAGCAGGCGGTGCGGGATGCGCCGGAGATCCTGGACTGCTTCTACGTTGCCGGCTCGAACGACTACCTTCTGCGCTTTGCCTACCGTGACGCAGAAGACCTGGAGCGCTTTCACACCGAAGTGCTGATGCGCCTGCCCGGCGTCGCACGCTCGAATTCGATGCTGGTGCTGCGCACCGTCAAGAAGACCACGGCGCTGGCGCTGTGAGGCAATGCCTCCTGGGCGGGGCCGGCACCCGCTGCAGGACTAACCCGCCGGTCGATACGCACCACGCGCGATGCAGCCGCAAAGGTAAGTCCAGACGAAACGCGCTGCCGCGTAGCTGCTGAGTTCCGCATGGTCGTAGGGCGGGGCGACCTCCACGCAGTCCATGCCGACGAAGGGCAGGCCGGCCAGTTCCTCCAGCAGCGTGAACACCTGGTTGGTCGTCAGGCCACCGGGTTCCGGCGTTCCGGTGCCCGGCGCAAAGGCCGGGTCCAGCGCATCGATGTCCAGGCTCAGGTACACCGGCGGATACGCGTGCGCCGCCAGCCTCTCGCGCATGGCCTGAAGCACCGGCGCGAGCTGAGCAGCGCTTTCCAGGCCGCGCAGGCTGCGGGCATCGAAAATCAGCCCGCCCTGGTCTCGGACGTACTCGCGGGCATCGCGCAGGCCGGCCGAGCGGATGCCGACTTGCATGAAGCAGGCATCGAGCACCAGGCCTTCCTGCATCGCCTCGTACACCCAGGTCCCGTGCCCGCTGGGCTCGCCGAAGTGGTCACTCCAGGTGTCGCAGTGCGCATCGAAATGGATCACCGCGAGCGGGCGGCCCAGCCAGCGCCGATAGCAGCGCAGCAACTGCAGCGTGATCGAATGGTCGCCGCCCAGCCACGCCATGTGGTGGGCGCGGATCAGCGCATCGACCCGCGGCGCCATCGCCGCCCGCATCTCGGTCAGGCTGGTATTCGGCAGCGGCAGGTCGCCGGCGTCGCCGAGTTGTCCTTGGGGCGTCACGTCGAACAACGGATGCACGCCATCACACAGCATGTGGCTCGATTCGCGGATGGCTCGCGGACCGAATCGGGCGCCCGGGCGAAAGGTGGTGCTGCCGTCCCAGCAGATGCCGGCCACCGCATAGCGCTGGCTGCCATCGATTGCGGGCACCTTCAGGAAGTGGTTGTCGGACTGGAAGGCGAAGGACGTCATGGCATGCGCGGGGCACGAATTCGTGCAGGCATCATACGGACGCCCGAGCGACGAACCGGCGAACGACACGAGGAGCGACACTGCGATGAAGCCCGTGCTGATCCTGCAGCATCTCAGCTCCGACGGCCCCGCCTACTTGGCCACCTGGCTGCAACGGGAAGGCCTGCCCTACGACGTGCGTGATGCCGAGGCCGGGCACGCCTTTCCCGCGCACATGGGCGAGCATGGGGCGCTGGCGGTGCTCGGTGGCGAGATGAGCGCGAACGATCCGCTGCCGACGCTGCGCCAGGCGGAGATGCTGGTCCTGGACGCGATGGCGCGCGGCATGCCAGTCATCGGCCACTGCCTGGGGGGCCAGTTGATGGCTCGGGCTCTGGGTGCCCGTGTCGTGCCGTCGCCGGCGCCGGAGATCGGCTGGCATGCGATGCGACTGCAGCCCACAGTGTCGGCCGCCGCATGGTTCGGCGAGGTCACCGAACCCACTGTCTTCCAATGGCACGAAGAAGCGTTCGAACTGCCGGCCGGGGCGTCGTGGTTGGCGGGTAGCGCCGCCTGCCCGCATCAGGCATTTGCGATCGGCCCGCACCTGGCGATGCAGTTCCACGTCGAACTCGACGAGGAGAAGCTCCGACGCTGGGCGACGCTCGACACGCCGCAATACCGCGCACTGCAGCGTCAACATGCCACGGTGCAGAGCGGATCGGTGATGTGCGACAACCTGTCGCCGATGGCTGCCCCGTCAGCAGGCGCTGGCTGATCGCATCTATACCCGCTGGCTTGCAAGCTGCCGTTCGTAGCGCGCGAGGTGTCTTCATCTCGTATTGCGCAAACGAGATTCCGCATTGTGGAAGCCGACGACGCTGCGCTGCAGCATGATCTTTCGCCAGGTCGCACATCATCCTATATCGCGAAACGATGACCGTAACCTGTTGATTTGTAAGAACATCGTTCATGGTCTTATATAAGACATAAGTCTTCCAAGGCACGGAGTCTCCAGGTAGCCTAGAGGCTGTTTAGGCATCGTCGAACACTCTCTCAACCCAAGGAGCTTCCATGACCACGCTGTCCCGTGAACAACAGATCGCTGCCCTCGAAAAGGATTGGGCGGAAAACCCGCGCTGGAAGGGCATCAAGCGCGGCTACACCGCGGCCGACGTGGTGCGCCTGCGTGGCAGCCTGCAGATCGAGCACACGCTGGCCAAGCGCGGCGCCGAGAAGCTCTGGAACCTGTGCAATACCGAGCCCTTTGTCAACACGCTCGGCGCGATGACCGGCAACCAGGCCATGCAGCAGGTCAAGGCCGGCCTCAAGGCGATCTACCTGTCGGGCTGGCAGGTCGCCGGTGACGCCAACAGCAACGGCGAGATGTACCCCGACCAGTCGCTGTACGCGGTGGACTCGGTGCCCAAGGTCGTCAAGCGCATCAACAACACCTTCAAGCGCGCCGACGAGATCCAGTGGAGCGAAGGCAAGAACGACATCGACTTCTTCGCCCCGATCGTGGCCGACGCGGAAGCCGGCTTCGGCGGCGTGCTGAATGCCTTCGAACTGATGAAGTCCATGATCGAAGCCGGTGCGGCCGGCGTTCATTTCGAAGACCAGCTGGCTTCGGTGAAGAAGTGCGGCCACATGGGCGGCAAGGTGCTGGTGCCGACGCGTGAAGCGGTGGCCAAGCTGGTCGCGGCGCGTCTGGCAGCCGACGTCATGGGCGTGCCGACGATCCTGCTGGCCCGCACCGACGCCGAAGCGGCCGATCTGGTGACCAGCGACGTCGACGGCAACGACCAGCCCTTCCTGACTGGCGAACGCACGGTCGAGGGCTTCTACCGCACGAAGAAGGGCTTCGAGCAAGCCGTCAGCCGCGGCCTGGCCTATGCCGAGTACGCCGACATGGTGTGGTGCGAGACCGGCACGCCGGATCTCAAGTTCGCCAAGGACTTCGCCGACGCGATCCACGCCAAGTTCCCCGGCAAGATGCTGGCCTACAACTGCAGCCCGTCGTTCAACTGGAAGAAGAACCTGGACGACGCCACCATCGCCAAGTTCCAGCGCGAGCTGGGCGCGATGGGCTACAAGTTCCAGTTCATCACGCTGGCCGGCTTCCACAACCTGAACTACGGCATGTTCGAGCTGGCCTATGGCTACGCCCGCAAGAACATGAGCGCCTTCGTCGAGATGCAGGAGAAGGAATTCGCCGCCGCCGAACGTGGCTTCACCGCGGTGAAGCACCAGCGCGAGGTCGGCACCGGCTACTTCGACGCGGTGACCACCACCATCGAGCGCGAGGCTTCGACCGCCGCGCTGAAGGGTTCGACCGAAGACGAACAGTTC
>JBGAII010000047.1:0-28160 GCA_044225625.1 Rubrivivax sp.
ATGGTCGGCACGTCGATGCCGCGCGCCGCCACGTCGGTGGCCACCAGCACCTTCAGTTGCCGCGAGCGCAGACCCTGCAGCACGCGGTTGCGCCGGCCCTGCGGCATGCCGCCGTGCAGCGAGGCGACATGGTGGCCCATGTCGGCCAGGCGGTCGGCCAGCCAGTCGGCATCGCGCTGCGTGCTGGTGAACACCAGCGCCTGCTCGACGCTGCGGTCGGTGAGGATGTGGTCGAGCAGCGCGTTCTTGTGCTCGTGGTCGTCGGCCCAGTGCAGCCGCTGCTCGATGTCGGCATGGGTGTCGGTGTGCGAGGCCACGTCGATGCGCTGCGGCGTGCGCAGCAGCTTCGAGGCCAGCGCGCCGACGTTGCCGGCGAAGGTGGCGCTGAACATCACCGTCTGCCGCGACTTCGGCGTGGCGTCGGCGATGAGATGGATGTCGTCGATGAAGCCCATGTCGAGCATGCGGTCGGCTTCGTCCAGCACCAGCATCTGCACCTGGCCCAGCAAGGCCTTGCCGCTGGCCATCAGGTCCATCAGCCGGCCGGGCGTGGCCACCAGCAGGTCCAGCGGGCCGCGCAGCGCCTTCAACTGCGCGCCGTAGGGCACGCCGCCGACCACCGTGGCCACGCGCAGGCCCGGCACGTGCCGGCCATAGCTGACCGCGGCCTTGGCCACCTGCTGCGCCAGTTCTCGCGTGGGCGCCAGCACCAGCACGCGCGGGCCTTGCGGCGCCGGGCGGTCGAAACGCGCACGCGGCGTGCGTTCGTCGGCGCGCACGGACGGCTCGCGGTCGTCGGCACGCGGCTTCGGTTCGCGCTCTTCGGCGCGCGCCTTCGCATCGCTTTCGCGCGCGGCCAGCACGCGCTGCAGCGCCGGCAGGATGAAGGACGCGGTCTTGCCGCTGCCGGTGCTGGCCGAGACCATCAGGTCCTGGCCCTGCAGCGCCGGGCCGATGGCCTGCTGCTGCACCGCGGTCGGTTCCGTATAGCCGGCATCGAGCACGGCACGGGTGATGGCCTGATGCAGGCCGAGGTTCTCGAAACTCATGGGATCTCTCTCGTCGTCAATGCAGCGGCACGCTGGCGCACGCCGGCACGGGGTCGGGTCGCAACAGAAATGGCGTTCCCGGCAGAGGGCCGGGTCGGACGGATCAGGGCGACGGCATCGCCGCCAACCCAGCCTGCCGGGAGGCAGGCATCACGTCCGCAAAGACACGATCGAGGTCAACAGGGATGAACGAAAGGCTGCCGTGGCAGCCTGGGGCGTATTCTACTCGCTCCAGGGTTTTCCCTCAAGCCTGCAGCAGATGCTGTCGGTAGTGCAGCAGTTCGTCGATCGATTCGTGGATGTCGGCCAACGCGGTGTGCGCCTGCGCCTTCTTGAAGCCCTCGAGCACTGCCGGCTTCCAGCGCCGGGCCAGTTCCTTCAGCGTGCTGACGTCCAGATTGCGGTAGTGGAAGAAGGCTTCGAGCGCCGGCATGTCCTTGGCCAGGAAGCGGCGATCCTGGCAGATGCTGTTGCCGCACATCGGGCTCTTGCCGGCCGGCACGTACTGCTTCAGAAATGCGATGACCTGCGATTCGGCGGCCGCTTCGTCGACGGTCGAGGCCCTGACGCGGTCGATCAGCCCGCTCTTGCCGTGGGTGCCCTTGTTCCAGGCGTCCATGCCGTCCAGCACCGCGTCGCTCTGGTGCACCGCAAGCACCGGCCCTTCGATACGCTGGGTGATCTGCGCGTCGGTCACGACCACCGCAATCTCGATGATGCGATCGCTGACCGGCGACAGCCCGGTCATCTCCAGGTCGATCCAGATCAGGTTGTTCTCGTTCGGCGTCAGCGTGGCCTCGGTCATCGATGTGTCTTTCTGCGTGGGGGCGGCATCGATTCTCGCCCAAGCCTACACTCGCGACCCGATGCAGGCCTCCATCGTCACCTTCGTCTTCGCCGCTGCGCTGCTGCTGTCGCTGGCCGTCAAGTTCTGGTTGGCGACACGGCAGATGCGGCACGTGGCCGCGCACCGCCACCAGGTGCCGCCTCGCTTCGCTTCCACCGTCACGCCGCAGGCCCACCAGCGCGCCGCCGACTACACGCTGGTCAAGAGCCGCTTCGGCCTGCTGTCCACCGCCTTCGGCACGGCGGTCGTGCTGGGCTGGACGTTGCTCGGCGGGCTGGACGCGCTGAACCAGGCGCTGCTCGAATCGGTGCAACCGCGCTTCGGCAACATGGCCTACCAGCTGTCGCTGCTGGCGGTCTTTGCGCTGATCGGCGGTGCACTGGAGCTGCCGCTGGAGCTGTACAGCACCTTCCGCATCGAGCAGCGCTTCGGCTTCAACCGCATCACGCCGAAGCTGTTCGTCGCCGACCTGCTGAAGAACACGCTGGTCGGCGCCGTGATCGGCCTGCCGCTCGCCGCCCTGGTGCTGTGGCTGATGGGCGCCGCAGGCCGCTTGTGGTGGCTATGGGCCTGGGCGGCGTGGATGGCCTTCAACCTGCTGCTGCTGGTGATCTATCCGACGCTGATCGCGCCGCTGTTCAACAAGTTCGAACCACTGGCCGACGTGGCGCTGGCCGAACGCGTGCAGGCGCTGATGCGGCGCTGCGGCTTCGCTGCGAAGGGTCTGTTCGTGATGGACGGCAGCCGCCGCTCGGCCCATGCCAACGCCTACTTCACCGGCCTGGGGGCCGCCAAGCGCGTGGTCTTCTTCGACACGCTGCTGCAGCGGCTGTCGCCGGCCGAGGTCGAGGCCGTGCTGGCGCACGAACTCGGCCACTTCCGCCACCGCCACGTGCCCAAGCGCATCGCCGGCATCTTTGCCTTCAGCCTGCTGGCGCTGGCGCTGCTGGGCTGGCTGTCGACGCAGACCGCCTTCTACGCAGGCCTGGGCGTGACGCCGAACATGGACGCACCGAACGACGCGCTGGCGCTGCTGCTGTTCATGCTGGCGCTGCCGCCCTTCGGCTTCTTCGTGTCGCCGCTGTTGGCCCACCTGTCGCGCCGCCACGAATTCGAGGCCGATGCCTTTGCCTGCGCGCAGGCCAGCGGCGACGACCTGGCCAACGCCCTGTTGAAGCTGCACGAGGACAATGCCGCGACGCTGACACCCGACCCGGTGTACGTGCGCTTCTACTATTCGCACCCCCCGGCGTCGGAACGCCTGGCCGCACTGGCCGCCTCTCGGAGCTGACGACATGTCCGACCTGAAGTCCCTGCGCTGCAAGCCGCTGGAAGGCCAGCCGCCGATGCCCGCCGAGCAGATCGACAGCCACCTGGCACAGGCGCCGGGCTGGGCGCTGCGCGACGGCGCGATCGAGAAGACCTACCGCTTCGCCAATTTCCACGAGACCATGGCGTTCGTCAATGCGCTGGCCTGGATCGCGCATGCCGAGGACCACCATCCGGACCTCGCGCTCGGCTACAGCCGCTGCACCGTGCGCTTCAACACGCACTCGGTGGGCGGCATCTCGATCAACGATTTCATCTGCGCCGCCAAGGTGGACGCCCTGTTGCCTTGAGCGACGCGCAGGCGCTGCCGGTGGCGCGGGTGGTGGCCGCGCACGGGCGCCATGCCTTCATCGAGCAGGCCGGCGGCGGGCGCCTGCTGTGCCATCTGCGCGGCCGCAAGGCCGACATCGTGGTCGGCGACATGGTGCGCTGGCAGCCCGCGGGCGACGAAGGCGTGATCGAGTCGGTGGAGCCGCGCCGCAACCTGCTGTTTCGCCAGGACGAATGGCGCACCAAGTCCTTCGCCGCGAACATCGACCAGATCCTGGTGCTGGTGGCCGGCGAGCCGATGTTCAGCGAATCGCAGCTGACGCGTGCACTGATCGCGGCGGAAAGTGCCGGCATCGACACGCTGATCGGCCTGAACAAGATCGACCGGCCCGCGGCGGTGCAGGCCCGCGAACGCCTGAAGCCTTACCGGGCCATGGGTCTGCAGGTGCTGGAGTTCGCGCTGAAGGCCGCGCCGCAGGCCGCGCGCGCGCAGCTGGAACCGCTGCTGCAGCGACGCAGCACGCTGCTGCTCGGCCCGAGCGGCACCGGCAAGAGCACGCTGATCAATCTGCTGGTACCGCAGGCGCAGGCCCAGGTCGGCGAAATCTCGCAGGCGCTGAACTCCGGCCGGCACACCACGACGAGCACGCTGTGGTACTGGCTGGACACAGGGCGCAGCGGCGCGCTGATCGATTCACCGGGCTTCCAGGAATTCGGCCTGCGCCACATCGACGTGGCGCAGCTGGCGTCGCTGATGCCGGACCTGCGCGCCCATCTGGGCGCGTGCCGCTTCTACAACTGCATGCACCGGCACGAGCCGGGCTGTGCGGTGCGCGCGGCGGTGGAACGCGGCGAGATCGCGCCGCAGCGCTACCGGCTCTATGCCGAGATCCACGACGAGCTGAGCCGGGCGCGCTAGCCCAGCACGTTGGCCAGCGTCAGCAGCGCCAGCAGCAGCATCCACAACACCACCGAGCGCCACACCAGGCCGACCACGCTCTGCAGATGGCCGGACTGCAGCGGCACACCGGCCGTCGAGCCTTCGGCCCGGCCGGCACCGGGCTGGGCGCCGCCGCTGAAGGTCTTGGAGCGGTCGGGCGTGACGCCGGGGGCGGCATCGCCGCCCAGTTGGACGCCCACGGCGCCGGCCGCCGACGCGAGGATGATGCCCTCGTTCGGCTGCAGCCACAGCCGCGCATCGCGGCGCCAACCGTTGATCGCCTCCTCGAAGTTGCCGACGACCGCAAAGCCGAAGGCCGTCAGCCGCGCCGGCACGGCGTCGATGCGCAGGAAGACGCGGCGCGAGATCTCCAGCAGCCGATCGTTGTCGGGCGCATCGAGCACGCGCAGCCGGTACGACCAGTAGCGGCTGGCGAATTCGGCCATGCGGTAAAGCACCGCGCCCGCCGGCCCCAGCCCGAGTGCCGAGCAGACGATGAACCAGAAGAACACGCCGAACACGTGGCGGTGCGCGGCCAGCAGCGCATGTTCGACCACGTGGCGCAGCACCTCGGTGTGCGGCAGCTCGCTGGTGTCCAGGTGCAGCCACTCGGCCAGCAGGCGGCGCACCTCGTTGTCGTCGCCGTTGTCCAGGGCCTCGCGCAGGTCGGTGAAGTAGTGGCTGAACTGGCGGAAGCCGAGCGTCAGGTACAGCACGGCGACGTCGAAGACCACCGCCAGCACCAGTCCGTACGAGGCCACCCAGACATACAGCGCGGCCACCAGCAGCGTGGGCGTCAGCACCGCCACGCACCACACCACCCAGGCGTGCCGCGGCTTGCCGGCGTCGAAGTTGCGTCCGACCCAGCCGGTCCAGGCCACGAGCCTTTCGTGCACCCAGTTGTCGCGCGGCAGCGGCTTGAGCTGTTCGATCAGCAGCGCGATCAGGACGGCAAAGAAGCTCATCGGTCGCCGATGATAACGAGCGCCCCCGGCGCCATGCCGCGCTCAGCGGCTGAGGAAGCCGTACAGATTGCGCAACATGGCCGCGGTGGCACCCCAGATGAAGTAGCGGCGCGGCGCACCATCGGCGGCCGCGCTTTCCCACGGCATCGACAGGAACTGGCGGCGCTGGCCCTGCAGCTCGATCTCGTGTCGCTGGTGATGCGCCGGCGTCATCAGGAAGCTGAGCGGCACCTCGAAAGCCTCGGCGACCTCGAAGCTGTCGAGCTGCAGCGTAAACGGCGGCTCGACCAGCGCGACGACCGGCGTGACCACGTAGTTGGTCACGGTGGTGTAGTGCGGCAGGCGACCGATGACGTCGACGCGTTCGCGCGGCAAGCCGACCTCCTCTTCGGCCTCGCGCAGCGCGGTGGCCACGGCGTCGGCATCGCCCTCCTCGAAGCGCCCGCCCGGGAAGCTGATCTGCCCGGCATGGTCGCGCAGGTGATCGGTGCGCTGCGTCAGCAGCACCTGCAGGCCCTCGGGCCGCTGCACCAGCGGCACCAGCACCGAGGCCTGGTGCAGATGCCGGCCGGCCAGGTCGGTGTCGCCGACGATCTCGGGCTGCCACTCGCCAACGGTGCCAAACCGCTCGCGCAGCGCCAGCGGCGTCAGCCGCAGCGGATCGACGGCCGCCAGATGGGCGTCAGTGCCGATCACCGGCACGGCATGAGGATCGAGGATGCGGGGGCGGGTCGCAGACATGGAGGCCTCGCAGGCAGCGGGCCAGCTTCGGACGGCAGGCGGCTACGCCGCGTTACCGTCAAAACTCGCTTCGCGCTGCGCGCGACCTGTGGCTTCGCCACAGGCTGACCGATGGTCAGGCGAGCTTTTCCTTGATGCGCGCCGACTTGCCGCTGCGCTGGCGCAGGAAGTACAGCTTGGCACGGCGCACGTCGCCGCGGCGCTTGACTTCGATGCCGGCAATGATCGGGCTGTACAGCTGGAACGTGCGCTCCACGCCTTCGCCGTTGGAGATCTTGCGCACGATGAAGCTGCTGTTCAGGCTGCGGTTGCGCTTGGCGATGACGACGCCTTCGAAGGCCTGGACGCGCTTGCGCGTGCCTTCGACCACGTTGACGCTGACGATCACCGTGTCGCCGGGGGCGAAAGCGGGGATCTTCTTGTTCAGGCGCGCAATTTCCTCTTGTTCGAGGGTGCTGATCAAATCCATCGGGGTTCTCCAGGCGATCGTGCCGGCGGCGTGTTCGGAGAGGGCGGCCACCTGGGGCTCGCCCGTGTTTTGGCGCGGCAGAGGATCGAAAAGCCTTTGATTATAGCCCGAGCGACTTCAGGAAGCGCTCGTCGGCGGCGTCCAGCCGCCCGGCCGCCCGGGCCGCGGCGATCAGGTCGGGCCGCCGCCGGGCGGTCAGTTCCAGCGAGCGCTGGCGCCGCCAGCGCGCCACCTCGGCATGGTGGCCCGACAGCAGCACCGGCGGCACCGGTACCGGGCCGCTGGGCCCGGACCAGACTTCGGGCCGGCTGTACTGCGCCCCTTCCAGCAGGCCGTCGGAGAAGCTGTCCTGCTGGTGCGAGGGCTCGCTCAGCACGCCAGGCACCAGCCGAGCCACCGCATCCAGCAACGCCAGCGCCGGCAACTCGCCGCCGGACAGGACGAAGTCGCCGAGGCTGATCTCATGCGTGACGAAGGCATCGACGAAGCGCTGGTCGATGCCCTCGTAGCGGCCGCACAGCAGCACCGCCCCCGGGCCGCCGGCGATCTGCTGCACCAGCGCCTGGTCCAGCCGGCGCCCGGCCGGGCTGAAGTGCAGCACCGGCGCCGGTTCGGCTTCGGCCCGCTCGGCGCGCACCGCGGCCAGCGCGCGCTGCAGTGGCTCGGCCAGCATCACCATGCCCGGCCCGCCGCCGTAGGGTCGGTCGTCGACGCGGCGATGGTTGTCCTCGGCAAAATCACGCAGCGGCCACAGTCGCAACTGCATCGCGCCAGACTCCCAGGCGCGACGCGTGATGCCATGCTTCAGCGGCGCGTCGAAGAGCTCCGGAAACAGCGTGACGACGTCGAAACGCATCGCCGCCGCGTCAGTAGTCGACGCCCCAGTCGACGTCGATACGGCGCGCCGCGAGGTCCACATGGTCGATGTAGGCGGCGACGAAGGGGATCAGCCGCTCCGCCACCGGCTGGCCGGCCGCATCGGCAGCCGCGTCGTCGCGCACCTGCAGCACGCTCTGCGCGCCGTTGTCGAGCAGTCCGATCACCCGGCCCAGCGCCACGCCGTCGCGGTTGACCACCTGCAGGCCGATCAGGTCGATCCAGTAGTACTCGCCTTCGTCGGCAGTGGGAAAGCTGCTGCGCGCCACGAAGATGCGGGCGCCGCGCAACGCCTCGGCGGCGTTGCGATCGGTGACGTCGCGGATCGCTGCCACCACATCGTCGCCATGGGAACGTGCTTCGGCGACGCGCAACAGATGCGGCAGAGGCGCGGCGACGACGGGAGCGGGTCGGCCGGGCTGCAGCAGCGGCGGGCGCAGATACCAGCGCCGCGAGGAGAACAGCGCCTGGGGATCCTTGGCATAGGGCTGGACGCGGATCCAGCCCTTGATGCCCCAGGCATCGGTCACACGGCCGACTTCGACGGCATCGGCGGGGAACTCGGCGTCAGGCGGCGCCGAAGGGGCCGGCGCGGAAGCCACCCCTGCCGGATTCAGGCGGCCTTCTTGGCCTGTTCGACCAGACGCGTCACCGTCGGCGACAGCTTGGCGCCGACGCTGGCCCAGTAGCTGACGCGGTCGGTGGCGACGCGCAGCGGTTGTTCGCCGCCGGCGGCCATCGGGTTGTAGAAACCCACGCGCTCGATGAAGCGGCCATCACGGCGCTCGCGCGCGTCGGCGACGACGATGTTGTAGAACGGGCGCTTCTTGGCGCCACCGCGAGCCAGTCGAATGACGACCATGATGAGACTGTCCTTCAGTGAGTGTGCTGCGCCGCACCGCTCACCCTCTGGCGTGCGTGCCGACGCTTGCCGGGGCCACTTGGGCGACCTTGTCCGGCGACCGGAACCCGACATTATAAACTCAGCCTTTCACGATTTGCAGCCCCGATGCCCTCCCCCCTGCTCGTGCGTCCGAGCACGCCGGCCGACCTGAAGGCCATCCACGCCATTTACGCTCATGCCGTGCAGCACGGCACCGGCACCTTCGAGATCGACGAGCCCAGCGTCGAAGAGATGGCGCGGCGCCGCGACGACGTGCTGTCCAAGGGCCTGCCCTGGCTGGTGGCCGAGCAGCGCGATGCAGTGATTGGCTATGCCTACGCGGGCCCGTTCCGCCCACGGCCTGCCTACCGATTCAGCGTGGAAGACTCGATCTACCTGCACCCCGATGCGCAGGGCCGTGGCGTCGGGCAGCTGCTGCTGGCCGAACTGCTGGCGCGCTGCCAGGCGGCCGGCGCACGGCAGATGCTGGCGGTGATCGGCGACAGCGCCAACCACGGCTCGACCAGGCTGCACGCCGCGCTCGGCTTCGAGCCCTGCGGCCTCCTGCGCGCGGTGGGTTGGAAGTTCGACCGCTGGCTCGATGTGGTGCTGATGCAGCGCCCGCTCGGCACTGCGGCCTCTAGCGCCCCGCAGGAGGCGGCATGAAGGCCGCGCGCTCCAAGTCCGTGGCCACGTGGCTGGCGGTGATCGGCGGCACGCTCGGCCTGCACCGCTTCTACCTGTACGGTTGGCGCGACCGACTGGGCTGGCTCTATCCGCTGCCCACGCTGCTGGGCCTGGCCGGCGTGCAGCGCATGCGCGCCTTCGGCCAGGACGACCGTGTGGCCTGGGTGCTGATCCCGGTGCTGGGCCTGATGATCTCGCTGGCGATGCTCAATGCCATCGTCTACGGCCTGACCTCGGACGAGAAGTGGGCCGCGCGCCACGCCCCCGGGCAGCCGCCGCAGAGCACCGGCTGGATTCCGGTGCTGGGCGTGATCGTCGCGCTGCTGCTCGGCGCCGCCGTGCTGATGGGCACGGTCGCCTTCGGCATGCAGCACTTCTTCGAGTGGCAGCTGGAGCAGCCCGCCGCCGAGGCCGTTCAGAACAGCACGCGGCCGACGTAGTAGGCCAGTGCCGCGACGATGGCGCTGGCCGGGATCGTCAGGACCCAGGCCCAGACGATGTTGCCGGCCACGCCCCAGCGCACCTTCGAGGCGTTGCGCACGGCGCCGACGCCGACGATGGCGCCGGTGATGGTGTGCGTGGTCGACACCGGCACGCCCAGCGCGGTCGCCAGGAACAGCGTCAGGGCACCGCCGGTCTCGGCGCAGAAGCCGCCCACCGGCTTGAGCTTCGTGATGCGCTGACCCATGGTCTTGACGATGCGCCAGCCACCGAACAGCGTGCCCGCGCCAATGGCCAGGTAGCAGCACCAGATCACCCAGGCCGGCGGCATCGGATCGGTGGCCGCGGCCGAGCCGGAGGCGATCAGCAGCATCCAGATGATGCCGATGGTCTTCTGCGCGTCGTTGCCGCCGTGGCCCAGCGAGTACATGCCGGCCGACACCAGCTGCAGCCGGCGGAACCAGTTGTCGACGCGCAGCGGCGAGCTGCGCCTGCAGATCCACGACACCAGCACCATCAGCAGCCCCGCCAACAGGAAACCCAGCACGGGCGAGACGACGATGAAGGCCACGGTCTTGGCGATGCCGGGCAGCACCAGGTCGTCGGTGCCGGCCTTGGCGATGGTCGCACCGACGATGCCGCCGATCAGCGCGTGCGAACTGCTCGAGGGAATGCCGTACCACCAGGTCACCAGGTTCCAGCTGATCGCGCCGATCAGCGCGCCGAACACCACGTACTGATCGACCACCGCGGGATGCACGATGCCTTTGCCCACGGTGGCAGCCACGCTCAGGTGGAAGATGAAGATCGCGATCACGTTGCAGAACGCGGCGAAGGCCACCGCCGTCTGCGGCCGCAGCACGCCGGTGGACACCACGGTGGCGATCGAGTTCGCCGCGTCGTGGAAGCCGTTCATGAAGTCGAATACCAGCGCCAGCAGCACCAGCATCGCGACGACCCAGAAACCGATCTGCAGACTCTGCATGGAGGGCGCGCGTCAGGAGTTTTCCAGCACCACGCCTTCGATCATGTTGGCCACGTCCTCGCAGCGGTCGGAGATCGATTCAAGGTGTTCGTAGATGGCCTTCAGCTTGATCAGTTCGCGCACGTCCGTTTCCTCGCGGAACAGCTTGGACATCGCCGAGCGCATCACGCGGTCGGCGTCGGACTCGAGCTGGTCGATCTCCTCGCAGGTCTTGATCGCCGATTCGGCCACCTCCGGCCGGCTCAGCCGCGACATCAGCGACACCGCGTGCTGCACGCGCTCACAGCACTTGGCGCTGATGTCGCCGAGGCGCATCACGTCTTCGGTGAGCTTGCGCACGTCGTACAGCGACAGCGTCTCGGTGGCGTCCTGCAGCAGGTCGACGATGTCGTCCATGCCGTTGATCAGGCCATGGATCTGGTCGCGACCGATCGGCGTGATGAAGGTCTTGTGCAGCAGCCGGTTGACTTCGGCGGTCACGCGGTCGGCGGCATGCTCGGCCGAATCCACCTCGGCCGCATAGCGTTCGCGCAGCGCCGCATCGTCGTAGTGCTTGAGCAGCAGCAGGAAGGCGCGCGCGGCCTGCGTGATGAAGGCCGCGTGCTGGTCGAACAGTGCGAAGAAGGTGCCTTCGCGGGGCAGGAGCTTGCCGAAGAACATGTGGAGGTTCCCCGGGTGTCCGGGGAGGGCGTGGACGGCGGCGCGATTGTAGGTGCGGCTCAGGGCCGGCCGCCGGCGACGGATCAAGCCGCACGGCCCGCCGGTTCAGCCGGCCAGCAGGCCAACGGTGGGTGTGCCGGCTGCGCTCAGTCGGGCAGCGGGGCCGGTGCCGCGGCGCCGGCGTCGCCGCCGGCCGACGCGCCGCCGGGCTTGCGCCGGCGGCGCCGACGTCGTTTCGGCGCCCGCTTCCTCGCCGGCCGCCGCAGGGAAGCTCGTCGGGCTCGGCCGGAGCCCTGCCGGCCGCCGGCCGCGCCGCCGGCACGCGCCGCGGTCCCTGCTGCTCGCGCACCGCCTGCAGCAGCGCCACACGCTCATCCTCGTCGCCGAGCGCGAAGTCCTCCCACCATTCGGCAAGTTCGACGTCGATCTCGCCGGCATCGGCGCGCAGGCGCAGGAAGTCGTAGGCCGCGCGATAGCGGGGCTGCTCGACCAGCGCGCGCGGCGTGTTGCCGCTGCGGCGCTCGAAGCGCGGTTGCATCAGCCAGATCTCGCGCATGTCGGCCGCCAGCTTGCCGCGCCCGGAGATGTCGCCGATGCGCGCATCGAAGACCGCATCCACCGCCTGCTGCAGTGCGGGGAACGGCGGCTCGCCGTTCGCCTTCAAGGCCTGCCAGCGCTCCAGCACCTCGTGCCACAGCAGGCAGGCCAGCAGGAAGCTCGGCGCCACCGGCAGGCCTTCGGCCACGCGCCGGTCGGTGTCGGCCAGCGCCAGCTGCACGAAGCGCTCGCGCGCCGGGTTCTGCGCCGCCGGCTGCAGCACCGCGTCGAGGATCGGGAACACGCCGCGGTCGAGCCCGTGGCGCCGCAGTTCGGCCAGGCTCTTCAGCGCATGGCCGGTCTGCAGCAGCTTGATCATCTCGTCGAACAGGCGCGAGGCCGGAACATTGGCCAGCAACGCCGACATCTCGCGGATCGGCGCGGCCGTCTTCGGCTCGATCGCGAAGCCCAGCTTGGCGGCGAAGCGCACGACGCGAATGATGCGCACCGGGTCCTCGCGGTAGCGCGTGGCAGGGTCGCCGATCATGCGCAGCACGCGCTTCTTCGCGTCCTGGAAGCCGTGGTGGTAGTCGACCACGATCTGCCCGGTCGGGTCGTAGTACAGCGCATTCACGGTGAAGTCGCGGCGCGCTGCGTCCTCGATCTGCGGCCCCCAGACGTTGTCGCGCAGCACGCGGCCGCTGGCGTCGACCACGTGGGCCTTGCCGCTGAGTTCCTGCTTCGACGTCTTCTCGTTGCCGCTGACCTGGTCGGCCGCGGCCGCGTCGAGCAGCGCACGGAAGGTCGAGACCTCGATCACCTCGTGCTCGCGGCCACGGCCGAAGATCACATGCACGATGCGGAAGCGCCGGCCGATGATGAACGCGCGGCGGAACAGCGCCTTCACCTGCTCCGGCGTCGCATCGGTGGCGACGTCGAAGTCCTTCGGACGCAGACCCAGCAGCAGGTCGCGCACCGCGCCGCCGACCACGTAGGCCTGGTGCCCGGCCTGCTGCAGCGTGCTGACGACGCGCACCGCAGGTTCGTCGAGCAGACCCTGGTCGATGCCGTGTTCGGCCGCGCCGATCTCCACGCGCTTGCCGAGCGGCACCGCGGGCTTGCCGGAGGCCGTCTTGCCGAGCAGCCTGTCGATGAACTTCTTGATCATGCAAAGAGCCTGAGGATGGGCCAGCCGCGCGCCGTCGCGATGCGCTCGAGCGCCGGCGCGGGGTTGGTGGCCACCGGATGGCTGACGCGCTCGAGCAGCGCCAGGTCGTTGGTGGAATCGCTGTAGAAGCTGATGCGGTCGAAGTCCTCGCAGCGCTGCCCGCGGGCCTGCAGCCATTGCTGCACCCGGGTGACCTTGCCTTCGCGGTACGAGGGCACGCCGCGGATCGCACCGGTGACGCGGCCGTCGGCGTCGCGCTGCAGTTCGGTGGCGATCAGTTCGTCCACGCCGAACAGCCCGGCAATGGGCCGCGTGACGAATTCATTGGTCGCGGTGACGATCGCGACCTGGTCGCCGGCCTCGGCATGCTGGCGCACCAGCGCCAGCGCGCTGTCGTGCAGCGCGGGCCGGACCACTTCGTCGACGAAGCGCCGGCTCGCTTCGGCCAGTTCGGCGGCATCGCGCTCGCGCCAGGCCGACGTGGCGAAGCGGATGTAGGCGTCGACGTCCAGCTGTTCGGCCTGGTACTGCGCGTAGAAGGCATCGTTGGCGCGGCGGAAAGCGTCGGCATCGGCCCAGCCGAGCCGCACCATGAACTCGCCGAAGGCATGGTCGGAATCGATCTCCAACAGCGTGCCGTCCAGGTCGAAAAGCGCCAGGTTCATGCCTCTCCCCCGGAGCAGCCTGCGGCCAGCGGTGCCGCCGCGCGGCCCACCGGCGCATCGTGCAGCGGCGCACCGGCCGGCGTGGACGCGCCGGCCTCGCCCGCGTCCTCCTGCAGCATCTGGCGCAGCAGCGGCACCGTCACCAGCCGCTGGCGCGCCAGCGCAAAATGGTCGATGCGGTCGAGCATCTGCATCAGCGTGCCCAGGTCGCGCGCCGCGCGCGCCAGCAGGTAGTCGATGACCTCGTCGGCCAGGAAGATGCCGCGCCGGTCGGCCTCGCGACGCAGCGCGGCCCGGGCTTCGTTCTCGCTGGCCGGTTGCAGCGCGAACACGTGGCCCCAGGCCAGGCGGGTGCGCAGGTCGTCGCGCAGGGCCAGGTCCACCGGCGGCAGGCGGCCCGCCGCCACCCACTGTACGCCGGCATCGGCCGCCTGCACGAACAGGCTGAAGGCCGCCTGCTGGCGCTGCGCATCGAGCCGGTCGCAGTCGTCGATCAGCACCAGCGACCAGCCGGGCTGCAGCTGCCACGGCGCGCTGGAATCGGCAGCGAAGCTGCCGGCCCGCTCGCCTGCCGCCTGCCGTTCGTGCACCAGCGCGCGCAGCAGATGACTCTTGCCGCTGCCCGACGGTCCCCACAGGTACACCGGCGCAGCCGGCAGCACCAGCGAACGCAGGTGCGCCACGGCCGCCGCATTGGCGGCACTGAGATAGGTGTCGAAGGTAGGCAGCGGGTCCGGGCCGATCGCCAGCGGGATCTGCTTCATCGACGTGGGGTGACAGGCATGCAGCTGCATTTTAGGCGGCGGCCCGCCTCGATCGCCCGACGCCTCAGTGCAGCTTGCCCGCAGGGTCGCCGCCCAGGCCACGCAGGCGCTCGCGCAGCGGCGCCGCGTCTTCGGCCTGCGGCTCGTGCGTCAGGTACTCCGCCAGATCCTGCGCCGCTGCGGCGTCGCGGCCCAGTTGCGCCAGCACCAGGCCGCGGTCGCGGCGCTCGTCCCAGGCCTGCGGCAGCAGCAGCACCAGGCGCTCGCACACCGCCAGCAGGCGGGGCCAGTCCTCGGCGGCACGGTGGATCTCCTTCAGGTTGCGCAGCAGCCGGGCGAGCGTGTCGCGCGGCGGCGCGGCCTGCAGGAACAGCCCCAGCGGCACCTCGAATTCGCCGGTCAGGCCGCGCGCCCGCCGGTAAGGGCCGAGCCGCTCCTCGAGCTCGGCGCGCGACAGCGACTGGCCGCTCATCGGGTCGATGATCACCTCGCCCTGCCCGGCGCGCAGCTTCACCAGGAAGTGGCCGGGGAAGGCCACGCCGCGGGCGTTCAGCCCGATGTGCGAGGCCAGCTCGATGTACAGCAGCGCCAGCGTGATCGGGATGCCGCGCCGCGTCTGCAGCACCTCGTGCACATAGCTGTTGCGCGGGTCGTAGTAGTTGTTCACATTGCCGGCGAAGCCCAGGTCCTGGAAGAAGAACCGGTTCAGGAAGCGCAGCTTCTGCAGCACCACCGCGTCGGCCGGCACGCGGCGCTTCAGCCGCTCGCCCAGCGCGTCGACCTGCGACAACACGCCCTGCGGATCGAGCTGCGGGTGGTCGTCCTGGGCCACCGCGATGGCCGCCTCGAGCAGCGCGAAGCCTTGGTCCTCGGCCACCAGCGAGCCGAAATACTGCAGCGCGGACGGCTTCTCGAAACGCAGCGTCATGGGCCCCAGTCTATCGGCGGCGGAAGTGCGCCAGTCGCATGCCGCAGGCCGCAAGAACCGCGAAGTACAACAGCGCCGCGCCGCCCAGCACTGCGGCCATCCAGCCGGCGCGCTGGGCCCAATGCGCCTGCAGGCCGACCCAGTCGATCGCCCGCTCGGCCCAGAACAGCAGCCCGCCGAGCGCGGCACAGGCCGCCAGCACACGGACAAGGAACATGCTCCAGCCGGGCAGCGGGCGGTAGAAGCCGCCGCGCCGCAGCCCCGTCAGCAGCCAGCCGGCATTGAGCAGCGCCGCCAGGCCGATGGACAGCGCCAGCCCCGCATGGCCGAGCCAGGGCACGAGCAGCGCATTCATCACCTGCGTCGCCAGCAGCACGACGATCGCGATGCGCACCGGCGTGCGGATGTCCTGGCGCGCGAAGTAGCCCGGCGCCAGCACCTTGACGCCGACCAGCCCCATCAGGCCGACGCCGTAGCCCATCAGCGCCCGCGTGGTCTGCAGCACGTCCTGCACCTGGAACTGGCCGTAGTGGAACAGCACCGCCACCAGCGGGCGCGGAAAGACCAGCAGCGCCAGCGCACAAGGCAGCGCCAGCAGCACCAGCACGCGCAGGCCCCAGTCGAGCATGTCCGAATAGGCCTGCATGTCCTGCCGGGCCTGCGCGGCAGCCAGCTGCGGCAGCAGCACGATGCCCAGCGCCACGCCGAGCAGCGCGGTCGGGAACTCCATCAGCCGGTCGGCATAGGTCAGCCACGAGACGGCGCCGACGCCAATGTGCGAGGCGATCTGCGTATTGATCAGCAGCGAGACCTGGGCCACCGACACCCCCAGCAGCGCCGGCGCCATCAGGCCCAGGATGCGGTGCACACCGGGATGCGTCCAGGCCCTGCGCAGTGCCGCTGGCGTGAGCGCGAAATGCGGCATGCAGCCGATGGCACGCAGCGCCGGCACCTGGATCGCCGCCTGCAGCAGTCCGCCGAGCATCACGCCGGCAGCCAGGGCCAGCACCGGGTCCAGCCCCCAGGTCTTGAACAGCGGCGCGCCCCACCAGGCCGCGGCGATCACGGCCAGGTTCAGCAGCACCGGCGTGGCCGCCGGCACGGCGAAGCGCTTCCAGGTGTTCAGAATGCCGGCCGACAACGCCACCAGCGACATGAACCCGATGTAAGGGAACATCCAGCGCGTCATCGTCGCGGCCAGGTCGAATTCCTTCAGTCCCGAGCCGAACATCCAGACCAGCACCGGCGCGCCGACCATGCCGATCACGCAGGTCAGCAGCAGCGCCCAGGCCAGCACACTGGCCGCGGCGTCGATCAGCCGCCGCGTGGCTTCGTCGCCGTCGCGCGCTCGCGTGGCCGCCAGGATGGGCACGAAGGCCTGCGAGAACGCGCCCTCGGCGAACAGCCGGCGCAACAGGTTCGGGATGCGGAAGGCGACGTTGAAGGCGTCGGTCGCGGCACTGGCGCCGAAGGCGGCCGCAATCAGCTGCTCGCGCACCAGGCCGGTGATGCGCGAGGCGAGGGTCAGCAGGGAGACGGTGGAGGCGGCCTTGAACAGGTTCATCGCGGGCCGACGGCACGGCCGGCTCGGCCCTGCTGCAGCGCGGCGGATTATAGGCAGCACGCTCGACCATGCCGTGGCATTGCTGTCCACTCGTGCTATACTGTCCGGCTTTGCACCATTCGTTCGAGCTTTAAAGCATGGCCACATCGTCCAAAGCCAAGAAGAAGACCGTCCGTCTCGCCTCGGGGCGCAAGCGTGCGCGCCAGGACGTCAAGCTCAACGCCGCCAATACCGCGCTGCGTTCGCGTTTCCGCACCGCCATCAAGAACGTGCAGAAGGCCGTTCTGAGCGGCGACAAGGCGAAGGCGAGCGAACTGTTCAAGTCGGCCCAGAGCGTGATCGACTCGATCGCCGACAAGGGCATCTTCCACAAGAACAAGGCCGCGCGACACAAGAGCCGCCTCTCGGCGAAGGTGAAGGCGCTGGCCGCCTGATACGGCGAACGAACCCGTTCCCCCTGACGAAGAGCCTGCATCGCAGGCTCTTTTTCATTCTGGCGACATCATCTCCCTAGAATCTTCCGCTCTGCTCCGAGGAATGCCGATGAACGCTCCCGACAAGGCTCCCGTCTCGCCGATGCCGCACGTGATGAACACCTACGGCCGCCTGCCGATCGCGCTGAGCCACGGCCGCGGCTGCTGGGTCTGGGACACCGAGGGCCGAAAGTACCTGGACGGGCTGGGCGGCATCGCCGTCAACACGCTGGGCCACGCGCATCCGAAGCTGGTGCCGGCGCTGCAGGACCAGATCGGCAAGATGATCCACAGCTCCAACTACTACGAGGTGCCGCTGCAGGAGACGCTGGCGGCCAGGCTGTGCGAACTGTCGGGTCTGGACTCGGTGTTCTTCTGCAGCACCGGACTCGAAGCCAACGAAGGCGCGATCAAGATCGCGCGCAAGTACGGGCATGACCGGGGCATTCAGCGGCCCGAGATCATCGTCTACGAGAAGGCCTTCCACGGCCGCAGCATCGCCACGCTGTCGGCCACCGGCAACGAGAAGGTGCAGAAGGGCTTCGAGCCGCTGGTCGAAGGCTTCGTGCGCGTGCCGCTGAACGACCTGGCCGCGGTGGAGAAGGTGGCGGCGACGAACCCGAACGTGGTCGCGGTGTTCCTGGAAGTGATCCAGGGCGAAGGCGGCATCAACCAGACGCGTGCCGACTACCTGCAGGGCCTGCGCAGGCTGTGCGACGCCAAGGGCTGGCTGCTGATGCTCGACGAGGTGCAGTGTGGCCTGGGCCGCACCGGCAAGTGGTTCGCGCACCAGTGGGCCGGCATCAAGCCGGACGTGATGCCGCTGGCCAAGGGTCTGGGCTCGGGCGTGCCGATCGGCGCGGTGGTCGTCGGGCCCAAGGCCAAGGACGTGCTCGGGCCGGGCAACCATGGCACCACCTTCGGCGGCAACCCGCTGGCGATGCGCGCTGGCGTCGAAACGCTGCGCATCATGGAGGAAGACGGCGTGATGGCCAACGCCGCCGCCGTCGGCCAATTGCTCCGCGAGGCCTTGGAAGCCGGCCTGGCCGGCGAGAAGGGCGTGGTCGAGTTCCGCGGCCAGGGGCTGATGATCGGCATCGAGCTCGACCGCCCCTGTGGCGTGCTGCTCGGCCGTGCGGCCGAGGCCGGGCTGATGATCAGCGTCACGGCCGACCGCGTCGTGCGGCTGCTGCCGCCGCTGATCCTGTCGGCCGACGAGGCGCGGCAGATCGCCGCCATCCTGTGCCCGCTGATCAAGGCCTTCCTGGCCGAACCGACGTGAAGCCCGGCGACACGCTGATGAAGCACTACCTGCAGTTCAAGGACCTGCGTGCCGAGGAGTACGCCTATCTCTTCGAGCGCGCGCGCATCATCAAGCAGCGCTTCAAGAACTACGAGAAGTACCAGCCGCTGGCCGACCGCACGCTGGCGATGATCTTCGAGAAGGCCAGCACGCGCACGCGCGTCAGCTTCGAAGCCGGCATGTACCAGATGGGCGGCTCGGTGGTGCACCTGACCACCGGCGACAGCCAGCTCGGCCGCGCCGAGCCGGTGGAGGACTCGGCGCGCGTCATCAGCCGCATGGTCGACATCGTGATGATCCGCACCTATGAACAGGCGAAGATCGTCGCCTTCGCCGCACACTCGCGCGTGCCGGTGATCAACGGGCTGACCAACGAATACCACCCCTGCCAGATCCTGGCCGACATCCTGACCTACATCGAACACCGCGGTCCACGCGGCGGCGGCGCCGACGCCATCGGATGTCTCCAGGGCAAGGTCGTGGCCTGGGTCGGCGACGGCAACAACATGGCCAACACCTGGCTGCAGGCAGCCGAGATCCTGGGTTTCACGCTGCACGTCAGCACGCCGGGCGGCTATGAAATCGACCCGAAGGTGGCCGGCATCTCGAACACCGGCTGCTACAAGGTCTTCAAGGACCCGATGGAAGCCTGCCGCGGCGCCGACCTGGTGACCACCGACGTCTGGACCAGCATGGGCTACGAGGCCGAGAACGAAGCGCGCAAGAAGGCCTTTGCCGACTGGTGCGTGGACGCTGAGATGATGGCCGCGGCCAAGCCCGACGCGCTGTTCATGCACTGCCTGCCGGCGCACCGCGGCGAAGAGGTCACCGCCGAGGTCATCGACGGCCCGCAGTCGGTGGTCTGGGACGAGGCGGAGAACCGGCTGCACGCGCAGAAGGCGCTGATGGAATACCTGCTGCTCGGGCGCATTGGCTAGGGGGCGCGTGCGACCGCTGGTGAATCCACCAGCGTCTGAATTTACCGACACCACGATGGCGGCGATGGTGCTAACTTTGCCCGCACCATGCCGATCTGGGACATCTCGCCCCCCGTTTCCGACCTCTCGCCCGTCTTTCCGGGCGACGCCGTCTACGCACAGCAGTGGGCCGCGCGCATCGGCCCCGGCTGCCCGGTCAACGTCGCGACATTGACGCTGTCGCCGCACACCGGCGCGCATGCCGACGCGCCGCTGCACTACGACGCTGCCGGCGAGCCCATCGGCACCGTCGCGCTCGAGCCCTACCTCGGCCGCTGCCGCGTGATCCATGCCATCGGCCGCGGCCCGCTCGTCGAATGGTCGCACCTGGAACACGCCCTCGCCGGCCTGCCGCCGCGCGTGCTGGTGCGCACCTATGCGCGCCAGCCCGTGGGCTGGGATCCGGGTCTCGCTGCCTTCGCGCCACAGACCGTGGAGCGTCTGGCCGACATGGGCGTACTGCTGGTCGGCATCGACACCGCCAGCATCGACCCGGCCGACAGCAAGACGCTGGACAGCCATCAGGTGATCCGCCGGCGCGGCCTGCGCGTGCTGGAGAACCTGCTGCTGGACGACGTCCCCGCAGGCGACTACGAACTGATTGCGCTGCCGCTCAAACTGGTCAGCGCCGACGCCAGCCCGGTGCGCGCCGTGCTGCGATCCCTGGAGAACCGATGAAGACCCGTGACGACGCCCTGGCGCTGGACGCCGCCGACCCGCTCGCGCCGCTGCGCGATCAATTCCACATCCCACCGGGCTTGATCTACCTGGACGGCAATTCGCTCGGCGTGATGCCGAAGGCGACGCCGGCGCGCGTGCAGCAGGTGGTGACGCAGGAATGGGGCACCGGCCTGATCGGCAGCTGGAACAGCGCCGGCTGGATGGACCTGGCGCCGCGCATCGGTGACAAGATCGCGCGGCTCATCGGCGCCGGGCCGGGCGAATGCGTGGCCGCGGATTCCACCTCGGTGAACCTGTTCAAGGTGCTGAACGCCGCGCTGAACATCGCCCGCGCCGACGACGCGAAGCGCACGCGCATCGTCTCGGAGCGCAGCAACTTCCCCACCGACCTGTACATCGCCGAAGCCACCGCCGCCGAGCGCGGCTGCGAGCTGGTGCTGGCCGACCGCCCCGAAGACCTGCCCACGCTGCTGGACGAGCGCTGCGCCGTGCTGATGCTGACCCACGTCAACTACGCCAACGGCCGCATGCACGACATGGCGGCGCTGTCGCAGGCCGCGCACGACGCCGGCGCGCTGGCGCTGTGGGACCTGGCGCATTCCGCCGGCGCGGTGCCGGTGGACCTGCGGCGCGACGGCGCCGACTTCGCCATCGGCTGCGGCTACAAGTACCTCAACGGCGGCCCCGGCGCGCCGGCCTTCGTCTGGGTGGCGCCGCACCACGCCGAACGCTTCTGGCAGCCGCTGGCCGGCTGGATGGGGCATGCGGCGCCGTTCGAGTTCACGCCCGGCTACCGGCCGGCGCCCGGCATCCGCCGTTATCTGTGCGGCACGCCGGCGGTGATCTCTCTGGCGGCGCTGGAATGCGGCGTCGACACGGTGCTGGCCGCCGAGGCCCACGGCGGCATCGGTGCACTGCGCACCAAATCGCTGGCCCTGACACGCGCCTTCGCCGAGCTGGTGGAAACACGCTGTGCCGGCATGGGCCTGACGCGGGCGTCGCCGCGCGACGACACGCTGCGCGGCAGCCAGGTCTGCTTCGCCCACCCGACGCACGGCTATGCGATGGTGCAGGCGCTGATCGCGCGCGGCGTGGTCGGCGACTTCCGCGCACCGCAGGTGCTGCGCTTCGGCTTCACGCCGCTGTACCTGCGCTTCGTCGACGTCTGGGACGCGGTCGAACACCTGCGCGACATGCTGCAGCGCGAGGAGTGGCGCGAAGCCCGCTTCAACCAGAAAGCCGCCGTCACATGAGCGAACAAACCACTCCCGAAGGCATCGTGCGCGCCGAGGGCGCCAAGCTCGACTTCGCGCGCGACATGAGCTACGGCGACTACCTGCACCTGGACCAGGTGCTCAGCGCGCAGCATCCGCTGTCGCCCGACCACAACGAGATGCTGTTCATCGTGCAGCACCAGACCAGCGAGCTGTGGATGAAGCTGATGCTCCACGAGCTGCGTGCCGCCATCGGCCACATCGCGCGCGACGAGCTGGCGCCGGCCTTCAAGATGCTGGCCCGCGTCAGCAAGATCATGGAGCAGCTGGTGCATGCCTGGGACGTGCTGGCGACGATGACGCCACCGGAATACAGCGCCATCCGGCCCTACCTGTCCAACAGCAGCGGCTTCCAGAGCTGGCAGTACCGCTGCATCGAGTTCAGCCTGGGCAACAAGAACGCCGCGATGCTGAAGCCCCATGCCCACCGCCCCGAGCTGCTGGCGCAGGTGGAGGCCGCCTACCGCGCGCCTAGCCTCTATGACGAAGCGTTGCGCCTGCTGGCGCGGCGCGGCATCACCGTGCCTGCCAGCCACGTGCAGCGCGACTGGACCCAGCCCTATGCGGCCAGCGACGACGTCGAGGCGGCGTGGCTCACCGTCTACCGCGCCCCCCAGGCGCATTGGGACCTGTACCAGCTCGGCGAGGAACTGACCGACCTGGAAGACGCGTTCCGGCTCTGGCGCTTCCGCCACGTCACCACGGTGGAGCGTGTCATCGGCTTCAAGCGCGGCACTGGCGGCACCAGCGGCGTCGGCTACCTGCGGCGCATGCTCGACGTGGTGCTGTTCCCCGAGATCTGGAAGCTGCGCACGGACCTGTAGGCCAACTCCCGCTCAGCCGCCCAGCGCGATCACCACCGCCTGGATGATTGCGCCGGTCACCACCATCAGCGCACCGGCACGCAGCGGCCAGCCGCCTGCAAAGCGGCCCCAGGCATAGCCGCAGCCGAACAGCATCACGATCGCCACGGCACCCGACAGCCGCATCGCGGTGTGCAGGTCATCGACGAACAGGAAGGGCAGCACCACCGGAAAGGTGGAGCCAAAGACCAGCAGGAACACACCGAGCGCGCCACGAAGGTCCTGGCCCACCACAGTGACGCGGCGCGGCGGCACCGGCTGCGCCCGCATCCAGGTGTGGATGTGGTCAAGCTGCGCCGCATCCAGCGCGCCGGCCACCGGGCCCAGTTCGGCCGCGATCTGCGCACGCGCCTGCGGCGTCGGGCTCGCCTGCATCTGCCGCATGAAGCTCGCCTGCCGACCACGCGCGACGACATTGCGCAGCACGTACATCACCGCATCGACGAAGCCCCACGCCGCATTGCAGCCGATGGCGGCGACGAGCATCACCCGCACGTCCTCGCGTCCTGCCGTGGCCACGCTCAGCGTGCCGGTGAAGGTGAGCACCATGAACAGGCCGAACAGCACCTCGGAATAACGATCGATCGGGTCGAGCACCGGCGCGACCGAAGCGGGCGCTGCCGGCACGCTCACAGGACTGCCCCCCGCGCTGCGCGCTGTGGGATGAGCGCTTGGGAACGGCCCGGCACGCTCATTGGACTACCCTGCGCACTGCGTGCTCCGGGGATGAGCGCTTGGGAACGGCCCGGCACGCACATGCAGACGCAGCGGACGGCGGCGCCAGGTCCATCTCGACGTGGATCACACCCTCCTCGCTGCGCTGGCGCAGCGGCAGCCCGCTGCGGCGAAAGACCTTGAGCATGCCCTCGTTGCCGGGCAGCACTTCGGCTTCGAAGCGTCCGATGCCCCGCTGCCGGCCGATGTCGATCAGCAGTTGCATGAACAGCGTCGACAGCCCCTGGCCGTGGTAGTCCTCCTCGATGGTGAAGGACACCTCGGCGGCGGGTGGCTCGCCGTGCCGCCGCGGCAGCACCGTGTAGGCGCCGCCACCGATGATGATCTCGTCGGCCCCGCTGCCGCGCGTGGCCACCAGCGCCACCTGGCGTGCGTAGTCGTTGTGCTCCAGGCGCTGCAGGTCGGCCTCGCTCAGTTCCCTCTTCGCGCCGAAGAAGCGGGTGTAGACGGTCTGCGGGTCGAGCTTGTGGAAGGCGTCGATGATGCGCTGCCGGTCATCGGGCCGCGCCGCGCGGATCAGCACCGGCGTGCCGTCGCGCAGCCGCGCCTCGCGGCTGAACTGCACGGGCCGCGGGGTGGCGCTCATGGTGCCGGCTCCGATGGCAACGCCTGCAGCGCGAACAGGTGGTGCCCCCACGGCGGCAGATCCAGGTACAGGCCACGCGCCAGCAGGTCGTCCCCGGGGCGGTCGTAGACGGCGTCGCCGAGCAGGTCGCGCAGCCGCCAGGTCCGGCCGGCCAGGTCGGGCCACGGCAACTGCACGAAGCACTGGCCCTGCTGCGGCCCGTAGTTCACTGCGGCGCACAAGCGCTCGCCCGGCGCGCTGTCCCAGCGCCAGGCGATGAACTGCTCGACGCTGCCGTTGCCGTCCCAGGCCGGGTGGCAATCGAGCAGCGCCCAGTCGCCGTCGCGCAGCACCGGTTGGCGCAGCGCCGCCAGCAGGCGCGCATAGCATTGCGCGAGCCAGGGATCCACCGGCTCGTCGGGACCGCGCACCAGGTGCGGCGACAGGCGCACGCGAAAACCTTCGAGCTGGCCCTGGTGGAAGAAGCGCAGCCCCGGCGTGGCGTAGGTGATCAGCGCAGCCGCAGCATGCAGCTCCGGCGGGGCGAAGGTCGAGGCAGCGCGCGGCTCGTCGTGGTTCTCCAGGAAGCGCGCCATGCGGTCCTGGTAGTCCAGGCCGGCGAGCAGATGGTCGTGCACCGGCCGGGGCCGCTGCGCACACAGCCGGTCGTAGAGCCGCTTGTCGTAGGTGTAGCTGAAGCCCTGCTGCTGCAGCGTCCATTCCAGGTCCCAGTAGACCTCGGCCATGAAGCAGAAGCCGGGCTGCCGGTGTCGCACGGCGGCCAGCGCCTTGGGCCAGAACGGCTGCATCCGAATGCCCCAGGTGCGCTCGAAGACATCGGGCAGCAGCAGCATCGCCATGTCGCAGCGCAGGCCGTCGCACTGGCCGGCGATGCGCTGCAGCTCGTCGATCATCGCCTGCTGCAGCTGCGCACGGCCGTAGTTCAGCTGCAGCGTGTCCGGCCAGCCGTCGAAGTACGGGTCGCGCCCGTGAGCCAGGATCAGCGAGCCGCTCTTCGTGCGCAGCCGCGTCCAGTTCTGCGGCGCGGACGCCAGTTCGGCCGGGGTGCCCGCCACGAAGAACTCCGGGTGCGTATCGACCCACGGATGGTCGAGCGCCACGTGGTTGGGCACGAAGTCCAGCATCAGCTTCAGGCCGCGTGCACGCAGCCGTTCACGCAGACGCGCCAAGGCCGCGTCGCCGCCCAACGCGGCGTGCACGCTGTAGCCGCGGATGGCGAAGCCGGAGCCTGCGATGTCGTCTTCGCGCAGGTCGGGCAGCGTGCGCTCGAACTCGCGCCGCCAGTCGGGCTGGCTGCGCGACACGCGCTGGCCCGCCGGGCCGGTCTGCCAGACGCTGAGCAGCCAGATCCAGTCGAAGCCCTGGGCCGCCAGGCGGTCGAGTTCGGCGTCGCTGAGGTCGTCGAGCGTGGCCGCGCGGCCGAGCGCGCGCGACAGTTCGCTCAGCCGCACGCGCGTGTTGATCTGGTACAGCGACGGATAGCGCGGCGTGGTCACTGAGCTCCCCTCCGCGCTGCGCGCTGCGGGACGAGCGCTTGGGAACGGCCCGGCGCGCTCATGCCTTCCTCCTCGTGCGCCCGCCCAGGTTCATCGCCCGGTTCGCCGCCTCCAGCGCACCGGGCTTCAGCAGCAGTTCGGCGTCCAGCACCGCATTGGCCTGGATGATGCGCGCGACGCAGCCGGTCCAGCCGGTCTGGTGACTGGCACCGATGCCCGCACCGGTGTCGCCGTGGAAATATTCGTAGAACAACACCAGGTCGCGCCAGTGCGGGTCGTCGCGGTACTTGGCCGCAGCACCGTGCGCCGGCCGCGCGCCGCTGGCGTCGCGCAGGAACAGGCGCGCCAGCCGTTCACCCAGTTCCTTGGCCACCTGCAGCAGCGTCATCATCGTGCCCGATCCCGTGGGGCACTCGACCTGGAAGTCGTCGCCGAAATAGGCATACAGGCGCAGCAGCGCGCCGTAGATCAGGTAGTTGACCGGCATCCACACCGGGCCGCGCCAGTTGGAATTGCCGCCGAACATGCCGCTGTCCGAATCGCCCGGCACGTAAGCCACGCGGTGCTCCTGGCCGCCGTGCTGGAAGACATAAGGCTGGTCGCGATGCACGCGCGACAGCGCGCGGATACCGTGCGGGCTGAAGAACTCGTCCTCGTCGAGCATGCGCGCCAGGATTCGCCGCAGCTTGCGCTCGTCGACGATGGCCAGCATGCGCCGCCCGGCGACGCCGGGCAGGCTGGGCAGGTGCATGCCGTTGACCAGCTCCGGATGGCGGCGGCCGAACTGCTGCGCGCGTTCGCGGAAATGCGGCAGCTTCTCCAGGATGTCTTCCTCGAAGACCGCGGCCGCGGCCAGCGGCAGCAGGCCGACGATCGAGCGCACCTTCAGCCGCGTCGCGCTGCCGTCGGGCAGGCGCAGCACGTCGTAGAAGAAGCCGTCCTCCTCGTCCCACATCTCGTCGTGACGGTCACCGACGCGGTCCATCGCGCCGGCGATGTACAGCGTGTGCTGGAAGAACTTCTCGACGAACTCCTCGTACAGCGGGTCGTGCAGCGCCAGTTCCACCGCGATGTGCAGCATCTGCTGGCTGAAGAACACCATCCACGCGGTGCCGTCGGCCTGGTCCAGGTAACCGCCGGTGGGCAGCGGCGCCGAGCGGTCGAACACGCCGATGTTGTCCAGCCCTAGGAAGCCGCCTTCGAAGACGTTGGCGCCGGTGCGGTCCTTGCGGTTGACCCACCAGGTGAAGTTGACCAGCAGCTTGGAGAAGGCGTACTTCAGAAAGTCGATGTCGCCCTGGCCGCCGCGCCGTTCCTTGTCCATCACGTACAGCTGGTAGGTGGCCCAGGCATGCACCGGCGGGTTGACGTCGCCGAAGTTCCACTCATAGGCCGGCAACTGGCCGTTGGGGTGCAGGTAGTCGTTGCGCAGCATCAGGTCGAGCTGCTGCTTGGCGAAGTCCGGGTCGACCATGCCCAGCGGGATCATGTGGAAGGCCAGGTCCCAGGCCGCGTACCACGGGTACTCCCACTTGTCCGGCATCGAGATGATGTCGTCGTTGACCATGTGCGACCACTCGCGGTTGCGCACGAGGCGGCGCTCGCGCGGCGCCAGCTTCATGCCGGCACCGTGCTCCTCCAGCCACAGGTCCAGGTCGTAGTAGAAGTACTGCTTGGTCCACAGCATGCCGGCCAGTGCCTGGCGCAGCACGCGCGCGCGGTCGGTGTCGGCGGCCACCGCCGGCGGCGTCACCGATGCGTAGAAGGCGTCGGCCTCGGCCAGGCGCTGCGCGAACAGCGCATCGAAGTCGCCGAAGGCCGGCGCCGCCGCATCCGGCGCACGCGTGCTCAGGCGCAGGCGCAGCACGTGCGTCTGGCCGGCAGCGATCTCGACCACCTGATGTGCCGCGACCTTGGTGCCGAGCAGCGCCGGATTGACCGCCCCCTCCTCGCCCTGTACCAGCAGCCGGTGGAACGCATCCTTGACGTAGGGCGACGCGTTCTGGCCGCCGAACAGGCGCGCGTTGTTGGACTCGTTCTCGGTGAACAGCAGCCGCGCGGCAGCGTCGACATGCAGGTAGTAGTCGGGCAGCCACTGCTGGAACAGAGCGTCGGTGTGGTGCGCGTGCACCACCGCCGCGGCGCCGCCGTCCAGCGCCTT
This sequence comes from Rubrivivax sp., assembly GCA_044225625.1. GTDB lineage: Bacteria > Pseudomonadota > Gammaproteobacteria > Burkholderiales > Burkholderiaceae_C > Rubrivivax. The sequence continues at coordinate 27,318 of JBGAII010000047.1, forward strand.
CAGCAGCGGCTTCGAACCACCGCCGGGCTGCGACCAGGTGTTGCGGAACCACAGCGTCGGCAACAGGTGCAGTGTCGCCGCGTCGGGCCCGCGGTTGGCCGCACTGATGCGTATCAACAGATCCTCCGGCCCGGCCTTCGCATATTCGACGAGGACGTCGAAGTAGCGGTCGCCGTCGAACACGCCGGTGTCCAGCAGTTCGTACTCCGGCTCCTGCTTGCCGCGGTGGCGGTTGCCGCCCACCAGGTCGTCGTAGGGATAGGCGGCCTGCGGATACTTGTACAGGGTCTTCATGTACGAGTGCGTGGGCGTGCTGTCCAGGTAGTAGTAGCACTCCTTCACGTCCTCGCCGTGGTTGCCTTCGTTGTTGGCCAGGCCGAACAGGCGTTCCTTCAGGATCGGGTCGCGCCCGTTCCACAGCGCCAGCGCGAAGCACAGCACCTGGTGGTCGTCGCTGATGCCGGCCAGGCCGTCCTCGCCCCAGCGATAGGCGCGCGAACGCGCCTGGTCGTGGGTGAAGTAGTTCCACGCGTCGCCGTTGTCGCTGTAGTCCTCGCGCACCGTGCCCCACTGGCGCTCGCTCAGATACGGCCCCCACTTCTTCCATGGCGCACGGCCCTCGCGTGCCTCGTCGAGGCGGGCCTTTTCCGCGTTGGCGCTCATCGTCGCTGCTCCCGTGCATCGATTGTGGGTTGAGGCCGCACAAGTATGCGCGATGGGGGCGGCTTGCGAAGGCAGTGGCGACGCCTATCATCGGCTCCCGGCTTCCCTCGTCTGTCCATGAACATGCTCCGACCCCGATCCTGCACTGCCCGCAAGGCCTGCCGGCGCGGCGCCGCGGCC
>JBGAII010000048.1:0-27342 GCA_044225625.1 Rubrivivax sp.
TCATGCGGTGGTAGCGGGTCAGCGCGTCCATGATCGTGTGGTTGAACGCATGCCCCATGTGCAGCGTGCCGGTCACGTTGGGCGGCGGCAGCTGGATGCTGAACGACGGCTTGGCCGGGTCGAGCGTCGGCGCACAGGCGCCGCTGGCTTCCCACAACGGCGCCCAGCGCGCCTCGATGGCGGCGGGTTCGAAGGACTTGGCGAGTTCGGTCATGGCATGGGCCGCAGGGCCCGCAACGCAGCATTGCGTCGCAGCCAGCGGCACGTTCGGGGATGGCGGCAATTGTAGGCGGCGGGGTCGGCGCGGCTGCGGGGCGGGCATGCCGCAGAATCGCGCTCGCCGCAGGGCAAGCCAGCCATGAAGGAGCCGCGCAAGGCCTCGAACCCCATCGTCTCCCGAGTCCGCCAGATGCGCGTCATCGGGCGGCCCGGGGCGCACGGCCGCCTGTCGCCGTTCGGCAAGACGCTGCTGTTCTTCCTGCTGCTGTTCGTGCTGAGCGCGCTGCTGGCCTGGCTGGACCCGCGGCCGACGCTGCGCCACGTCAAGCTGACGCTGCTGTCCGGCGCGCCCAGCGGCAACTACCACGCCATCGTCGACCGGCTGGCCGCGGAGGTGGCGCGGCGGCACGGCGTCATCCACAACCAGGCTTCGGCGGGGTCGGTGGAGAACGTGCGGCGGCTGGTCGCCAGCCGCGAATCCTGCGAAGTGCAGTACGCGCTGGTGCAGGCCGGCACCGTCATTCCCGACGAATCGGGTCTCGAACTGATCGGCCGCCTGCCGCAGCCCGAATCGCTGATCATCCTGGGCCGAGACGTGGACCACCTGCGCGCGCCCGCCGACCTGGTGGGCAAGCGCATCGGCATCGGCCCGGTCGGCAGCGGCACCGAGCAGCTGATGCGCCGGCTGCTGGCCCAGGTGGCCGAACTGCGGCTGCAGGTGTCGACGCAGAGCATCGACCAGCAGCTCGACATGCTGGCGCGCGGCGAGCTCGATCTGGCCGCGATGGTCATCGACGAAGGCGCCGCGCTGCTGCACGATGCAGTGGTGCAGCGCAAGCTGCAGATCCTCGACCTGCCCGATGCGCCCGCGCTGGCGCGCCGCCTGCCGTTCGTGCACGCGGGGCACCTGCAGGCCGGGCAGATCGACTACATGGGGCGGTTGCCGCCGCGCGACCTGAACGTGCTGCAGATGGACACGCTGATCATCGGCAACGGCTGCGCGAAGAACGGTGCCACCGTGGGCCTGCTGACGGCGGTGGCCGAGGTCTTCCCGGGCTTCATTCAGCGCAACCGCGGCCAGCCGAACCTGACCGGGCTGCCGATGGCCGCGGTCGCGGCGGACTTCCTGAAGGACGAAGGGCCCGACGTGCTCGGCATCTACGCGCCGTGGGCCATCGACATCCTGCCGCTGCCGAGCTGGATCCAGCTCGGCGTGGCGCTGTCGGTGCTGTTCAGCGCGATGGCCATCGGCCATCGCTTCAACCTGTGGCGCATCGACGTGCACCGCGTGAAGATCGAACGCGAGATCCCGGCGCTGTTCCACCAGGGCGTGACGCTCGGCGAGATCGCCGACATGCCGCCCGACGCGCGCCACGACACCGCCGCAGTGCGCGCCCGGCTCGACGACCTGATTCGGCGGCTCGAATCGCTGGCCGAACGTTGCCGCCGGCAGTCGCTGTCGATTCTGGTGCCGATGGGCGCCGAGATGTTCTACCGCTATCAGGAAACGCTGATCGCGGAGTTACTGTATGCGCTGCGGCTGTACCGCGAGCGCCTGCCGCCGGCTACATGAACAGGTGTTCGCCGGCGTTGTCGCCGCCCAGGATCACGTAGTTGACCTTGCGGATGTCGAACAGCTGCGTGCCGCCGCCGTAGGAAATCGAGCTCTGCACGTCCTCGCGCATCTCGCGCAGCGTGTCCGCCAGCTTGCCCTTGATCGGCTCGAGGATGCGCTTGCCCTCGACGTGCTTGTATTCGCCCTTGTTGAAGTCGCTGGCCGAGCCGTAGTACTCCTTGAACAGCTTGCCGTCGACCTCGACCGTGCGCCCGGGCGACTCCTCGTGGCCGGCAAACAGCGAGCCGATCATCACCATGCTGGCACCGAAGCGCACGCTCTTGGCGATGTCGCCGTGGTCGCGGATGCCGCCGTCGGCAATGATCGGCTTGGTGGCCACGCGGGCACACCACTTCAGGGCCGACAGCTGCCAGCCACCGGTGCCGAAACCGGTCTTCAGCTTGGTGATGCACACCTTGCCCGGGCCCACGCCCACCTTGGTGGCGTCGGCGCCCCAGTTCTCCAGGTCGATCACCGCTTCGGGCGTGGCCACGTTGCCGGCGATGACGAAGGTCTGCGGCAGCTTGCCCTTGATGTAGTCGATCATGCGCTGCACGCTGTCGGCGTGGCCGTGGGCGATGTCGATGGTGATGTAGTCGGCGCCCACGCCTTCGGCGGCCAGCCTGTCGATCATTTCGCGGTCGGCCTGCTTGACGCCGGAACTGATCGACACGTAAAGGCCCTTGTCGCGCATCTGCTTCGCATAGGCGATGTTGTCGATGTCGAAGCGGTGCATCACGTAGAAGTAGCCGTTGGCCGCCAGGAACTCGGTGATCGGCTCGTCGACCACCGTCTTCATGTTGGCCGGCACCACCGGCAGCTTGAAGCGGCGCGGGCCGAACTGCACCGACGGGTCGCACTCGCTGCGGCTGTCGACGCGGCACTTGCGCGGCAGCAGAAGAATGTTGTCGTAGTCGAAGATTTCCATGAGACGCCTTCAGGTCGATGGGCGGGCAGGCCGGCGGCGGTGCGGTCCCGCGCCGGGAGTCCGGCGCCGGTGGCACGCCGTCGTGCAGCGGCGCAAAATTCTATGCGGGTGCGTCGTTCTTGCTCAGCGTCAGCAGCATCGCCGTCAGGCCCTCCGGCGGCGGGAAGTCCACGGTGCGCATCACCAGTTCGGCCCGGCTGTTGAACAGGTAGGCCTGCGCGGTGTGGCGGTCGGCGCCCACGTTGCGGGCCTTGACGAAATCGAAGAGGCGATCGACGTCGTTGACTTCGGGTATCGCCCCCAGCCAGCGGGGGCCGGCGCCATAGCGCTTCAGCCAGGCCTGCATGGCCTTGGTGTCGTCGCCGAGCGGGTCGATCGTCAGCGACACCAGCTGGATCTGCTTCGGCGCCGACATCAGCTGCGCCTGCACCGCGGCAAACAGCGCGCCCTGGATCGGGCAGGTGGCGCTGCAGGTGGTGAACATGGTCTGCAGTGCCGTGGTCCGGCCCGACAGCAGCTTGGGCAGCGTGGTCTTGCGGCCATCGTGCAGCGTGAGCCGCAGGTCCGGCGCGGGCAGGCCCGGGCGGACGCGGCCGGCCTCGTTGTGAGCCCGAGCGGCCGCCGGCAGCAACAGCATTCCGGCCCCGCCGAGGACGCAATGCCGGCGGACGGATGACCGGAGCGCGCCGGATGACCTGTTGTTCACGCGGCCGATTCTGGCACGCAGCAGCATCCCGCGCCGCGGCAGGACAGCACGCGAAGGCTCCTAGAATCGTTCGATGAACCCGCCGCAAAGTGCCGCCGCAGCCGTCGACCCCAGCGTCGGCAAGCTGCTGCACAACCTGAACCCCGAGCAGCTGGCGGCGGTCACGCTGCCGCCGGAGCCGGCGCTGATCCTGGCCGGCGCCGGCTCGGGCAAGACCCGCGTGCTGACCACGCGCATCGCCTGGCTGCTGCACACGGGGCAGGTGTCGCCCGGCGGGGTGCTGGCGGTGACCTTCACCAACAAGGCAGCCAAGGAAATGCTGGCGCGGTTGTCGGCGATGCTGCCGGTGAACGTGCGCGGCATGTGGATCGGCACCTTCCACGGCCTGTGCAACCGGTTCCTGCGCGCGCACTGGAAGCTGGCCGGCCTGCCGCAGGGCTTCCAGATCCTGGATGTGCAGGACTCGCAGAGCGCCATCAAGCGCGTGATCAAGGCGATGAACCTGGACGAGGAACGCTTCGTCCCGAAGCAGGTGAGCTGGTTCATTGCGGGCTCGAAGGAAGAAGGCCGGCGACCGCGCGACATCGAGATCCGCGACGAGCACACACGCAAGCTGGTCGAGGTCTACCAGGCCTACGAAGACCAGTGCCAGCGCGAAGGCGTGGTCGACTTCGCCGAGCTGATGCTGCGCAGCTACGAGCTGCTGCGCGACAACGATCCGCTGCGCGAGCACTACCAGCGGCGCTTCCACCACGTGCTGGTGGACGAGTTCCAGGACACGAACAAGCTGCAGTACGCGTGGCTGAAGATGTTTGCGCCGCCGGCCCGCGAAGGCCAGGGCGTGTTCGCCGTCGGCGACGACGACCAGAGCATCTATGCCTTCCGCGGCGCACGGGTCGGCAACATGGCCGACTTCGAGCGCGAGTACCGCGTGCGCCGCATCATCAAGCTGGAGCAGAACTACCGCAGCTTCGGCAACATCCTCGATGCCGCCAATGCACTGATCGCGCACAACGCGCAGCGCCTGGGCAAGAACCTGCGCACCGAGGCCGGCCCGGGTGAGCCGGTGCGGGTCTTCGAGGCCACCAGCGACTTTGCCGAGGCGCAGTGGCTGCTGGAGGAGATCCAGACGCTGCATCGCGGCGGCCTGGCGCGCAGCGAGATCGCGCTGCTCTACCGCAGCAATGCGCAGAGCCGCGTGCTGGAAAGCGCGTTGTTCAATGCCGGCATTCCCTATCGCGTCTATGGCGGGCTGCGCTTCTTCGAGCGCGCCGAGGTCAAGCATGCACTGGCCTACCTGCGGCTGATCGAGAACCCGAACGACGACACCAGCTACCTGCGTGTCGTCAACTTCCCGACGCGCGGCATCGGCGCGCGCACGCTGGAGCTGCTGCAGGACGCGGCGCGGGCCAGCGGACGCAGCCTGTACCAGAGCGCGGGCGCGGTGGCGGGCAAGGGCGGCGCCAACCTGCAGGCCTTCAATGCGCTGGTCGACGCGCTGCGCCAGGGCACGCAGGGCTCGACGCTGCGCGAGATCATCGAGCACGTGCTGGAGGCCACCGGCCTGCTCGACTTCTACCGCACCGACAAGGAAGGCCAGGATCGCATCGAGAACCTGGAGGAACTGGTCAACGCCGCCGAGGCCTTCGTCACGCAGGAGGGCTTCGGCAAGGACGCGGTGGCGCTGCCGGTCGACGAGCAGGCGGCGCCGGCCGGGCTGGGCGGGCCGGCCACGCCCGATGTCGAGACCGGCGAGATCATGTCGCCGCTGGCCGCGTTCCTGACACACGCGGCGCTGGAAGCCGGCGACAACCAGGCCCAGGCCGGCCAGGACGCGATCCAGCTGATGACGGTGCATTCGGCCAAGGGCCTGGAGTTCGACGTGGTGTTCATCACCGGCATCGAGGAGGGGCTGTTCCCGCACGAGAACTCGCTGTCCGACGCCGACGGCGTGGAGGAGGAGCGGCGCCTGATGTACGTCGCCATCACGCGCGCGCGCCAGCGCCTGTACCTGAGCTTCAGCCAGACGCGGCTGCTGCACGGTCAGACGCGCTACAACGTCAAGAGCCGCTTCTTCGACGAGTTGCCCGACAGCGCGCTGAAGTGGCTGTCGCCGCGCCACGGCGGCTTCGGCTCCGGCCATGCGCGCGAGTACCAGAACGCCTGGTCGCGCGGCAGCGGGCTGCAGTCGATCGTCGGTGCCGGCCGCGTGCAGCCGTCGGCACCGGCCTTCGGCGCCGGGCCCACCACGTCCAGCATCGGCAACGGCACCGGGCTGCGCACGGGGCAGTCGGTGTTCCACGCCAAGTTCGGCGAAGGGGTGATCCTCACGCTCGAAGGCCGTGGCGCCGACGCGCGCGCACACATCAACTTTGGCCGCCACGGCAGCAAGTGGCTGGCGCTCGGCATCGCCAAGCTGACGCCGATCGACTGACGGCTCAGGCCGCAGGCTCGGGCAGCCCGAGGGGAGTGTCGGTGACGCTGAAGCAGCCCTCGTAGGTGTAGAGCAGCGACACGTAGAACACGGTCGAGAACATCAGCCCGGCGGGCATCGCGATCACGCCGGCCAGCTGGCGCGCATCGAGCAGGCTGAACAGCAGCCCGATCACTGCGCCGAAGACGCCGATCACGGCGGTCCAGGCCAGCGAGTACATCAGGAACGCACCCTTGCAGCGCCACAGCGCCAGCGTGCTGGAGAACAGCGACTGCGCCACGCCCTGGCCCTGCCAGTAGACCAGGGCCGGCGCATGCCAGAAGGGGATCGACAGGCAGCCGGCCAGGCCGAAGCGCGTCATCAGGCCCCAGGTCAGACGCGGGTCGGCCAGCACGGCCTCCAGCTCGGCCTGCGCGGCGTCGCCCTGGGCCATCAGCTGCTGCAGACGGTCGAAGCTGCCGCCGTCGATCCACTCGCTCAGGCTCATGATCAGCACGGTGCACAGCGCATAGAGGGCGCACAGCGTCAGCAGCGGCTTGCGCCGGCCCTGCGCGCTGCGCAGCGGCTCGATGAACAGGCCGGGGTGCACCGGCAGGTCGTCACGTGCGGCGCGGCTGCCGAGCATGAAGCCCAGGCTCAGCAGCGGCAGCGACATCAGCATGACGACGCCGCCGACCACCGGCACCAGCGTGGCCACCAGGGCCGCCAGCAGGAAGCTGACGAACATCGCGGCAAAGGGCAGGGGCCGGCGCAGGAACAGCCTGAAGGCGTCGCGCATCCATTGCACGCCTTCCATCGGCGGGGCTTGTCGGATCGATAGTGCCATCAGTGCCGCCCGGCCGTTCCGAAGGTGCTGAGCGCCCCCTTGGGGGGCAGCGAACGAAGTGAGCTTGGGGGTTTCATTCCATGGGCTCAGTGAAGCGGATGCCACGGCGCTTCGATGCGCTGGCGCAGCACGCGCTCGAAATGCAGCGGGTCCTTGGCCTGCAGCAGCGCCGCATCGCGCGGCAGGTGCAGGTCCCACAGCCGCGACAGCCAGAAGCGGAAGGCGGCGGCACGCAGCAGCGCCGGCAGCAGGCGCTGCTCGCTGCTGTCCAGCGCCCGCACGCGTTGATAGGCGGCGCAGAAAGCCGACGCCTGCTCGTCGACCAGCCGGCCGCTGGCCGGGTCGATGCACCAGTCGTTCAGGCACACGGCCATGTCGAACAGCAGCGTGTCGATGCCGGCGAAGAAGAAGTCGAACAGGCCGCTGAGCCGGCTGCGGCCATCGACGTCTTCGAAGACGACGTTGTCGCGGAACAGGTCGGCATGGATCGGTCCGCGCGGCAGCGCCCGCGCCGCGCCGGAGGCGGCCAGGTTGCGTTGAAAGGCCAGTTCGTCGCGCAGCAGCGCGGCACGCTCGGCGTCCAGGAACGGCAGCACCTCGGGCACGGTGGCGATCCACCAGTCCAGGCCGCGCAGGTGCGGCTGGCGCAGCCCGAAGTCGGCGCCGGCGAGGTGCAGCCGCGCCAGCATCGTGCCGAGCTGCTCGATGTGCTCGATGTCCGGCGCCAGCACGTGCTCGCCGTGCAGACGGCTCAGCAGCGCGGCCGGCCGGCCGCACAGCTCGTGCAGCAGGCGCCCCTGCGCGTCGGCCTGCGGCTCCGGCACCGGCAGGCCGTGGCGCGCCAGGTGCTGCATGTAGCGCAGATAGAAGGGCAACTGCTCGTGGCTCAGGCGCTCGAACAGCGTCAGCACCCACTCGCCCCGATCGGTGCCGACGAAATAGTTGGTGTTCTCGATGCCGGCGCCGATGCCCTGCAGCGAACGCAGCGCGCCGCGCCCCAGGCCCTGCACGAATGTGTCGGCCTGGGCGAAGCTCACCTCGGTGTAGACGGCCATGCGCGGCGGCGCGTCAGAACGCGAACAGCTGCCACAGCGCGCGGCCCTCGTTGCGCTGGGCCTGGGCCGCGTCGCGGCCGTCGCTGTTCGGCCCGATCTGGTAGGCCGGCACGCCGGGCAGCTTGGGCTGCACCGTCACCTTGCGCGTGATGCCGCGCACGCGCAGTTCCTCGATGCGCACCTTGTCGTCCTCTTCCACCGTGCGCTGCACCTTGGGCTCGCCGCCGCGCTGCGGCACCGTGTCCTGCGCAGCCGACGGCCTGGCGCTGGTGGCCGATGGCGCGGCCGGCGCCGCCGCAGGGGTCGTCTGCGCCTGGCAAGCCAGGCCAAAGCAGAACAACGCAGCCGGCAGCAGGGGTTTCATGGGCGGATTCTAGGCGGCGCCGCCCAGCAGACGGCCGGTGCCGCGCCCGAGACCCTTCAGCGTGCGGTTCAGCGCCCCCAGCTCGGCGGGGATGGCGCTGACCCGATCGGCACCCACCAGCACCACGTTGCCGGACCAGGGGTCCGGCGCGCCGGGGAGGAACACGACGACGCGGCCGTCGGCCAGCCGTTCCACCTCCATCGCCAGCGTCTGCTGGTCGTCGAAGCTGACCAGTACCGGCGTCAGCCCCTGCATGCCTTCGCCGGCCAGGTCCTGCGTCATGCCCTTGAACACCGTGTAGCGCGGATACAGCGCGTGCAGCCGGTTCTCGAAGGTTTCGGACAGCCGGCGGCCGACCGCGGCGCGCGCCAGCAGCCCGGCGCCGAAACACAGCAGGAGCAACAAGGCCACCGTGGCCAGCGTGGCCAGCGCCACGCCGCCGACGCTCTTGTCCGGCAGCAGCGCGATCATCGGCGCAGCGGCCTTGCCGACCAGCGCGATGCCCTGGCCGATCACCGCCAGCGCCACCACCACCGGCAGCAACAGCACCACGCCACCGATCAGGGTGGTCTTCAGCGGCTGGATCGACAGCGTCATCGCTCGGGCCTCGTGCAAGCAAAGGGTGTCAGCTTACAGGCTGCCCGACAATGTCCGGATGAGCGAGAAGACGATGCTGCTGGTCGACGGTTCCAGCTACCTGTACCGTGCCTATCACGCGCTGCCCGACCTGCGCGCGCCCGACGGTTTCCCGACCGGGGCGCTGCACGGCGTGATGGCGATGATGAAGTGGCTGCGCGAGCGCTACCCGGCCGAGCACGCGGCCTGCGTCTTCGATGCCAAGGGACCGACCTTCCGCGACGCGTGGTATGCCGACTACAAGGCACACCGCCCGCCGATGCCGGAAGACCTGGCGCGGCAGATCGAGCCGATTCACGAGGCGGTGCGCCTGCTCGGCTGGCCGGTGCTGGAGGTGCCGGGCATCGAGGCCGACGACGCCATCGGTACGCTGGCGCGCATGGCCGCGGCCAGCGGCCACAAGGTGCTGATCTCCACCGGCGACAAGGACCTGGCGCAACTGGTCACGCCCGAGGTGACGCTGATGAACACCATGGCCAAGCCGCCCGAGGTGCTGGACGAGGCCGCCGTGCAGGCCAAGTTCGGCGTGCCGCCGTCGGCCATCGTCGACTACCTGACGCTGGTCGGCGACAGCGTGGACAACGTGCCCGGGGTCGACAAGGTCGGGCCGAAGACGGCCGCCAAATGGCTGGCCGAATACGGCTCGCTGGACGGTGTCATCGCCGCGGCAGGGCAGATCAAGGGCGCCATCGGCGACAACCTGCGCAAGGCGCTGGACTGGCTGCCTACCGGCCGCCGGCTGGTGACGGTGCGCACCGACTGCGACCTGTCGGCGCAGCTGCCCGGCTGGCCGGCGCTGGAGGCGCTGGCGCTGCGCGAGGTCGATCGCGACGGGCTGCTGGACTTCTTCAACCGCTATGGCTTCCGCAGTTGGCGCAAGGAACTGGAGGCCGCACCGGCTGCCGGCCCGGCGGAGCCCGGGACGGCAGCGGACGTGCCCATGCCGGCGCGGGCCGGCGAGTTGCCGCGCGAGTACGAGACCGTGCTCGACTGGCCGCGCTTCGAGCACTGGCTGCAGCAACTGCGCGGCGCCGATCTCGTGGCGCTGGACACCGAGACCGATTCGCTGGACGGCATGCGCGCGCAGATCGTCGGCCTGTCCTTCGCCACCGAGCCGGGCCGCGCAGCCTACGTGCCGCTGGCCCACGACTACCCGGGCGCGCCCGACCAGCTGCCGCGCGACGAAGTGCTGGCGCGCCTGCGCCCCTGGCTGGAGGATCCGCTCGCCGCCAAGGTCGGGCAGAACATCAAGTACGACCTGCACGTCTTCGCCAACCACGGCATCGCGGTGCGCGGCTACGTGCACGACACGCTGCTGCAGAGCTACGTGCTCGAGGCGCACAAGCCGCACAGCCTGGAAAGCCTGGCCGAACGCCACCTGGGCCGCAAGGGCCTGAGCTACGAAGACGTCTGCGGCAAGGGCGCGCACCAGATCCCGTTCGCGCAGGTGGACGTCGCCCGCGCCGCCGAATACTCCGGCGAGGACAGCGAGATGACGCTGCAGGTGCAGCAGACGCTGTGGCCGCAGCTGCAGACGCAGGACAAGCTGCGCTTCGTCTACGAACAGATCGAGATGCCGACCTGCCTGCTGCTGCAGCGCATCGAGCGCCATGGCGTGCTGATCGACGTGCAGAAGCTGGCGCAGCAGAGCAAGGCGCTGGGTGAGCGCATGGTGGCGCTGGAGCAGGAGGCCTATGCGCTGGCCGGCCAGCCCTTCAACCTGGGCAGCCCCAAGCAGATCGGCGAGATCCTGTTCAACAAGCTGGGGCTGCCGGTGGTGAAGAAGACCGCCAGCGGCGCGCCCAGCACCGACGAGGAAGTGCTGGAGAAGCTGGCCCAGGACCATCCGCTGCCGCAGCGCATGCTGGAGCACCGCAGCCTGTCGAAGCTGAAGGGCACCTACACCGACAAGCTGCCGCTGATGGTCAATGCGGCGACCGGCCGCGTGCACACCAACTATGCTCAGGCGGTGGCGGTGACCGGGCGGCTGTCGAGCAACGACCCGAACCTGCAGAACATCCCGATCCGCACGCCCGAAGGCCGGCGCGTGCGCGAGGCCTTCGTCGCGCCACCGGGCCATCGCATCGTCTCGGCCGACTATTCGCAGATCGAATTGCGGCTGATGGCGCACATCAGCGGCGACGAAGGCATGCTGAGCGCCTTCGCCGCCGGCGAGGACATCCACCGCGCCACCGCGGCCGAAGTCTTCGGCCTGCCGCTGGCCGAGGTCGGGCCCGAGCAGCGGCGCTATGCCAAGACCATCAACTTCGGGTTGATCTATGGCATGGGCGCCTTCGGCCTGGCGCAGGCGCTGGGCATCGAGCAGAAGGCGGCGCGCGACTACATCGACCGCTACTTCGCCCGCTTCGCCGGCGTGCGCCGCTGGATGGACGAGACCAAGGCCAGCGCCGCGCGGCTCGGCTACGTGGAAACGCTGTTCGGCCGGCGCATCGTGCTGCAGGACATCCAGGGCGGCAGCGGCCCGCGGCGCAGCGCGGCCGAGCGCCAGGCGATCAACGCGCCGATGCAGGGCACGGCGGCGGACTTGATCAAGCTGGCGATGATCGCGGTGCAGCGGGCCATCGACGACGAGCGCCGCGCGACACGCATGGTGATGCAGGTGCACGACGAGCTGGTGTTCGAGGTGCCCGAGGCCGAGCTCGATTGGGTCAGGGCTGCAGTGCCGGGCCTGATGGCCGGCGTCGCCGAGCTGTCGGTGCCGCTGCTGGCCGAGGTGGGCGTCGGCGACAACTGGGACGAAGCGCATTAAGCTCGCGCTGCCCCCCGCGCCGCCGCCACCTTCCGCCGCCGCCGCTAGACGACGTTGATCTCGCGCAGCGGCTGCTGCTGCAGCACACGCGCCCAGCCCAGCCGCGACAGGTCCAGGCTGCGGTAGCCGCCGTGGCACACCAGCTCGCTCAGGGCGCGGCCCACCGCCGGCGAGTGCTGCAGCCCATGGCCGCTGAAGCCGTTGGCGAACAGCAGGTTGTCGACCTCCGGATGAGCACCGATGATCATGTTGTGGTCCAGCAGGTTCACGTCGTAGTGGCCGGCCCAGGCACGCTGCACGCGCAGCGCCTCGAAGCCGTCGACGCGGGCCGCCAGCGCCGGCCAGATCAGCTCGTCGAACAGCGCGTGGGTCACTTCGAAGTCCTCGCAGGCCGGGTCCTGCGCTTCGGGCGGCGCCACGCCGCACAGCCAGCCATCGCCCTCGGGCCGGAAGTACACGCCAGCCGGGTCGATGACCAGCCCGCAGCCGGGCGTGCGCGCCGGGCTGCGCACGTGGAACACGCAGCGCTTGCGCGCTTGCACCGGCAGGTCGATGCCGGCGCTGCGTGCCAGCGCCGCGGCGCCGCAGCCGGCGGTGTTGATCACCGTGCCGCAGGCGATGCGCGAGCCGTCGGCCAGCTCGACGGCGATGATGCGCCGGCCTTCGCGCCGCAGCGCGGCCGCATGCGCCTGGCGCCATACCGCACCCATCGACTGCGCCTTGCGCCGGAAGGCGCTCATCAGGCTGTAGGCATCGAGCCAGCCTTCGCCACTCAGCCCCAGCGAGCCGCCGGCCAGGTCGTCGACGTGCAGCCATGGAAAACGCGCGCGCAGGCCGTTGCGGTCCAGCAGCTGCACCTGAGCTCCTTCGGCACGCTGGGCCGCGTGGTTGGCGTCCAGCACCGGCTGCCCGGCCTCGGTGGCCAGGAACAGATAGCCGGCCTCGTGCCAGCCGACGTCGGGTGTCTGGCCGTCGATGGCCAGATGCCCGCCGATGTCGGCGATGAAGGCGCTGCCGAACCTCGACATGCGGATGTTCTCCGGCGTCGAGAACTGGTGACGGATCGAGGCCACCGACAGCGTGGTGGCACAGCGCTGGTAGCCGAAGTCCCGCTCCAGCACCAGCACGCGGCCGTCGAAATCCGCCGCTGCGGCCAGGAAGTACGCAGCGGCACTGCCCATGGCCGCGCCGCCGACGATCACCACGTCGAAGCGCTCGATGGCCGTCATGTCGTGCCGCCTATCATGCGCCGATGATGGCAGAGCCCGCACCTCCCCGATTTCAGAACCTGCGCCTGCAGCTGCAGGGCGGCATCGGCCGGCTGACGCTGAACCGGCCGGCGCGGCTGAATGCGCTGTCGCCGCAGGCGATGCACGAGATCATCGCCGCCAGCCGCTGGCTGGCGACGCTGCCCGAGCTGCGTGTGCTGCTGCTGGCCGGCGAGGGCCGCGCCTTCTGCGCCGGCTTCGACCTGGATGCGATGCGCGACGACAGCGCGCCGAAGACACGCGCCGACACCGACCTGGGCCGCGAGATGATGGTGGCCTTCGAGGCCATCCCCGCGATCACGCTGGCGCTGGTGCAGGGCCACTGCATCGGCGGCGGGCTGCTGCTGGCGGCGGCCTGCGACCTGCGCCTCGCGGCGGCGGATGCGCGTTTCGCGATCCCCGAGATGGAGCTCGGCATTCCGCTCGGCTGGGGCGGCGTGCCCCGCCTGGTGCGCCTGCTGGGGCCGACGGTGGCGATGGAACTGGTGCTGGACTGCCAGCCTTTCGATGCGGCCCAGGCGCTGGCCTGGCGCCTGGTCAACCGCGTGGTGCCGGCCGACGCGCTGGCAGCCAGCGGCGACGCGTGGGCAGTTCGGCTGGCGACGCGGCCGCTGGCGGCGCTGCGCACGACCAAGCGGCGTTTCGCGCAGGTGAACGAAGCGCTGTGCCCGGCGGCCGACAGCCACGTCGATGCCGACGACCTGCTGGCCGCGTACGGCGATGCCGAGACCTTGCAGCTGCAGCAGCGCTACATCGCGGCACGGCGCGGCTGAGGACACGAGCCATGGCCGGCGCCAGCCTGATCGCCCTGATCGACGACATCGCCAGCGTGCTGGACGACGTGGCCGTGCTGACCAAGGTGGCGACCCGGAAGACCGCCGGCGTGCTGGGCGACGACCTGGCGCTGAACGCGCAGCAGGTCACCGGCGTCAGCCCCGATCGCGAGCTGCCGGTGGTCTGGGCGGTGGCCAAGGGCTCGCTGCTCAACAAGGCGATCCTGGTGCCGCTGGCGCTGGCCATCAGCGCCTTCGCGCCCTGGGCCGTGACGCCGCTGCTGATGGTCGGCGGCGCGTTCCTCTGCTACGAAGGCTTCGAGAAGCTGGCCCATCGCTTCCTGCACCGCCGCGAGGAGGACGAGGCAGCCCAGACGCAGCTGAAGCAAGCCCTGGCCGACCCGGCGGTGGACCCGGTGGCCTTCGAGAAGACCAAGATCAAGGGTGCGATCCGCACCGACTTCGTGCTGTCGGCCGAGATCATCGCCATCACGCTGGGCACGGTGGCCGAGGCCGCCTTTGGCACCCGCGTCGCGGTGCTGGTCGGCATCGCGCTGCTGATGACAGCGGGCGTCTATGGCTTCGTCGCCGGCATCGTCAAGCTCGACGACGCCGGCCTGCACCTGTCACGCAGCGCCGGGGCGCATGCCTGGGCCGGCCTCAAGCGGGCGCTGGGGCAGGGCATCCTGCGCGCCGCGCCGTGGCTGATGAAGGCGCTGTCGGTGGCCGGCACCGCGGCGATGTTCCTCGTCGGCGGCGGCATCCTGACACATGGTGTGCCCTGGCTGCACCATGGCATCGAGGCGCTGTCCGCCTCGGCCGGCCGCGTGCCGGCGCTCGGACCGCTGCTGCAGGCGCTGGCGCCCAGCCTGCTCGATGCCGGCGTCGGCATCGTCGCCGGCGCGCTGGTGTTGCTGGGCGTAAGCGCGGTAAGCAAGCTGCGCAGCACGGGTCGAAGCGCCCAGTAACGCGGCGAATGCGGTAGTTTTCGCGCGCTGCGCGCCGGCCCCGGCGCATAGGATCGGCACATGATCTCGATGCAAGGGGTGCCGTCTTCGCTGATCGCGAAGAACGAATCCTGGGTGCGCAAGCAGGCCCAGGCGCTGGCGCGCCACCTGCCGTCCAACGTCGAGAAGGCCGACCTGATCCAGGTCGGGTTGATCGCGGTGGCGCAAGCCGCGCTCGGCTTCGAATGGGAGGGCGATCGCGACACGCCCGAGGCCACCGAGGCCTTCCTGCGCTACGCCCGCGCCCGTGTGAAGGGGGCGATGCTCGACGAGCTGCGGCAGATGGACCACCTGGGCCGCGGCCAGCGCCGCAAGCTCAAGGCGCTGCAGATCGCGCGCGAGCGCTGGCGCGGCGCGAACGGCGCGGAGCCGGGCCTGGCGCAGCTGGCCGAGCTGTGCGGCATGAGCATCGACGAGATCGCGCGGCTCGAGCAGGCCGACCTGGAGGGCCGCGCCCGCAGCAGCAGCGCGACGGCCGATGCCGAGGACGAGCCGCCCGAGTACCGCGCCGCCACGCCGCACGACGAGGTCGAGGCGCGTGTGGACACCGGCATCGTGATGCGGCGGCTGGAGCGCTTCTTCGCCGCGCTGCCGGAGCGCGAGCGCCAGGTCATCGACGCCTACCTGGGGGTGGGGCTGACGCCGGCGCAGCTGGCGGTGGAGTTGAACGTGACGCCGTCGCGCGTCTCGCAGATGTTCAAGGCGCTGGTGCAGCGTACCGCGCAGCATTTCGGGGAAGACCCGAAGCGTGCGCTGGACCGTCTGCCCGATCGTTCGCCGGGTGCCTTCGAGCGCCAGATGGCGCAGCGCGAGGCCGAACTGGCCGCCAGTGCCGACGGCCCCTGGGGCGCCATGATGGAAGGCGCGCTGACGCAGCCGCTGCCGGCGGCCGAAGAGCGCCCGGCACCGTCGACGCGTCTGCGCGTCGGCAGCGGCACGCGCTGGGGCTGAGCCCCGGCGTGCCGCGCGCCGCGGCTACTTGCCCTGGACGCCCAGCAGTTCCACCTCGAAGACCAGCGTGGCGTTCGGCGGGATCACGTTGCCGGCGCCGCGTTCGCCATAGGCGATGCCCGAAGGGCAGGTGAGCTTGG
This sequence comes from Rubrivivax sp., assembly GCA_044225625.1. GTDB lineage: Bacteria > Pseudomonadota > Gammaproteobacteria > Burkholderiales > Burkholderiaceae_C > Rubrivivax. Next base: position 15,693 of record JBGAII010000048.1, read on the forward strand.
CCTTGCCGCCGACCTTCATCTTCTGCACGCCTTCGGTCCAGCACTTGATGACGCGGTCGAGCGGGAACTCGATCGGCTGGCCGCGCTTGTAGGAACTGTCGAATTCGCGGCCGTCGGGGAAGGTGCCGCGGTAGTTGACCTTGACGGTGTCGGTGGCACTCGGGCTGGGGCCGCTGCCGTCCTGCAGCGAGCGGTAGACCAGGCCGCTGGACGTGACCACGGCCCCGCTTTCCTTGGCCGCGGCGGCCAGCGTGGCATCGGTCTGGGCTTGGGCCGAAAGGCCAAACAGTGCCAGCAAAGGCACGAACAGGAAGGAACGCATCATCGGTTTCCGAAAGCAGTGTGTGAGCACGTGATTGTCACTCGGGCCGCGTTGGTGTCCTTTGCCTGCTTTCGGCGCATAGCGGCCGTTCGTTTGTGGCGTGCGAAGTGTTGGGCGTGGGGCCACGGGCGGACCGCCAGCAGGGCTTCGAATGCGACGCCCCGCCCGGTGGGCGGGGTGCCCTGCGGTGCTCGGCTTCACGGCCTCGTCGCCAACTCACTTCGCGCGCTGATCGCGCGCTACGTTCAAACAGTCGCGACGAAGTCAGAAGTGGAGGCGCGCTGCGCGCGCTGGCCGTGAAACCTGCGCTCCTCGGCGTCGCATAGGCGCCCTGCCGGCGGTCCGCCCGCGGCCCCTGGCACTGCTCGTGGTTCGCGATGAATTCGGGGCCGTTGCGGCACGAACACCTCCGCGTGTCCTGCCGAGGATGGCGGGGAAGCGAATCCGGGAAGTAAAGGAGGAGCCCGGTCTGTCAGACCGGGCGGGGGACATGGACGGATTCGCTTCCCCGTCAGCCTCGGCTCGCGCAAACGCTTGAACGCCAGGCAACAGCAAGCGATCAATGATCGTCGGCCATGCGCCGCGAGCCGCCGGCTGGAATCAGAAGGCGAGCGAAAGCCCCAGCAGTCCTTCCACCTGTCCGAGCCCGTCGCCCTTGATCGCCACGACGCAGCCGCCGGAGCAGAACAGCGCGCTGCTGCTGTTGATCAGCGTGAAGTAGCCGCGCACCTCGGCCTTGAACGACAGCGCGCCGGTGATCGGCCACTCCCAGCCCAGCCCCAGGTTCAGCGAAGGCCGCACCTCCGACGACAGGCCGTTCAGGCTGGGAGACAGCCACGTGGCGCCGATGCCGCCGACCACATAGGCGCCGCGGCCGATGTTGCCCTCGAAGTAGTTGGTGCCGCCGAAGTGCACGTAGGTGACCGTCAGTGGCACCTGCGGCGTGCTGGTGCTGGCCTCGATGTCGGTCGACTGGTAGGACACGAACAACTGGCCTTGCCGCATCGCGTCGACCGCGAAGTTGAAGGCCAGCGCGCCGCTGGCGCTGCTCTTCATGTCGATCGACGCGAAGGGGCTGGTCTCCTGTTGGAAGCTGCCGCCCCCGCGGTAGCCGCCGTAGAGCGTCAGGTTCAGGTTGCTGCTGTTCTGCTGTGCCGCGGCCGGCAGGGCGGCGGCCAGCGAAAGCAGCGCGGTGGCGGCGAAGGAGGCGGTCTTCATGCGGCCATGCTAAGCCGGGCGCGGGGCGAGCCGGAGCCGGCCTGTGGCATCGGTCACACAAGGAGATGCCGGATGGACGCGGTTGAGGATCTGCAGCAACGCCTGGCCGAGTTCGCGCACGAGATGGCGCCCCTCGCGCCGCGCCGGGAGGCCGAACGGCGCAGCGCACGACGCGTCATCCGCATCGGCTGTAGGTTGAGGCCCTGCACCCGGCAAGGGTTAACTCACGAAAACGGGATTCGAAGCTCGGCTGGGGCCTACCGGAAAACCCTGAGGCATGAAGCGGCTCGCTCGCACGTAAGCCAGGACCCAAACCCCAAAGGAGACCCCCGATGCGTGTTGCCCGTGCCTTGACGCTCGCCGCGACGGCCAGCCTGCTGCTCGCCGCCTGCGCCACGCAAACCGCCAAGGAGCCGATGAGCTTCTTCGTCAGCAGCACCGGCGGCGGCAAGGGGGCCGACCTGGGCGGCCTGGCCGGCGCAGACGCGCTGTGCCAGAAGCTGGCCGCATCGGCCGGTGCAGGCAGCAAGACCTGGCGTGCCTACCTGAGCCTGCCCGGCACCGTCCCCTCGCAAGCCAACCCGCAGGGCGTGCCCTCGACCAACGCCCGCGATCGCATCGGCAGCGGCCCCTGGTACAACGCCAAGGGCGAGCTGATCGCGCGCGACGTGGCCCACCTGCACAACGGCAACAACCTGAACAAGGCCACGGCGCTGGACGAGAAGGGCAACGTGGTCAACGGCCGCGGCGACCAGCCGAACCAGCACGACATCCTGACCGGTTCGCGCGCCGACGGCACCGCGTTCTCGCCGGCCACCGACACCACCTGCAAGGGCTGGACGAGCAGCACCGACGGTTCGGCCATCGTCGGCCACCATGACCGCAACGGCCTGCTGCCCGAAGCCTGGGCCACGAGCTGGAACTTCTCGCACCAGAGCGCCGGCTGCAGCCAGGAAGCGCTGGTGCGCACCGGCGGTTCGGGCCGGCTGTACTGCTTCGCGACGAACTGAAGCCGCGGCGACAGGCTGGGCCTACTTGGCCCAGCCGTCCTTCAGCGGCGTGATGCGGTTGAACACCGGTGCGCCGGCCGCATGGTCCCTGCGGTCGGCGACGAAGTAGCCGTGGCGCTCGAACTGGAACCTGTCGTCGGCATTTGCGCCGGCGAGTGAAGGCTCCAGCCAGGCGGTCACCACCTTCTTGCTGTCCGGGTTCAGGCAGTCCTTGAAGTCGCGGCCGGCCGCGTCGGGCTGTGCCTCGGTGAACAAGCGGTCGTACAACCGCACCTCGGCACGCAGCGCGTCGTGCGCCGCCACCCAGGTGAGCACGCCCTTGGTCTTCACCGCATCGGCACCCGGCGTGCCGCTGCGCGTGTCGGGGATCAACTCGGCATGCACTTCGTCGACCCGCCCGTCGGCGCCGCGACGCAAGCCGGTGCAGCGGATCACATAGCCGTACTTCAGCCGCACCACGCTGCCGTCCACGGCCTTGCCGGCGGCATCGCTGCGCGGCGGGCTCAGGCGGTGGTAGCCCTTGGGCGGCTCTTCCATGAAGTCTTCGCGCTCGATCCACACCTCGGGGCCGAGCGTGAACTGCCGCGCTCCGCGTTCCGCGTGGCCCGGGAACAGCGGCGCGGTGCAGGGCAAGGTCTGGCCGCGGCCGATGACCTGGTCCCAATTGGTCAGCACCAGTTTCAGCGGGTCCAGCACGGCCATCGCTCGCGGTGCCTTCGGGTCCAGGTCGTCGCGCAGCGCGATGTCCAGCGCGCTGTAGTCGATCCAGCCGCCGGCCTTGCTGACGCCGCTGCGCTCGGCCAGCAGGCGCAGGCTCTCGGGCGTGTAGCCGCGCCGCCGCAGACCCACCAGCGTGGGCATGCGCGGGTCGTCCCAGCCTTCGACGATGCCTTCCTCGACCATCTGCCGCAGCTTGCGTTTGCTGGTGACGATGTAGGTCAGGTTCAGGCGCGCAAATTCATACTGCTTCGGCAGCGGGTGCGACAGCAGACCCAGCTCGGCCAGGCGCTCCAGCACCCAGTCGTAAAACGGGCGCTGGTCCTCGAACTCCAGCGTGCAGATGCTGTGGGTGATGTTCTCCAGCGCATCCTCCAGCGGGTGCGCATAGGTGTACATCGGGTAGATGCACCAGCGGTCGCCGGTGTTGTGGTGCGTGGCGCGCTTGATGCGGTACAGCGTCGGGTCGCGCAGGTTGATGTTCGGCGACGCCATGTCGATCTTCGCGCGCAGCACCATCGCGCCGTCGGCATGCAGGCCGTCGCGCATCTCGCGCAGGCGCGCCAGGTTCTGCTCCGGGCTGCGGCTGCGGAAGGGGCTGTTGGTGCCGGGCGTGGTGAAGTCGCCGCGGTTGACGCGCATCTCCTCGGCGCTCTGCTCGTCCACGTAGGCCAGGCCGGCCTCGACCAGCGCCTCGGCGGCGCGGTACATGAAGTCGAAGTAGTCGCTGGCGTAGTACAGGTGCTCGCGCACCGTGCTGCCCGCATCCGGGTCGTCATAGGCCGCGCGCCAGTCGTAGCCCAGCCAGTGCACCATCTCGACGATGGCGTCGACGTACTCCTGCTCCTCCTTCTCGGGGTTGGTGTCGTCGAAGCGCAGATGGCACACGCCGCCGTACTCCTGCGCCAGGCCGAAGTTCAGCCAGATGCTCTTGGCATGGCCGACGTGCAGGTAGCCGTTGGGCTCGGGCGGGAAGCGGGTGCGGATGCGCGCCGGGTCGGGTGCCCCGGCGGCGTGATGCGCGGCGTCGCCGGGCCTGCCGGCAGAACGGCGGCCGGCGTAGGTGCCGGCTTCGAGGTCGCGCTCGATCACCGCGCGCAGGAAATTGCCCGGCTTGACGGCGTCTTCTTTGGGGGCGGAGGACATGCGTCGATTCTATCGACGCGGCTTCTAGCGAGACGGCTTGCCGCGCAGCCGCTCCATCTCGTCGCGCATCATGCGCTCGCGCAGGTTGTCGCCGTTCAGCCGGGCGAAGGTGACGAAGCCGTGGATCGCCAGGCCAAGGCCCCAGCCGGCCAGTGGCCACAGCGGCCAGTTGCGCCCGCTGGCCACACCGATGAGCAGCATGCCCAGGTTGACCAGCACGAACACGGTGGCGTGCGTGTAGAAGCCCATCTTCTGGTTGACGCGGCGCCGGGCCTGGCGCTGCAGATCGCGGTCGTTGACTTGCATGGTGTGCCTTTCTTTGGGTTCAGGAGGCGATGCCGGTCATCGGCGTGCCCCAGAGCAGGTTGCCGAGAAAGCGTCCCGGCAGCAGGGTGAAGATGCCGGCGATCACGCAGGCACCGATGTACAGGCCTTGCATCGTCTTGCGGTGGCCGTCGATGCGGCCGTGTCTCGCGTACCCGATGCCCAGCGGCAGCATCACCGCCACCAGCAGCGTCAGCAGGTGGATGGGCGTGTAGCCGAACAGGTTGGGCAGCCGGTCGTCGCGGATGAAGACCGTGGCCAGCGCCGTGCTGCCCATCAGTGCCACCCAGGTCCAGCCGAGCACCTTGTGGCTGCGCGTGCCCTTGCGCCGCAGCAGCATCAGCAGGCCGAGCAGCAGTGCGCCGACGGCGGTGGTCAGATGGAAGAAGATCAGCGGGTCGTGCTGCATCAGCGCGGTGAAAGCATTCATGGCGGACTCATCGGAGGCGATGGCCGAAGCGTAGGCGGCAGCCCCGTCCGGGACCACCGCGCTGCGACGAAACGACGCCGGCGCCGACGGAACGCCGGCCTACATGCCTTTGAACAGGTGGGCGTAGAGGCGGCTGGCGGTCAGCGTCTCGCTGCGTCCCTTCAGCGTCAGCACGGCCTTGCCCGATTCATCGCGCCGCGCGCTGGCGATGCAGCGCGCCTGCACCACCGTGCCGCGATGGATCTGCCAGAAGACCTGCGGGTCCAGCTGCGGCAGCAGCTCGCGCAGCGACAGGCGGATCAGGTGCTCGCGTTCGGCGGTGACGACGCGCACGTACTTGTCGGCGGCCTCGAAATAGATCACCTCGTCCACCGGCACCAGGTGCACCGTCTGCCCGACCTGCGCCTGGATCACCTGCAGCCGCGGCGCAGCCGGTGCCGCCGCGGCGCCGAGCAGCCCGCGCAGCTGCGCCAGACTGGCCTGCAGCATGCGGGCCGGGTCCGGCTGTTCGGCGAGGCGTCGCTGCAGCCGCGCGATGCAGGCCGCCAGCCGTGCCTCGTCCACCGGCTTCAGCAGGTAGTCCACCGCCTGGGCCTCGAAGGCCTGCAGCGCGTACTGGTCGTAGGCGGTGACGAAGACCAGCAGCGGGAACGGCGCGCCCTCGGGCCAGTCCTCGGCCAGCGCACGGGCCGCTTCCAGCCCGCTCAGGCCGGGCATGCGGATGTCCAGGAAGCACAGCGTGGGCTTCAAGGCCAGCGCCTGTTCCAGTGCCTGCTGGCCGTCGCCGGCCATGGCCACCACCCGCAGCTCGGGCCACAGCCGGGCCAGGTCGGCGCGCAGCGCGTCGGCCAGCAACGGCTCGTCTTCGGCGATCAGTGCGGTGGGGGTGGTCATGCGGGTTTCAGGGTTGCAGCGGCAGGCGGATGCGGGCCAGCGTACCGCCTTCGTCGCGCTGCTGCAGCTGCAGCGTGGCCCGGTTGCCGTACAGCGCCTGCAGCCGCTCGCGCACCTGCTGCAGGCCGAAGGACTGGCCGTCGGCGCGTGCGGCGGCAGAGCTCAGGCCGATGCCGCTGTCCTGCACGCTCAGCACCAGGTCGCCGCCTTCGCGCCGCGCAGCCACCGCCACCCGACCGCCGCCGACCTGGGGCTCCAGCCCGTGGCGGATGGCGTTTTCCACCAGCGGCTGCAGCAGCAGCGCCGGCACCGGCTGGGCCGCCAGCGCCGCAGGCAGATCGAGCTGCGCCTCGAGGCGCGCGCCCATGCGCACCTTCATCAGTTCGAGGTAGTCGCCCAGCCGCTCGAACTCGGCGCCAAGGGTGTGCGAGCCCCGTCGCGAGGCTTCCAGCGTGGCGCGCAGGAACAGGATCAGCCGGTCGAGCATGGCCTGTGCCCGCGGCGGGTCGCTGCCGATCAGCACGCGCAGGTTCGCGAGCGTGTTGAACAGCATGTGCGGTTCCAGTTGCGAGGCCAGCAGGGCCAGCCGCTGTTCGCTGGCCATGCGCTCGGCGCGCTCGGCGGTGGCTTGCGCGGTGGCCAGCCGGCCGCGGGAATAGAAGAACCCGGTGGCCACGACCCCCGGCACCAGCGACAGCAGCAGGATGGTGATCAGCGTGCGCGGGTTCATCGACGCCGTGTGACCGAGCCCGCGGCCCAGCAGCACGCCGGCCACCGTGTGCCCGAGCGCAAAGCCGGCGACGGTGCCGAGCAGCAGGATCGGCACCATCCAGGTCCAGCCCGGCCAGCCGCTGCGCGGGCTCTGCCCCGGCTCCGCGTCGTGACGCTGCACCCAGCGCGCGGCCAGCAGGCGGCCGCCGTCGATGAAGGCCCAGATCGCCAGCGACACGCACACGGCGTAGACCACCGACTCGATCACCGCCTCGCCCAGCACCGCGCTGACGACCAGCCCGATGACCGTGCTCAGGACCAGCGTGTGCAGTCCCCGGCGCACGGCACGCGGCAATCGTCCCCAGGCGGCGTTGGGCATGCGCTGCATTCTGCCGGTGGCGCGACACGCGCCTTCAGGCCGGCTGGACCCGCATCGCCCTGCCGCGCAGCCGTTGCAGCGCCAGCGCACGGGCGGCGAAGATGCCGCTGAACATCCCGTAGAGCGCGCTGACGCCGAGCGCGAAGGCGGTCGAGCGGGCCAGCGCCGGATGCAGCGCGATGCCCACGCCGACCGCGAACTTGGTGATGAAGATGCCCATCATCAACCCCAGCGGCAGCCAGCTGCCGGGCAGGCGGAAGCGTTGCTCGGCGGGCAGCCAGCGCGCATTCGGCGCGGCCCGGCCCGTCCACGCGGCGGCGACACCCACGGTGACGGCGGCCCAGGCGAGCAGCGCGGCGGCCGAGCCGAAGGTGCCGAGCACGCCGGCCAGCGCCAGCAGCAGCATGGCCAGCGGCGGCAGCGTGGCTCGGGCCGGGCTCAGGTCGTGCGTGCGGCGCTGCCGCAGGCCGAGTGCGATCAGCAGCGCCAGCAGCCCCCAGACCCAGACGGGCGTGTGCTGCAGGACGGACAGGGCGAAGTTCGGGGACGGCATGGCGGGGCTTTCGGAATCGGTCGATGCGCCACTGTGCCGCGCCGCCGCGCGGCGCGGCAGCGGCTTGCGACGCACTGCCGCGCGGCGGCGTGAAACGACGGGGCGGCGGCGCGAAATGCGGCGGCCGATGCGGCGCCAGGAGCGGCGCGAATCGAGGTGCGCCCTCCGGCAGGGCGCGCCGGGTGCCGGCGCGCCGACCGGCGCGTGGCTTCAGCGGCGCTTGCTGCCGCCCAGCAGGCCGCCGAGCACGCCGCGGAAAAGCTCGCGGCCCACGGCCGAGCCCATGCTGCGCACGGCCGACGAGGCCGCCTTCTCGACCAGGCCTTCGCGCTTGCCGCCGCGCGGGCCGGTGCTGCCGAAGAGCAGGTCCTTCAGCTCGCCCATCACGCCGCCGTCCTGCGCCGCCGGGGCGCCGGCCTTGGGGGCGGGGGCCTGCTGCAGCGCATCGGCCGCGCTGGCGCTGGCTTCGGCCCGGCCCTTGAGCTTCTCGTAGGCCGATTCGCGGTCGACGGTCTTTTCGTAGACGCCGGCGACCAGCGAATCGCGGATCAGCGCCGCGCGCTGCTCGGGCGTGATCGGTCCGATCTGGCTGCCGGGCGGCAGCACGAACACGCGTTCGGTGATGCTGGGCCGGCCCTTTTCGTCGAGGAAACTGACCAGCGCCTCGCCGACCGCGAGTTCGGTGATCGCCGTCTCCACGTCCAGCTTCGGGTTGGCGCGCATCGTGCTGGCCGCTGCCTTGACGGCCTTCTGGTCGCGCGGCGTGAAGGCGCGCAGCGCGTGCTGCACGCGGTTGCCCAGCTGGGCCAGCACGGTGTCGGGGATGTCCAGCGGGTTCTGCGTCACGAAGTACACGCCCACGCCCTTGCTGCGCACCAGCCGCACGACGAGCTCGATGCGTTCGATCAGCGCCGCCGGCGCGTCCTTGAACAGCAGGTGCGCCTCGTCGAAGAAGAACACCAGTTTCGGCTTGTCCAGGTACGCCCTGGCCATTGCTGGTCTGCATGAAGTCGGCGATGTCGAGCATCGGCTCGCCGAAGAAGCGGTCGCCGCCCTGTTCGCCGATCTGCAGCAGCCCGCGCTGGATGGCGCCGATGCTGGCGGCGCTGACGTTGCCGTATTCGGTCTTGTACTGCGCGGCGTTGTCGCCCACGTGCTGCAGCATCGCGCGCAGGTCCTTCAGGTCCAGCAGCAGCAGGCCGTTGTCGTCGGCGATCTTGAACACCAGGTTCAGCACGCCGGCCTGCGTGTCGTTCAGACCGAGCATCCGTGCCAGCAGCAGCGGGCCCATGTCGGAGATGGTGGCGCGCACCGGGTGGCCCTGCGCCTTGGTGCCATCGGCGAACACGTCCCACAGCGTGCAGGGGCAGGCCAGCGGCGCGGGCGGGTCGATGCCGCGCTCCTTCAGCACCGCCGCCATCTTCGGCGGGACGCTGCCCGCCTGGCTGATGCCGGTCAGGTCGCCTTTGACGTCGGCCATGAACACCGGAACGCCCAGGCGGCTGAAGTTCTCGGCCAGCGTCTGCAGCGTGATCGTCTTGCCGGTACCGGTGGCACCGGTGATCAGCCCATGGCGGTTGGCCAGCGCGGGCAGCAGGACGCATTCGATGTCGCCGTGGCGGGCGACGAGGATCGGGTCAGCCATCGGCGCGGCTCCTGTGTGGCCAAAAAGTAGAATGGCAGTCTATCCAACTACCGCACAGCGCCCGTCGCGACTGAAGGGCCGCAGGAGAGCCAGTTCATGGCCGGACATTCCAAATGGGCCAACATCCAGCACCGCAAGGGCCGTCAGGACGAGAAGCGCGGCAAGATCTGGACACGGGTCATCCGTGAGATCACCGTGGCGGCGCGCCAGGGTGGTGGCGACCTGAGCGCCAACCCGCGCCTGCGCCTGGCGGTGGACAAGGCCAAGGCCGCCAACATGCCGGCCGACCGCATCAAGTACAACATCGACAAGGCCTCGGGCGCGCTGGAAGGCCTGAGCTACGAGGAAATCCGCTACGAGGGCTACGGCATCGGCGGCGCGGCGATCATCGTCGACTGCATGACCGACAACCGCGTGCGCACGGTGGCCGAGGTGCGCCATGCCTTCAGCAAGTACGGCGGCAACATGGGCACCGAAGGCTCGGTGGCCTTCCAGTTCCGCCATTGCGGGCAGCTGATCTTCGCACCCGGCACCGACGAGGACAAGGTCATGGAAGTGGCGCTGGACGCCGGCGCCGACGACGTGATCAGCGACGACGACGGCGCGGTCGAGGTGCTGTGCGCGGTGGCCGACTTCGAAAAGGTCAAGGACGCGCTGGCGGCCGCCGGGCTGCAGCCGGAGGTCGCCGAGGTGACGATGCGGCCGGAGAACCAGATCGAACTCGCCGGTGAGGATGCCGAGCGCATGCGCAAGCTGCTGGACGTGATCGAGGACCTCGACGACGTGCAGGCCGTCTACCACAACGCGGCCATCGACGAATGAAGGTCCTGGTCATTGGCGGCGGCGGGCGTGAGCATGCGCTGGCCTGGAAGCTGGCGCAGTCGCAGCGGGTGCAGAAGGTCCATGTCGCGCCGGGCAACGGCGGCACGGCCAGCGAACCCGGGGTGGCCAACGTGGACATCGGCGACCCGGTGGCACTGGCCGATTTCGCGGCGGCCGAGAAGATCGGCCTGACCGTCGTCGGCCCCGAGGCGCCGCTGGCGGCCGGCGTGGTGGACGTCTTCCGCGCGCGCGGCCTGCGCATCTTCGGGCCCACGCGCGCGGCGGCGCAGCTGGAAAGCTCCAAGGCCTTCGCCAAGGACTTCATGCAGCGCCACGGCATCCCGACCGCGGCTTACGCCACCTTCGACGATGCCGCGGCCGCGCATGCCTTCGTCGAGCGCCAAGGCGCGCCGATCGTCATCAAGGCCGACGGTCTGGCCGCAGGCAAGGGCGTGGTCGTGGCGACGACGCTGCAGCAGGCGCACGAGGCGATCGACGGGATGCTGGTCGACAACCGGCTGGGCGTGGCGCACAACGCCGGCGGGGCGCGAGTGGTGATCGAGCAGTTCCTCGAAGGCGAGGAGGCCAGCTTCATCGTGCTGTGCGACGGCAAGAACGTGCTGCCGCTGGCCACCAGCCAGGACCACAAGCGCCTGCTCGACGGCGATGCCGGGCCGAACACCGGCGGCATGGGCGCGTATTCGCCGGCGCCGGTGGTCACGCCGAACGTGCACGCGCGGGTGATGCACGAGATCATCCTGCCCACGGTGGCCGGCATGGCGAAGGACGGCGTGCCCTTCACCGGCTTCCTCTATGCCGGGCTGATGATCGACGCGCAGGGCCAGCCGCGCACGGTGGAGTTCAACGCCCGTCTCGGCGACCCGGAAACGCAGCCGATCCTGATGCGCCTGAAGAGCGACCTGCTGGAGGTGCTGCTGCATGCCGCCGACGGCACGCTGGACCGGGTGCAGCTCGACTGGGACCGGCGCGTCGCGCTCGGCGTGGTCGTGGCCGCCGCCGGCTATCCGATGAACCCGCGCAAGGGCGATGCCATCAGCGGCCTGCCGGCCGCGGCCGATGACCTGAAGGTCTTCCACGCCGGCACCACGCTGCAGGGCGGCCAGCTGCTGAGCAGCGGCGGGCGCGTGCTGTGCGTCACGGCGCTGGGCGACAAGACCAGTCTGGCCCAGGCGCGGGCCTACGAGGCGCTGCAGGGCATCCGCATGGATGGCGCGCAGTTCCGCTCCGACATCGGCCACCGTGCCGTGAAGCGCTGAGATGAGCACCGTGTTCGACAGCGCACCGGTGCGTGACTACCTGCTGGGCCTGCAGCAACATATCGTCTCGGCCTTCGAGGCCGAGGACGGCCGGCCTTTCGTCCAGGACGCGTGGCAGCGCCCGGCCGGCGGCCCGCTCGAAGGCGACGGCCTGTCGCGGCTGGTTGAACAGGGCAACGTCTTCGAGCGTGCGGGTTGCAAC
>JBGAII010000049.1:0-27731 GCA_044225625.1 Rubrivivax sp.
CAGCAGCCGCTGGCCGATGCGCTGCAGGCCGCCGGTGACGAATTCGGTTTCGAAACCTGGCTGATCGCGGCGCTGCAGGGCGGCGCGATCGCCGCCGCAGAGGAGATGCCATGACATCGATCACCACCACGCTGGCGCCGGCGCTGCGCCGCGCCACCGGCTGGCTGGACACGCTGCAGCCGCTGGCGCTGCTGGCCGCGCGGCTGTACGTGGCGCAGGTCTTCTTCCTGTCCGGCCTGACCAAGATCCGCGACTGGGAGACCACGCTCGCGCTGTTCGAGAACGAATACCAGGTGCCGCTGTTGCCGCCCGCGCTGGCCGCGTGGATGGGCACCGGCGGCGAGCTGCTGCTGCCGGTGCTGCTGGCGCTGGGCCTGGCCGGACGCTTTGCCGCGGCCGGCTTGTCGGTGGTGAACGTGGTCGCGGTGCTGAGCCTGGCGGAGATCGCCCCGGCGGCGCTGCAGCAGCACCAGTTCTGGGGCAGCCTGCTGCTCGGCCTGCTGCTGTGGGGGCCGGGACGGCTGTCGCTGGATGCGTGGATCGGGCGCCGCTTCGGCGGCGGGCACTAGCGCGGGATCAGCGAGGGCCGCGAGGGGCTCAGCGCGTCAGGTCGTAGACGCGCAGGCCCTCGTGCGGCTGCTGCGCGTCGTCCCAGTCGGCCTCGGCGGCGCTGCGCTCCACGTCGGCCTTCCCGGCGGCCCACAGCGCGTTGACGGTGGACCGCGAGAACTCGTAGTCCTTGACGCCGGCCGAGCCGGTGTCGTGGCGGTTGATCAGGTGCACCAGCGACACGTGGTTCTGGCGCGCGGCGGCCGTCAGGTGCATCACGTCGGCATCGTCGCGCAGCTTCGCCGGCAGCTTGTCCAGCAGCCGCCGGAACGAGGCCTTCAGCGCTTCGCGGCGCTGCAGCTCGCTGCTGTTGAAGCGCGTCTTGCTGGAGTAGCGGATGTCCATCGCGCGCTCCTGCACCTGGTCCAGGTTCTGCGGCAGCTTGCCGCTGGCGCTGAACAGGTCCACCTGCAGGATCAGCGCGTCGATGTCCGGCGCCTCGTCCATCACGTACCACAGCGGCGAGTTGGAGACGATGCCGCCGTCCCAGTACCACTCGTCGCCGATCTGCACCGGCGGGAAGCCCGGCGGCAGCGCGCCGCTGGCCATGATGTGCTCGGGCGTCAGCCGGATGCGCGTGTTGTCGAAGTATTCGGAGTTGCCGCTGCGCACGTCGACCGCGCCCACCGACAGGCGCACGTCGCCGCGGTTGATGCGGTCGAAGTCGGCCAGCTCCTGCAGCGTGTCCTTCAGCGGCGCGGTGTCGTACATGCTGAGCGCAGCGAAGGCACCGGCCGGGTGGCGCGGCTTGAAGAAGCCGGGAATGCCGAAGGTGGCGGCCGACGCGGCCGACACGCGGTTGGCCCACGGCCGCCACGGCGCCGGCACGTCGAAGGGCGCCGGCGCCAGCGTGGCCGAGACGCGCTGCCAGAACTCGCGCAGGCGGGCCACGCGCTGCTGCGGCGGGTTGCCGGCGATCAGCGCGGCGTTGATGGCGCCGATGGACACGCCGGCCACCCAGTCGGGCGCGACGCCGGCCGCGGCAAAGGCCTCGAACGCGCCGGCCTGGTAGGCGCCGAGCGCGCCGCCGCCCTGCAGCACCAGCACCGTGTGCTCGTGCTGTTGCGCGGCGGTGCAGACGAAGGCGGCGGACGAATGGGTCGGCATGGCGGCACGGCGGCAGGAGGGCCGGGGCACTCTAGCAGAGCGATACTCCCGCACAGGTCGCGACCCGAGGGGATGCACGCATGGACGACAGGCCCACGCCCGAAGACACCGCGCGCTGGCAGCGGCGCATCGCCGCGCAGGCCAACAACCAGGCCTGGACCTTGGCCGAGGCCCCGCAGCGCAGCGCCGACGAGGACGAGGACATGCTGCAGGCCGCGCATGCGGCGATGCACCTGTGGAAGATCGTCGGCAACGAGCTCCAGCGTGCCCATGCCGCGCTGCTGCTCGCGCACGTGTACGCGCTGCTGCGATTGCCGAACCCGGCGGCGCACTATCTGGCGAAGACCGGCACGGCGCTCTTCGCCGCGCCGGCGCAGCCCTGGGAGCAGGCGCTGGCGCATGCGGTCGCAGCCAACGTGGCGGCCGCGCGCGGTGACGCTGCGGCCTACGCCGAACATCTGCGGCAGGCCACCGAAGGCACGGCGGCGCTGGCCGACCCCGACGAGCGATCCATCATCGAAGCCACGCTGCGGGTGCTGCCGAAGCGGGCCCCGCCGACCAACACCTGAACCACCCGACCGATGATCACGCTGCACTACTACCCCGGCAACGCCAGCCTGGCGCCGCACATCCTGCTGAACGAGATCGGCGTGCCCTTCACGCTGGAGCTCGTCGATCGCACGCGGGACGCGCACAAGGCGCCCGGCTACCTGAAGCTCAACCCGAACGGGCAGATTCCGGTGCTGCAGGACGGCGCGCTGGTGCTGTACGAAAGCGCGGCCATCTGCCTGCATCTGGCCGACACGCACCCGGCGGCGCGCCTGATGCCGCCCGTCGGCAGCGCCGAGCGTGCGCTGGCCTACCAGTGGCTGGCCTGGTCGACCAACACGCTGCAGGCGATGCTGATGCACTACTTCTACCCGGAGCGGCTGGTCAACGACGGCGACGCCGCCGCGGCCGCGCAGGTGCAGGCACGGGCCGAGCAGCGTGTTGGCGCGATGCTGCAGTTGCTGGACGCCCAGCTGGCGGCGCACGGCCAGCCGTGGCTGCTGGGCGCGGACTACTCCGCCGCCGACCCCTACGCATGGATGCTGTGCCGCTGGACACGCGGCTTCGCGTCGCGGCCGGCGCGCGCCTATCCGCACATCGGGCCCTACCTGCAGCGCATGCTCGAGCGCCCGGCGCTGCAGCGCACGCTGGCCGCCGAGCAGCTGGCCGCGCCCTGGGTCTGACGGCAGCGGTCGGTGACTGGCCGCGGGCCGGGCACCGCCCGGCTTGGCATCGAGGCTCAGCCCGCCGCGTCCGCCGCCACCTGCACCTGCGCCTGCCAGTGCTGGCTCAGCGGCGTCGCCGGCTTGCTCATCAGCCGCTCGTTGATCAACGCGCGGCCGATGCCGCGGCGCGTGCCGCACGCGCAGGCCGACAGCAGCGTCTGGTCGATCAGGTCGCGCTGCGCGTGGCTGCCGCCGAAACGCTGCGCACCGCCGCGCGCCGCGTACAGCGCGTCGGCCGCGGCGTCGAACTCGCCGCGCTCGTAGGCGAGCAGCGCGCGCATCAGCGGCAGGCCGGTCTCGCGCGCCATGCCGTGGTTGCTGCGGCGCGCGTCGTCGGCCGCCAGCGCGCGTTCGGCGCAGCGCGCCACCCAGGCCTCGGCCCGCGTGAACTCGCCGGCACCCAGCATCGCCAGCACCGCATGCAGGTCGTTGAAGGCGTAGTAGCCCGCACCTTCGGGCGACAGGTCCCAGCCTTCGAGCAGGCGCACGCTGCGCGACATGACGTCCACACCCAGCAGGCGCAGCCGCCACAGCAGCGCGGCCGCGTCGACGCGCTGCAGCGTGATCTGCAGCTGTTCCGGCGCGAGGCGCTTGTCGGCCAGGCGCAGCGCGCCTTCGAGGTCCAGCGCCTCCAGCCGGAACAGGCCCTTGTGCCACCACAGGTGGCCGGAAAAACCGTTGCCTTCGCTCCAGTGGTCCTGGTACTGGCGCAGCCACGCGCCGCCGGCCTCGAAGCGGCCCTGCATTTCCAGCACGTGCGCCACCGCGTGCACCGCCCACGGCACCTTCGGGTTCAGGCTGAGCGCGCGGCGGCCCGCCTCCTCGGCCTGCGGGTAGAGATTGCTTTCCTCCAGACCGAAGGCATACAGGCTCAGCAGGTACGGGTACAGCGGGTCGGCCTCGTCCCATTCGGGCAGCGCACGCGCCGGCCGCAGCCGCAGGTTGGCGGCATCGCCGCGGTAGAAGTCCCAAAGCTGCGCCCACTGCAGCGCCAGCGCGTCGCGCGGGTACTCCACCAGCAGCTCGTCCCAGATGCGGCAGGCCGCCTGCCAGCGGCCTTCGAAGACCGCCTGCACGGCTTCGAGGTGCGCACGCTCGCGCGCCGGCGCGCCGTCGGACAGATCGCGGGCGCGCTGCAGGTGCTGCCCGGCCTCGGCCACCAGCGCGGGCTCGGTCAGGCTGAGCAGGAAACCGGCACGCATGACGTGCGGCAGCGCCCAGCCCGGGTCGTGCGCACTGGCCGCGTCCAGATCGGCCAGCGGCGTGTCGTAGAACGACATCATGCGCCACAGCGCGGTCTCGGCAGCCGCCAGCGCCTCGGCCTGGCGGGTGCTGCTGGGGTTGCCGCGAGGGTCGGGACTGGACATGCGGGAACTGTAGTCGACCAGCCGTGGCAGCCGCTTCAGGCCCGGCGCTGCTGGGGCAGCACCAGGCGCCCCGCGGCGTGGCGGCGGTGCGGCCCGCTCATTGCCAGGCGATCGCGGCCACGTCGTTGGCAAAGATCGGCGAGCTGGCCCACAGGCCCTTCAGGCCCTTCTTGGCCACGGCCACCTGCGCCGGGTTGAAGATGTAGGCGTTGACCGCGTCCTCGGCCAGCTTCTTCTGCATCGCGGCCCAGGCTTCGCTGCGCTCGCGCACGCTGCCGGCGGCCGCGTGCTTGGCCAGCAGGTCGCGGAAGTCCTTGCTGTCATAGCCCCAGTAGTAGGCCGTGTTGCCGTACTGCGCGTAGTCCAGCGGCTCGACGTGGTTGATGATCGTCAGGTCGAAGTTGCCCTTGAACGGGCCGCTCAGCCACTGCGCCCATTCGACGTTCTCGATCTTGGCGATCACACCCACCTTGGCCAGTTGCGCGGCGACGATCTCGCCGCCCTTGCGCGCGTACTGCGGCGGCGGCAGCGTCAGCGTCAGGTTCAGCGGCGTGGCCACGCCGGCTTCCTTGAGCAGCGCCTTGGCCTTTTCCGGGTCGTAGGGGTAGACCTTGGTCAGGTCCACGTAGCCGGCGTCGGTGGGCGCGAAGTGGCTGCCGATCGGCTTGCCCAGCCCGTCGATCGCGCCGTCGATGAAGGCCTTGCGGTCGATGGCGTGCATCAGCGCGCGGCGCACGCGCACGTCGTTCAGCGGCGGCTTCTTGTTGTTGATGGCCATGATGCCCTTGCCCGCGGTGTCGCCCAGCTCGACGGTGAAGCGCTTGTCGGCCTGGAACTGCTTCGGGTCGCGGTTGAAGCGCGGGAAGCCGTCGACGTCGCCGGCCAGCAGCGCCGCGGTCTGCGCCGCCGGATCGTTGATGAAGCGGAACGTGACCTTGCTGATCTTGATCGCGCCCGGATTGCGGTAGCCGGGCCACTTGGCCAGCGTGATGGCGCTGCCCTTCTGCCAGTTCTCGAAGGTGTAGGGGCCGGTGCCGACGGGCTTGGTGGCGGTGCTCGCGGCGCTCTTCGGGCTCAGGATCACCGCGGTGTTCTCGCCCAGGCGGAAGGGCATCGTGCCGTCCGGGTTGTTCAGCACCAGGATCACGGTGCTCGCGTCGGGCGTGGCGATGCTGGAGATGTTGTCGAACACCGCCTTCTTGGCCTTGTTGGTCGAGCCTTCGGCCTTGGCGCGCTCGAAGCTGAACTTCACCGCGGCGGAGTCGAAGGGCTCGCCGTCCTGGAACTTGACGCCCTTCTTCAGCTTGAAGGTGTAGCTCTTGCCGTCCGGCGAGACCTCCCAGCTGTCGGCCAGCAGCGGCGTCACCGTGCCATCGACGTTGATCTTGGTCAGGCCTTCGAGGATGTTGTAGTGCACCACCTCGCCAATGGCCGCGGCCGGTGCGGTGGTCGGGTCCAGGCCCGGCGCGGGTTCGAGCACCATGCCCAGCACCACGCTGTCCTTGCGCCCCTGGGCCTGGGCGTCGAGCGTGGCGCCGCCGAGTGCGAGGGCGGCGGCGATCATCAGGTTCAGGGTGCGGCGTTGCAGCTTCATCGTGGGACTCCTCGTGGACGGTCGGTTCATTGTGCGACATCACGCCGCACGCCCGGCACGGCGGCCAGCAGCTTGCGGGTGTAGGGATGGGCGGCTTCGCGGAACAGCGTGTCCGGCGGGCCGCGCTCGACGATGCGGCCCTGGTACAGCACGATCACCTCGTCGCACACCAGGTTGACCACGCCCAGGTCGTGGCTGATGAACAGGAAGGCCAGGCCGAACTGGTCCTGCAGGTCCTGCATCAGGTTCAGCACCTGGGCCTGCACCGACACGTCGAGCGCGCTGACCGGCTCGTCGGCGACGATCAGCCGCGGGCGGGTGATCAGCGCACGCGCGATGGCGATGCGCTGGCGCTGGCCGCCGCTGAATTCGTGCGGATACTTGGCGCAGTCGGCGGGGCGCAGGCCCACCGCGTCCAGCACCTCGCCGGCACGCTCGCGCTGCTCGGCCGCCGACGCGCCGTGCAGCACGCGCAGCGGCTCGGTCACGGTGTGCAGCACGGTGCGGCGCGGGTCCAGCGAGCCGTACGGATCCTGGAACACCATCTGCAGCTTCTCGCGGGCGCGCCGCAGCGCGGCCGGCGCCAGCGCATGCAGGTCCTCGCCGTCCAGCGTGACGCGGCCCGAGGTCGGTGTCTCCAGCGCCATCACCAGCCGCGCCAGCGTGGACTTGCCCGAACCCGATTCGCCGACCACGCCCAGGCTGCGGCCTTGCTGCAGCGAGAAGCTCACGCCCTGCAGCGCATGCACCAGCGGCGCGGGCTGCAGCAGCGTCTCGCGCGGCAGACGGTAGTGCTTGACCAGGTCGTCGACGACCAGCAAGGTATCGCTCATGCAGCCCCCAACGCCCTGCGGGCCGTCCCCCCAGGGGGGAGCGAACCGTCCTTCGAGCGGCCGAGCGGACGGTTCATGCCAACGTCTCATCCAGCCGCAGGCAGCGCGCCGCATGCCCCGGCGCCACCGGCAGCCGCGGCGGCAGCGCGCGCCGGCAGTCGTCGACGACCAGGCTGCAGCGCTCGGCGAAGGGGCAGCCGGCAGGCAGGTCGGCCAGTTCCGGCACGCGTCCCGGAATGGTGGCCAGCCTGGTGCCGCGCGCCAGGCCGAGCCGCGGCCGGGCGGCAAACAGCCCGCGCGTGTAGGGATGCGCCAGCGTGCGGAAGACATCGGCGGTGGGCCCGCTCTCGACCACGGTGCCGCCGTACATCACCAGCATGCGCTGCACGGTTTCGGCCATCACGCCAAGGTCGTGGCTGATCAGCAGCAGGCCCATGCCGTCTTCGGCCACCAGCTCGGCGATCAGGTCCAGCACCTCGCGCTGGATGGTCACGTCCAGCGCGGTCGTGGGCTCGTCGGCGACCAGCAGGTCGGGCCCGCAGGCCAGTGCGATGGCGATGACCACGCGCTGCCGCTGGCCGCCCGACATCTGGTGCGGGAAGGCGTCGAGCCGCTTCTTCGCGTCGGGCAGCTGCACCCGCTCCAGCAGGCGCAGCGCCTCGGCACGCGCCGCGCCGTCGGACAGGCCTTTGTGCAGCCGCAGCGGCTCGGCGATCTGCCGGCCGATGGTGTGCAGCGGGTTGAGCGCGGTCATCGGCTCCTGGAACACCATGCCGATGCGCGCGCCGCGCAGCGCGCACAGCGCCGCCTCGTCCAGCGTGGTCAGCTCCCGGCCGTCGAAGCGGATCGAGCCCGAGACACGCGCCCCTTCGGGCAGCAGGCCCATCAGCGCCAGCGCGGTGATGCTCTTGCCGCAGCCCGACTCGCCGATCAGGCCCACCGTGTCGCCACGCTGCATCGAAAAGGACACGTCGCGCAGGGCATCGGCCGGGCCCCGCGCGGTGTGCAGCGTGACGCGCAGGTCTTCGACTTCGAGCAGGTTCGGCAAGGTGCGGCAACGGGGCGGACGGAACACGAACGATAGCGCCTGTGCGGGGCGGACCGGCCGGAGCCGCCGTCGCAGGGTCTTGCTGCGGGTTCCTGCCGCATGCTGCTACGCTGCGCGCCACGATGAGCGAAGACGCTGCTGCGGCCTTCCTGGCCCTGGCCCTCGTCCGGCGTGGCACCGTGGGTGCGGTCCTGCCGTCGTCGCAGCGCCTGGCCGAAGCGATGGCCCGCGCGGCCGACGGCTGCAGCGCGCTGCTCGAACTCGGCGCCGGCACCGGCGCGATCACCGCGGCACTGCGCCGCCGCCATCCGCAGGTGCCGCTGCTGGCGGTGGAAATGGAACCGGCGCTGGCCCGGCACCTGCGGCAGCGCTTCGCCGAGGTCGAGGTGCGCGAAGCGCCCGCGCACCAGGTGCTGGCGCAGGCCGCCGACGGCCCGCCGGGGCTGGTGCTGGTGTCGTCGCTGCCCTTTCGCTCGCTGCCCCCGGAACTGCGGCTGCGCAGCAGCCTGGCGATCGAGGCGCTGCTGCATGCCCGCCCGGGCTGCCGGCTGGTGCAGTACAGCTACCTGCCGCGCGAGCCCTTTGCACTGCACGCGGCGGGCCTGCGCTGGCGCCGGCTGGGTGCCGTGTGGGGCAACGCGCCGCCGGCCTGGGTCTGGGAGCTGAGCGCCGGCGCTGCCGGCTGAGCGCCGTCGCGGCTCAGCGTGCAGCCAGCGACGCGGTGGCGCTGCCGGCCGCGCCGTGGCCCGACTGCTGCAGCGTGGCGCGCAGCGCCACGTCCAGCGGCGTGGTCGGCAACGGGCCGACCCGTGCCTGCAAGGCCGTGCCGTCCAGCGCATGCGGTACGCGCCACAGGTACTCCATCTCGGCCAGCGCGCGCCACATCGGCACCACCCATCCGCCCAGGCGCAGCAGCGGCCAGGGCAGGCTGCCATGGCGCCAGCCCGCGGCCGGCACCTGGCCCAGCGCAGCGGCAGCGCGCTCCGCCGCGGCCAGCAGCTGCCCGCCGGTCAGCGTGTGGCCGGCGAAGTGCAGCGCGCTGAACATCGGCAGGTCGTCACGCGAGGCCACCGCCACGAAGGCCCGTGCCAGGTCGGGCAGGTAGGCCCAGGCATGGGGCACGTCTCGCGGGCCGGGGTAGACCAGCTTGCGCTGCGCGATCGACGCCAGCACCACCTGATCCATCCACGAGCCGGAGCCGCCGCCGTAGAAGTCGCCGGCGCGCAGCACCACGCTGCGCAGGCCCTGCGCGGCGCGCTGCTGCATCTCGGCTTCGATCTGCACGCGGATGCGGCCTTTTTCGGTGTCGGGCCGCTGCGGCGTGTCGGGACGCAGCAGTGCCGGCATCGTCGAGCCGAAGTTGTAGACGTTGCCCGGGAGCATGAAGGTGGCGCCCAGGCGCTGCGCCAGGTCCATGCCCTGCCGGGCCATCGGCAGCGCCTCGCGCGACCAGCGCGTATAGATCGGGTTCAGCCCGTGCACCACCACCTGCGTGCCGGCCACGGCCGAGGCCAGCGCGTCCAGATCGTTCAGCGGCAGCAGCAGCGGCCGCGCGCCAGCCGGCAGCGGCGAGGCCGGCGCACGCCGGGCCTGGGCCAGCACGCGCCAGCCGGCGGCGGCAAAGGCGTCGGCGGCGGCCCGGCCGAGGCGGCCGTTGGCGCCGAGCACCAGCACTTGTCGGGTCGAAGGGTTCATTGCGGGCTCCTGAAATGCGATTCGATGCCCCGCAGTCTGGACGCGCGCAACCCATCCGGCAATTGCCGAAGCATGCAAGCGAGCTATACATTTCCGTATGGCCACGATGCCCTCGCCGCAAGGCTTCGACTGGACGCTGGTGCGCAGCTTTCTGGCGGTGCTGGACGCCGGCAGCCTGATGGGCGCGGCACGCCGCCTGGGCGCCCAGCAGCCGACGCTGAGCCGCCACGTGGCCGAACTGGAAGCGCAACTCGGCCTGCCGCTGTTCGAACGCACCGGCCGCGGCGTCACGCCGACGGCGGCCGCACTGGCCATCGCCGATGCGGCACGGCAGATGGAGTCCGGCGCCGACCGCCTGGCGCTGCAGCTGGCGCGCCGCCGCGAGGCCACCACCGGCAGCGTGCGCATCAGCACCAGCATGGTGGCGGCGGCCTGGCTGCTGCCGCCGGTGCTGGCCGAGCTGCAGCAGGCCGAGCCGGGCATCCAGATCGAACTGGTCGGCTCGAACCAGCTCAGCAACCTGCTGCGCCGCGAGGCCGACATTGCGGTGCGCATGCTGCGGCCGACGCAGGGTTCGCTGGTGGCGCGCAAGCTGGCCGACCTGCCGGTGGTGGCCGCGGCGCACACCCGCTACCTGCAGCGCCACGGCACGCCGCGCCAGCCGCAGGACCTGCTGCAGCACCGGCTGATCGGCTTCGATCGCGACGATTCGATCCAGCGCGGTTTCGCCCGCGCCGGCCTGCCGCTGGCGCGCGAACACTTCGCGCTGCGCACCGACGACCAGGTGGCCTACGGCTGCCTGGTGGCGCGCGGCGCGGGCATCGGCTTCGTCACCGCCTATTGCCTGGCCTCGTGGCCCGGCGTGCGCGCGCTGCTGCCGATGCTGCAGATTCCGGCGCTGCCCTGCTGGCTGGCGGTGCACCGCGAGATCCGCGGCAACAAGGTGGTCAAGCGCGTCTACGACTTCCTGGCCGAGGCCATTCCGCGCGAGCTGCAGCGCACCGCGCTCACTTGAATGGGTTCGCCGTGGCGAACCACAGGCCGATGCCGGTGGCGATGATGAAGGCACCGTCGGTGACGCCCACCGCCAGGAAGAACTTGGTCTGCAGGTCGGTCATCAGCTCGGGCTGACGGGCACAGCCCTCCAGCATCTTCATCGCCGCCATGCCGACGCCGATGCACGAACCGAGCGCGGGGATGGCGATCAGCACGGCCACGGCCAGGGGAAGCAGGTCGCTCGCAGTCATCGGAAGCTCCTTGGGATCGATTGGAATGAGCACAGTCTCCGCAGCGCCGGCGGGGGTGTCGATGACCTCCGAGGTCATGGACGCACGGCGGCGGCGTGCCGCCATGCACAGCTCGACGCTGAGGGCCGGCTGGCCTGTGTGACCGCCTTCTTCGGCCCGCTGCCGGCGCCCTCAGGCCGCGGCCTGAAGGCGCCTCAGCGCAGCGCCTGCAGCTCGCGCTGCGACGCCGCCAGCTCGTCGACCAGCCACTGCCGCAGCGCCTGCAGCGGCGGCCAGTCGGCGAGCGCCGGCGCGAACACCAGCCAGTAGGCATCGCCCAGGCCGGCGTCGATGACGGCCGGCGACAGGCGCACCAGGCGGCCATCGCGCAGCGCGTCGGCCGCCAGGATTTCGCGCGACAGCGCCAGGCCGAGGTTCTGCTCGGCGGCCTGCAGCATCAGGCCCGCATCGCTGAAGGTGGCCACCGGGTTGATGCGCGTGCGCACGCCCTGCAGCGCAAACCACTGCTGCCAGCGCGACGCACTGCCCAGCAGCGGCTCGTCGGCCAGCGCCGCCACGTCGCGACCCTGCAGGCGCTGTGCCGCCTGCGGCGAGCCCAGCGCGATGAAGGGCGAGTCGGTCAGGCACAGCGCCTGCAGCCCGCGCCACTGGCCATTGCCCTGGCGCAGCGCGGCATGGAAGCCCTCGCGCGGCAGGTCGACGACCGCCTGCGAGGTGTGCAGCTCGAGGGCGATGTCCGGGTGACGTTCGCGCCAGCGGCCGATGCGCGGCAGCAGCCAGCGCTGGGCGAAGGACGACAGCAGCGTCAGGCGGATGCGCTGCGTGCTGGCGGCGGAGGCCGCGGCCGCGGCGCGTAGGCCTTCGTCGAGCTGCGCCAGCGCCGGCTCCACCGCGCGCCACAGCGCAGCGCCGGCGGCATTCAGCACCACGCGGCGGCCACGCCGGTCAAAGAGCGGAAAGCCGCTCTGCTGCTCCAGCAGCTTGAGCTGCTGGCTGACGGCGCTGTGCGTCAGGTGCAGTTCCTCGGCGGCGGCGCGCAGGTTGGAGCGCGCCGCAATGGCGCGGAAGGCCGGGAGCGTTTGCAGCGGCAGACGGGCCATGAGCGGCTCACTGGTCAGTTTTTCTGACCAGATTCTGCAGAAGAAGTCGTTTCCATGGCAAGAAACTGACGATTATTCTGACCAGCATCCGATCCTGAATGGGAGCCGAAGATGCATCCACCGAGCCTTCCCGCAGCCGCCGGGCCCGCGTCCTGGTTCGCCGGCTGGTCGAGCGCCTGGTCCCGCGCCGGGATCCAGCTCCAGCGCGGCAGCGCCGCGCTGCACGCCGCCTGGCAGCGAGCACGCGCGCGGCGGATGCACGCCAGGGCCTTGCGACAGGCCGAGCGCGAAATGTCGGCGATGAGCCTGCGCGGACTGCGCGACATCGGCGCACCGGAAACGCTGCTGGAACGGCGCAGCCGTGCCGAGAGCCGGCTGCATCATCAGTTGCGCGCCTGGCAACACCCGCGGGGCTGAACGGTCGGGCGCGCAGCAGGCATCGCCTATGCTCCTGCGTCAGCGGCAGGAGCATGCAATGACCCCCCCGACCCACCGATCGACCGCACTGGACTCGGCACTGGCCGGCGCCGTCGAGCGCTATCGCACCCGCCACCCGGCCAGCGCGCGCCAGCTCGACCAGGCGGCCGAGGTGCTGCCCGGCGGCAACACGCGCAGCGTGCTGTTCCAGTCGCCGTTCCCGCTGGTGATGGTGCGCGGCGAGGCCTGCTGGCTGTGGGATGCCGACGGGCACCGGCTGCTGGATGCGCTGGGCGAGTTCACGGCCGGGCTGTATGGCCATTCGGCGGCACCGATCCGCTCGGCCATCGTCGCGGCGCTGGACGGCGGCATCGGCCTGTCGTCGCACACGCTGCGCGAGGTGGAACTGGCGCGCGAGCTGTCGACCCGCTTCACGTCGATGGAACTGCTGCGCTTCACCAACAGCGGCACCGAGGCCAACCTGCTGGCGCTGGCCACGGCCATCGCACACACCGGACGGCACAAGGTGCTGGTGTTCGAAGGCGCCTACCACGGCGGCGTGCTGGCCTTCGGCGGCACTGCCGGCGCGGTGAACGTGCCGCATCAGTGGCTGCTGGCGCCGTACAACGACCTGGAGGCGGTGCAGGCGCAGGTGGCGCGCGACGGTGCCGACCTGGCGGCGATCCTGGTCGAGCCGATGCTCGGCTCGGGCGGCTGCATCCCGGGCGCGGCGGAGTTCCTGCACGGCCTGCGCCGCCTGGCCGACGACAGCGGCGCGCTGCTGATCTTCGACGAGGTGATGACCTCGCGGCTCGCGCTCGGCGGCCGCCAGTCGCTCTTGGGCGTGCGGCCGGATCTGACGACGCTGGGCAAGTACTTCGGCGGCGGCCTGTCCTTCGGCGCCTTCGGCGGCCGGCGCGACATCATGCAGCGCTTCGACCCGCGCCGCGCCGACGCGCTGGGCCACGCCGGCACCTTCAACAACAACGTGCTCAGCATGGCGGCCGGGCTGGCCGGGCTGCGCGAACTGTGGACACCGGCTGCGGTGGAGCCGCTGAACCGCCGCGGCGACCGGCTGCGCGAACGCTGCAATGCGCTGTTCGCCGCACGTGGCCTGGACCTGCAGGCCACGGGGCTGGGCTCGCTGATGACGCTGCACCCGACGCGGCGGACGCTGCGCAGCGCAGCCGACCTGGCCGGCTGCGACGGCCGCGTGCGCGACCTGCTGTACTTCGCGCTGCTGGAGCGCGGCGTGTTCATCGCACGGCGCGGCATGACGGCGCTGTCGCTGCCCTTCGGCGACGCCGAGGCCGAGACCTTCGTCGCCGCGCTGGACGATGCGCTGGCGGCCCATGCGGACGTACTGCCGCACGCGGCCTGACGCGCAGTCCACAATCGGGGCGGGAGCACGCGCCTTGAACGACACCGCCGACTTCTTCGACCTGTACCACCAGGGCTTCGCCCGCATCGCGGTGGCCGTGCCACGCTGCCGCGTCGCCGACCCGGCCTTCAATGCCGAACAGAGCGTCGCGCTGCTGCAGCAGGCAGCGCAGCAGGGCGCGGCCGTCGTGCTGTTCCCGGAACTCGGGCTGTCGGCCTACACCTGCGACGACCTGTTCCACCAGCGCGCGCTGCTCGATGGCTGCGAGGCCGCGCTGCAGCGCCTGCTCGACGCCAGCGACGCGCTGCCGACGGTGGCGGTGCTCGGCCTGCCGCTGCGCGTCGACCATTCGCTGTTCAACTGCGCCGTGGTGCTGCAGCGCGGCCGGCTGCTCGGCGTGGTGCCGAAGACCTACCTGCCGAACTACGGCGAGTTCTACGAGGCGCGCCAGTTCAACCCGGCCGACCATGCGCAGAGCAGCGAGATCACGCTGTGCGGCCAGCGCGTGCCCTTCGGGGCGGAGTTGCTGTTCGCGGCACAGGACCTGCCGAACCTGTGCCTGCACGCCGAGATCTGCGAGGATCTGTGGGTGCCGATCCCGCCATCGTCCTACGCCGCGCTGGCCGGCGCGACGCTGCTGCTGAACCTGTCGGCGTCGAACGTCACGGTCGGCAAGTCGGCCTATCGGCATGCACTGGCTGCGTCGCAGTCGGCGCGCTGCCTGGCGGCCTATGCGTATTCGTCGGCGGGCCTGGGCGAGTCGACCACCGACCTGGCGTGGGACGGCCAGGCACTGATCAGCGAGAACGGCCAGCTGCTCGCCGAATCGCCGCGCTTCGCGCACGATTCACAACTGTTGTGCGCCGACGTGGACCTGGAGCGGCTGGCGCGCGAGCGGCTGCGCCAGACCAGCTTCGGGCAATCCGCGGCGCGCCATGCCGACCGGCTGGCGCGTTTTCGCCGCATCGGCTTCACGCTCGGGCCCATGCCTCGACAGGCGCTGCAGCGGCGCGTCGAGCGCTATCCGTACGTACCGGCCGACGCCGCGCGCCGCGACGAGCGCTGCCACGAGGTCTACAGCATCCAGGTGCAGGGGCTGACGCAGCGCCTGTCGGCCAGCGGCATCAAGAAGCTGGTCATCGGCATCTCCGGCGGACTGGATTCGACGCATGCATTGCTGGTCTGCGCCCGCGCGATGGATGCCCTCGGCCTGCCACGCACCAACATCCTGGCCGTGACCATGCCCGGCTTCGCCACCGGCACGCGCACGCTGGACCAGGCCTGGCGGCTGATGCGCGCGCTGGGCTGCGACGCGCGGCAGATCGACATCCGCCCGAGCTGCGAGCAGATGCTGAAGGACATCGGCCATCCCTATGCCGAAGGCCAGGCGCAGTACGACATCACCTTCGAGAACGTGCAGGCCGGCGAGCGCACCAGTCACCTGTTCCGGCTGGCCAACTTCAACGATGCGCTGGTCGTCGGCACCGGCGACCTGAGCGAGCTGGCGCTGGGCTGGAGCACCTACGGCGTCGGCGACCACATGTCGCACTACAACGTCAACGCCAGCGTGCCGAAGACGCTGATCAAGCACCTGGTGCGCTGGGTGGCCGAGAGCGGCGAAGCCCTGGTGGCCGATGCGCAGGTGCTGCTCGACATCCTGGACACCGAGATCAGCCCCGAACTCGTGCCCGGCGACGCCGCCGGCCAGCCGGGGCAGAGCACCGAAGCGCAGATCGGCCCCTACGACCTGCACGACTTTTTTCTGTACCACGTGCTGCGCTTCGGCTTCGCACCGTCGAAGGTCGCCTACCTGGCGCATGCCGCCTGGCACGACGCCGCAGCCGGCGCCTGGCCCGAAGGCCCGCACGTGGAACGCAAGGCCTACGATCTGGCGACGATCAAGCGCCACCTGCACAGCTTCGTCTGGCGCTTCTTCAAGACGAGCCAGTTCAAGCGCTCGTGCGTGCCCAATGCCCCGAAAGTCGGCTCGGGCGGCTCGCTGTCGCCGCGCGGCGACTGGCGTGCGCCGAGCGACGGCGAGGCGGCGGTGTGGCTCGCAGACATCGAACGCATACCCGACGGACGTTAGCGGGATGCATCTTCCCTGTTGAGGTATCTCAAGATGCGGCACACTTCGGCCATGCGCCCACGCGACATCCTTGCTGCCAACCTGCGTGCGTTGATGGCAACGCACCCGGACCTCGACACCCTGCCGAAGATCACCGCGCGCAGCGGTGTCACCAACGGGACACTCGATCGTATTCGGCGCGCGGTGGTTTCCACGCGGGTCGACGAACTCGAGAAACTGGGCCGCGCCTTCGGCGTGGAACCGTGGGAACTGCTGCGGCCGCAGGGGCCGAGCACCTTGTCGCCGCTGGCATTGATGCTCGCCGAGCACCTCGATCGTTCGGCCGGCGACGAGCATGCCCACACGGCGGCCTATGCCGCCGCGGTGGCGGTGATCGACGCGCTGAGCGCCAATCCGGAAGCCACTCCGGCACGCGACACCAGCGGCGAAGACTCCGCCGCGATCGAGGCGCCGAGAGCGCGCGAAAAGCGCCCTGCCTGATCCACGTCGGCGTCGCTGGACGCAGCGGGCGAGCCATCGCCCGATGTCCGTGCCCTGAAATGATGGATCAATCCCCAAAAAGGGAACAGAATGGGGTTCGCACGGCTCCTGCCCGTGCCACAGAACCACCATGCAACCACTGCAAGCTCCCGCCGGCATCGGCGGGTCGATGGCCGAGCTGCCGCAGGCGCATGGCCTGGTTCTGCTGGTGGTCGTCAATGCCGAGTGCCCGAAGCAGAGCGGGCATCGTTTCGTCACCGACGTGCTGCATGCGAACGGTCTGGCCACGCTGGACGTGACACTGCACACCGCCCACGAGCGCGAACTGGGCATCGCCCCGCCGGGACTGGTGGCAGCCAAACACCGGCTGCGCACCATCTTCCAGTGGCTTTCGACGCATCCGACGCTGGCCGGACTGCCGATTGCGCTCGTCGGCATCGACGGCGCGGTGCGCAGTTGCATCGCGGCCGCGGCACGCTACCGGCTGCCGTCGCTGCGCACGCTGGTGCTCTTCGAAGGGCAACCCTACCGGGCGGCGCAGCTGATGGCCCGCCTGGCGCAGCCCACGTTGCTGGTGGTGGGCGCCTGTGATGCGCACACGTTGGGCAAGCACCGGGCGGCCCTGCGACAGATGAGCGCTCCGTCGTGCCTGGACATGCTGCCGCTGCGCACGCTGCCCACGCCTGCCGCCGGCGTGCACCAGGCCTTTGCGCATGCCATGCTGCAATGGCTTGCGCAGACGCTGCAGCGCGAAGGCGATGTGCCACCGGGCACGGCGGCACCCCCCTCGTGCCGAGCGCTAACCGACCGGCGACACGACGCTGCCGGCATCGGCGCCTAGCGCCGACAGCAACGGCGCCCAGCGCGCCGGCATCGCTTCCGCATCGATGGGCCGATCGGCGTCGAACGCGAACGCGTCGCGGCGCTCGTCGTCGCCCAGGTCCTGGGCATGCGCCAGCTGCGACTCCAGCACGGCCAGATCGGCATCGGACGCATCGTCGCCGCGCCGCGCGCGCTCGGCGAGACGCCGGCGCAGCGTGTCGACCGGGGCCTGGAAATCGATGATCGCGAATCGGACGCCCAGCCGCGCCGCCAGTGCGCGGGCTGCGTCGCGCTGAGCTCGCTGCAGGAAGGTGGCATCGAGAATCACGCTGTAGCCGGCCTCCAGGGCCAGCGCCGCATGGGCCCGCAGTTGCGCCTGCGTCAGTTCGCCGGCCTGCGGCGAATACAGCCGCGCCTGGCCGGCCGCGTCACTGCGCGCCAGCGGATCGAGGCCGAACAGGCGCTTGCGCTCGACATCGGCACGGAAGCGGATCGCGCCGCCGGCCTCGAGCAGGCTCTGCGTCAGCGCGGTCTTGCCGCTGCCCGAGAAACCGTGCGTCAGCATCAGCGCCGGCACGGCCGGCCGGCTGCCGCGCAGCGCGAGCCGCAGGTAGCGCAGCCCCTCGCTCGTCGCCTGCACCGCCGCGGCGCTGCCGGCGTCGAGCTGCGCGGCACGCAGCCTCGCCACCTTGGCGCGCACCAGCGCGCGGTGCACGTGGTAGTAGCGCAGCACCTGCAGGCCTTGCACGTCCCCGCTGCGCTCGACATAGTCATTGACGAAACGATGCGCCAACGGCGCCAGCCGATGGGCCTGCAGGTCCATCGCCAGGAAGGCCACGTCGCTCATCACGTCGGTCCAGCGCAGCGCGGCATCGAACTCCAGGCAGTCGAACAGCAGCGTGCGGCCTTCGTATT
This sequence comes from Rubrivivax sp., assembly GCA_044225625.1. Lineage (GTDB taxonomy): Bacteria > Pseudomonadota > Gammaproteobacteria > Burkholderiales > Burkholderiaceae_C > Rubrivivax. The sequence goes on from JBGAII010000049.1 coordinate 17,979, forward strand.
GCGTGATGTTGCCCAGGTGCAGGTCGCCATGCACCTCGCGCACGTGGCCAGCGGCGCGGCGCGCGGCGAACACCGGGCGCAGCGCTTCGAAACGGCCGGCCTCCCAGTCCCGCAAGGCGGCCAGCGCGGCCTGTTCTTCGTCGCTGCGGCACATCCGGCCGAGCTCGCTCAGGTTGTCGCTCAGCGGTGCGCGCAGCTGTTCCGGCCGGCCGTAGTCGCTGTCGATCGGCGCCACGGCAGCCTGGCCGTGCAGGGCGAGCAGCGCCTCCACCGCGGCATCGACATGGCCGGCCTGCAAGGCACCGCGCGCCGCCAGCCGGTCCCACAAGCCAGCCGGGTCGAAGGCGCGCATCTGCAGCGCCCATTCGATGGCGTCGCCGCCGCCGTCCAGCACCGGCAGCGTCGGGCTGCCGCCGATCGGCAGCACCCGCTGGTACAGCTGCGGGGCCGTGCGCCGGTTCAGCCGCAGTTCCTCGTTGCAGAAGAAGCGGCGCGAGGCCAGCGTGCCGAAGTCGGCGAAGCCCAGGTTCACCGCCTTCTTGATCTTGTAGGCCGAGCCGGCGGCCAGCAGCACGAAGGAGATGTGGGTCTCGATCAGTTCGGCGCCCAGCTGCGCGCGCAGCGAATGCACCAGCGTGCGCTGTGCGGCTGCGTCGCTGCGGCCTTCAGCCACCCCACGACGCCGAGGCCAACTCGGCGATGAAGCGCTCGCGCTCGTGATCGGGCAGGTGGTCGATGCCGGCGGCACCGGCCCGTCCGCCGCCGCCGAAACGCCGGCAGAACGCATCGGCGCCGCCCGGCGCGGACTGCGGCGCGCGCAGGCTGACGACCTGGCCGCCGCCGCGCCGCGCCTTGAGCACGGCCACCGCGCGCCGCGGCTCGGCGGAGGCCAGCGCATTGGCCAGGATGCCGATCACGCGCCGGCTCCACGGCGCATCGGGCAGCGCGACCCAGCGTGCGTTCGCGCCGGCGTCGAGCAGCGGCTCCTGCAGCGCACGCTGCAGGTCGGACTGGCGCAGCGCATCCAGCTCCTCGCAGATCGGGTCGTCGCGCCAGGCCTCCAGCGGGTCGGCATACAGCGCGAGCCGCGCGTACAGCTGCGGCGGAGCGATGTACTGGTCGGCCGGTTCGTCGCCGTAGGCGTTGTAGTTGATGGCCTCGCCGAGCGCACACAGGCTGCGCCGGGCTGCCGCGTCCAGCCCGACCTCGGCGGCCAGCGCATCGGCCACCGCGACCAGGTTGTCACCATAGGCGCCGACCAGCGCCCAGGCGCGGCAACGGCCCTGCAGCAGGCGGTCCACCAGCAGGCTGGTGCAGACGGTGGGCGCGGTGTCGATGCAGGCCTGCAGGCCCGGGTGCGAAGGCACGCGGTCGACCTTGTGATGGTCGACGTAGCGCACCTGCACGCCCTGCTGCAGCAGCCGCTCCAGCGCCGGCAGGTTGCGCTGCATCGACAGGTCGCAGACCAGGACCTCGTCACCGGCCACCGCCGGCACGGTCTTCAGCAGATCGAGTTCGCGTTTCAGGCCGGTGACCAACGTGGCCGAGGCGGGATGCACCTGGCGCCACTGCAGCACCGCGCACAGCCCATCGGCATCGCCGTTGCAGACATCGAAACGGCGCATGATCCGCGCGCCTATTCGCGCTCCAGGTGCGTCGGCGACTGGCCCTGGGCCAGTTCGCCGGTCTCGGCGTCGATCCAGTCGGCGACGCCGAGTTCGCTCTCGGCTTCGGCCAGGGTCTCGCCCGGCGTCCACATCGCTGCGTCGCCCGAGTCCATGTCGGCCATGGCCTCGGCCATCGTGTCGAAGGGGCCGACCTCCTGCTTGCCATCCGGCGCCAGCCAGTAGTAGCCGTCGGGCCGCGAGAAGATGCGTTCGCTGCCGTCGCTGGTGTCCAGCGGGTCTTCGTCCTGGCCGGCCACGACGGCGGGCGGCGGCGCTGTGGATTGGGTCTTGCGTGCCATCGAATGCATCCTCCCCTGGGCCGGAAGGCTAACGCAAAGCCCCGGCGCGTGGTGCCTGACGGCTTGTCGCCGATCAAGCGTCCAACCCCGGTCGAGCAGCGCGGCGCGCGGCCCGGGATAATCGCGGCGGTGAAGCAGCAGCGCATCGTGGTGGGCCTGTCGGGCGGCGTCGACTCCGCGGTCAGCGCCTGGCTGCTGAAGCAGCAAGGGCACGAGGTGGTCGGCCTGTTCATGAAGAACTGGGAAGGCGACGACGACGACACCTACTGCAGCGCCAATGTGGACTTCGTCGATGCCGCGGCGGTGGCCGACGTCATCGGCATCGAGATCGAGCACGTCAACTTCGCGGCCGAATACCGCGAGCGGGTGTTCGCCGAGTTCCTGCGCGAATACCAGGCCGGGCGCACGCCGAACCCCGACGTGCTGTGCAATGCCGAGATCAAGTTCAAGGCCTTCCTCGACCATGCGCTGCGTCTGGGCGCCGAGGCCATCGCCACCGGCCACTACGCGCGCGTGCGCCACCTGAAGCCGTCAGGCGCCGCAGGCGGCGCGGGCCGCTTCGAGCTGCTGAAGGGGCTGGACCCGCTGAAGGACCAGAGCTACTTCCTGCACCGGCTCAACCAGGCACAGCTGTCGCGCACCCGCTTCCCGGTCGGCGAACTGCCGAAGACCGAGGTGCGGCGCATCGCTGCCGAGATCGGCCTGCCGAACGCGCAGAAGAAGGATTCCACCGGCATCTGCTTCATCGGCGAGCGGCCGTTCCGCGAGTTCCTGAACCGCTGGCTGAGTCACGAACCGGGGCCGATCCGCGACGAGCGCGGCCGCACCGTCGGCCGCCACGTGGGCTTGAGCTTCTACACGCTGGGCCAGCGCCAGGGCTTGGGCATCGGCGGCGTCAAGGAGCGCGGCACGCCGCGCGGGCACGGCGGCGGCGAGCATGCGCCGTGGTACGTGTCCGGCAAGGACCTGCAGCACAACGTGCTGCAGGTGGTGCAGGGCCATGACCACCCGGCACTGCAGTCGCGTGCGCTCTGGGCCGACGACTGCAGCTGGGTCGCCGGCACGCCGCCGGCCGCCGGCCGCTATGCCGCCAAGTCGCGCTACCGCCAGGCCGATGCCGCCTGCCGGCTGGACTGGCCCCGCGCCGGCGGCCTGCAGCTCGATTTCGATGCGCCGCAATGGGCCGTCACGCCCGGGCAGTCGGCGGTGCTGTACGACGGCGAGGTCTGCCTCGGCGGCGGCGTGATCCAGCGTGCGGCTCCCTGGCACGCGGCCGCGCCGGCCCCGCAACAGGCGCTACAGCCGCGCGAGCCAGTCGGCCAGTAGCGCAGTCACCGCCGCGGGCCGCTCCCAAGTGAGCATGTGCCCACATTGCGGCAGAAGTTCGAGGCGCGCGCCGGGGATCAGCGCCGCCATCTCCCGGGAGTGCTCCGGCGGCGCCAGCAGGTCGGACTCGCCGGCCAGCACCAGCGTCGGGCAAGCGATCCGCGGCAGCAGCGGGCGCTGGTCCGCCCGGGCCATGACCGCGCGGTTCTGCGCCACCAGTTGCGCCGCGCCGGCGCGGTCCATCATCGCCAGGTAGCGCGGCGTCAGCGCCGCCGCATGCGCCGGGTCGAAGGCGAAGGCGACGTTGGCGTCGAGCACCTCGTGCATGCGTCCCTGCTCGAACAGCACGATCGCTTCGCTGCGCAGCCGGATCAACTCCGGCGTGTCCGCCCGCGCGCTGCTGCCCAGCAGCGCCAGCCCCTTGACGCGCTGCGGCGCCTGGCGCGCCACTTCCAGGGCCAGCATGCCGCCCATCGAGGCGCCGCACAGCAACAGATCCCCCGGCGCTTCGGCCAGCAGCGCGGCCGCCATCTGCGGCAGCGTGGCGCAGCGGGTGTGCACGTCGCTGACCCGCACCACCTGCCGCGCGGACAACGAGGACACCTGGTCGCGCCAGAGATCGGCGTCGCATGCCAAACCGGGGAGCAGGGTAATGGGGAGCATCGTCCAGAGTCTGCCAGACGCTTCGGGCTATGCTCGGCGACCTTGACGTCGCCGAGCCCTCTTCCCTTGCGCGCCCGCTGGCCGCTGATCTTCGCCCTGTGCCTGGCCTCGTGGCTGGCGCTGGTGGCGCCGGCGCTGCACGCCCGTCCGGTCAAGACCGAGCACGTCACCGCCGAGCTGGTCGCCGAACGCAGCGCCGTGCCGCCGGGCGGCAGCCTGCAGATCGGCCTGCGGCTGCAGCACATTCCGCAGTGGCACACCTATTGGCGCAACCCCGGTGATTCCGGCCTGCCGACGCGCATCGACTGGCAACTGCCGGCCGGCGCCAGTGTCGGCGAGATCGAATGGCCGGCGCCGAAGCGGCTGCCGATCGGCCCGCTGGTCAACTACGGCTACGAAGGCGAGCTGCTGCTGCCGATGCGCTTCACCGCGCCGGCCGATGCCCGGCCGGGCGCCGAGCTGCGCCTGGTGGCCAAGGCCGACTGGCTGGTCTGCCACGATGTCTGCATTCCGGAAAGTGCGACGCTGGAACTGCTGCTGCCGGTGGCCTCACCCGGCACGACACCGGGCAGCACCCCGTGGACCGCGCAGTTCGAGCAGGCGGCGGCCCAGCGTCCTCAACCCCTGGCCGGCTGGACCGCGGCGCTGCAGCGCGCCGGCCGCGAGCTGCTGCTGACGCTGGAGCCCGTCGGACCGGGCGCGACCGCTGCCGCGCTGCCGCCGATCGAGGTCTTCCCTTTCGCCGAGCAGCTGATCGAAACCGCCGTGCACGAGCTGCATGCCACGCCGCGCGGTTATGCGCTGAAGATGCGGCTGCTGCCCGATGCCAAGGCACCGGCCGAACTGCAGGGCATCGTCGTCGCCCCAGGCGGCACCGCCCCCTGGGGAGGCCACGTTCCCGTGGCGGAGTTCAGCGCGCCGCTGCGCGAGGTGGCCGCGATCAGCCTGCCCGACGGCGCCCGCCGGCTCGATGGCCAACCCGCCACCGCGCTGCCTGCCGCACCATCGGCGTTGGCCAGCACCGGGCTGTGGATGGTGCTGCTGCTGGCCTTCGGCGGCGGCATGCTGCTGAACCTGATGCCCTGCGTGTTTCCGGTGCTGTCGATCAAGCTGCTGACGCTGGCGCAGCAGAGCGGGGAGCCGCGCGCGCTGCGCACGCACGCGCTGGCCTATGGCGCCGGCGTGCTGGCCACCTTCCTGGCGCTGGCGCTGCTGCTGATCGTCCTGCAGGCGGCCGGCGCGGCCGTCGGCTGGGGCTTCCAGCTGCAGGAGCCGGGCATGGTGTTCGTGCTGGCGCTGCTGTTCTTCGCCATCGGCCTGAACCTGATGGGCGTGTTCGAGTTCGGTTCGCTGCTGCCGCAGCGCGCCGCCGCCTGGCGGGCGCAGCGCCCGGCCGGTGATGCCTTCGCCTGCGGCGTGCTGGCGGTGATCGCCGCCAGTCCCTGCACGGCCCCGTTCATGGGCGCCGCACTCGGCTATGCGCTGACGCAGTCGCCACCGATGGCGCTGGCGGTGTTTGCCGCTCTCGGCCTGGGGCTGGCACTGCCCTACATGGTGCTGACCATCGCACCCGGCTGGCGCCGCCACCTGCCGCGGCCGGGCGCCTGGATGGAGCGGCTGAAGCAGGGCCTGGCCTTCCCGATGTTCGCCACCGCGGTCTGGCTGCTGTGGGTGCTGGGCCAGCAGGCCGGCGTCGGCGCCATGGCGCGGGTGCTGATGGCGCTGGTCGGTGTGGCGTTGCTGCTGTGGCTGGTGCGCGTCAGCGGCCCGCACGGGACGCTGGGCAAGGGGCTGGGCGTGCTGGCCCTGGCCGGTTTGGTGGCCTGGAGCTGGCCGGCGGAAGCGCCGCTGCCGGCCCAGGGCGGCGGCGCCGCGACCGGGCAGGCCGACGGCGACTGGCAGCCCTACGACGAGCAGGCGCTGCAGCGCTTCGCCGCCGAAGGGCGGCCGGTGTTCGTCGACTTCACCGCCGCCTGGTGCGTGAGTTGCCAGGTGAACAAGCGTCTGGTGCTGCATACCGAGGAGGCGCTGCAGGCTTTCCAGCGGGCCAACGTGGTGCTGATGCGCGCCGACTGGACGCGCCGCGACGCGACGATCACGCAGGCGTTGGCGCGCCTGGGCCGCAATGGCGTGCCGGTGTACGTGCTGCTGCGCCCGGGCCGCGAGCCGCTGCTGTTGCCCGAGATCCTCAGCCAAAGTATCGTGCGCGAAGCGCTGGCCACACTGCAGCCTTGACGCTCGACCGGCACAGAAGATCCAGGGAGGCAACCATGTCCGTCGTCACCTCGATTGCGCGCCGCGGCTTCGGCCTGGCGCTGGGCTTGCTGGCTGCGGCCGCGGTCTGGGCCCAGACTGCGACCGTCGGCCAGCCGGCACCGGCCTTCGAACTGGTCGATGCCAAGGGCCGGGTAGTCAAGCTGTCCGACTTCAAGGGCCGGCACGTGGTGCTGGAATGGACCAACCCCGGCTGCCCCTTCGTCCTCAAGCACTACGGCGCACAGAACATGCAGGGCCTGCAGAAAGAGGCCAAGGCCAAGGATGTGGTCTGGCTCAGCATCAGTTCCACCGCCCCCGGCCATGCCGACTACCTCGCGCCGGGCGCACTGGCCGCGCAGTACCAGGTGTGGGGTGCGTCGCCGACGGCACTGCTGCTGGACGACAGCGGCAAGGTCGGCCGCACCTACGGCGCCCGCACCACGCCTCACATGTACGTGATCGACCCCAAGGGCGTGCTCGTCTACGCCGGAGGCATCGACGACAAGCGCAGTGCCAGCACCGAGGACCTGAAGACGGCGAAGAACTACGTGCGCGCCGCACTCGGCGAGTCGCTGGCCGGCAAGGCGGTGAGCACGCCCAGCGCGGCCCCCTACGGCTGCAGCATCAAGTACGCATCGGCCGGTTAGCGCCGCCGGTCGCTTATGCGCAGCGCGTCTATCGATAGGCGCATTCAGTAGATTCGCGCGCCAAACAAGCCGCGATAATGCGGAAATCGCATATCGAAGCGGGCGCGCAAGTGAACTTCCAACAGTTGCGCTCGGTGCGCGAAGCCGTGCGCCAGGGTTTCAACCTGACCGCGGTGGCCGCCGCGCTGCACACCTCGCAGCCGGGCGTCAGCCGGCAGATCCGTGAGCTGGAAGACGAGCTCGGCATCGAGCTGTTCCACCGCGCCGGAAAAAGGCTGACTGGCCTGACGCCGCCGGGCCAGGCCGTGCTGCCGATCGTCGAGCGACTGCTGCTCGAGGCCGACAACCTGAAGCGCGCCGGTGACGACTTCGCCTCGCAGAGCCGCGGCACGCTGACCATCGCCGCCACGCACTCCCAGGCGCGCTATGCGCTGCCGCCGGCAGTGCGCGACTTCAGCGCGGCCCATCCCGAAGTGGCGCTGCGCCTGCATCAAGGCGGGCCGAAGCAGGTGGCGGAGATGCTGCTCAGCGGCGAGGCCGACATCGGCGTGGCCACCGAGGCGCTGGCCGAGTACGACGAACTGGTGGCCCTGCCGAGCTACCGCTGGACCCATGCGGTGGTGGTGCCGCGCGGACACGCACTGGCGCTGCAGGCCGAACGCGGCGAAACGCTGACGCTGGAACAGCTGGCGCGCCAGCCGCTCATCACCTACGAGCCGGGCTACACCGGCCGCACGCACATCGACGAAGCCTTCGCGCGCCGTGGGCTGACGCTGAACCTGGTGCTGTCGGCGATGGATGCCGACGTCATCAAGACCTATGTCGAGCTGGGCATGGGCGTGGGCATCATTGCGTCGATGGCCTTCGACGAGACGCGCGACGCCGCGCTGCGCGCGATCGACGCGCGCCATCTGTTCGCCAGCAACATGACACGCGTCGCGGTACGGCGCGGCGCCTTTCTGCGTGGCTATGCCTATGAGTTCATCCGCTGCTTCGCGCCGCCGCTGACGCGCGCGCTGGTCGACCAGGCGCTGGCCCAGGCACCGGGCAGCAGCTTCGAGATCTGATCCTGCAGGCCCGCCGCCACCCGATGACCGGCGGTTTGCCCTGATGTTCGCTGCCGCCGGCAGTACCGATACTGCGCCGGCGGCTTGCGTCCGCGGCTTCGGAATTCGGGTGGATGGCCAGCGTCACGATTCAAGCGGTGAAGAAGAACTTCGGCGAGACCGCCGTGCTGCATGGCGTGGATGTCGACATACCGGACGGCTCGTTCACCGTGCTGGTCGGCCCCTCCGGCTGCGGCAAGTCGACGCTGCTGCGCATGATCGCCGGGCTCGAGCAGATCAGCCAAGGCGAGATCCGCATCGGCGACAAGCGCGTCAACGACGTGCCGCCGAAGGAGCGCGACATCGCGATGGTGTTCCAGAACTACGCGCTCTACCCGCACATGACGGTGCGGCAGAACATGGCCTTCGCGCTGGAGCTGGCAAAGCTGGACAAGGCCGCCGTCGACACCAAGGTGGCGCGTGCCGCCGAGATCCTGGCGTTGGGCGCGCTGCTCGACCGCTATCCGCGCCAGCTGTCCGGCGGCCAGCGCCAGCGCGTGGCGATGGGCCGCGCCATCGTACGCGACCCGCAAGTGTTCCTGTTCGACGAACCGCTGTCGAACCTGGACGCCAAGCTGCGCGTCGCGATGCGCGCCGAGATCAAGGAACTGCACCAGCGGCTGAAGACCACCTCGATCTACGTCACGCATGACCAGATCGAGGCCATGACGATGGGCGACAAGATCGTCGTCATGCGCGACGGCCGCATCGAGCAGGCCGGCCATCCGCTCGCGCTGTACGACCAGCCGGCCAACCAGTTCGTGGCCGGCTTCATCGGCTCGCCGGCGATGAACTTCCTGCGCGGCACCTTGCGGCGCGATGGCGGCACGGCACAGGTCGAACTGTCGGACGGCACGCGGCTCGACGCGCCGCGCGGCTCGGGTGGTGCCGATGGCCAGGCCGTGATCCTGGGGACGCGACCGGAGCATCTGAGCCTGGCCGACGCCGGCGGCATCGCGGCCCAGGTGGTGGTGATGGAGCCGACCGGCATGGACACGTTCGTCGCCTGCCGCCACGGCGACGAAGAGTTCTCTGCCGTGTTCCGCGAACGCCACGACTTCGCGCCCGGCACCGTCATCCGCCTGCAGCCCGATCTGCAGCGCGCCCACCTGTTCGATGCCACCACCGGCCAGCGGCTGGCGGCCTGAGGTCCTTCCCGACAACCACCACCAGGAGACAGACGATGAACCCGTTCAACCGCCGCAAGTTTCTCGAAGGTTCCGCCGGGGTGGCCGCAGCGGCCACGCTGGGCCCGGCCGCCGCCGTCTGGGCGCCGGCCGTGCACGCGCAGAACTCGCTGACGCTCAAGCCCGAGAAGGACGCGAAGCTGCGCGTGCTGCGCTGGAGCCGCTTCGTGCAGGGTGACATCGACGCCTACATGGTCAACGTCAAGAAGTTCACCGCGAAGACCGGCATCGAGGTCCGCGTCGACAACGAAGGCTGGGAAGACGTGCGTCCGAAGGCGGCCGTGGCCGCCAACACCGGCGCCGGGCCGGACATCATCCTGTCGACCAACGACGACGCCAACCTCTACCCCGACAAGCTGCTCGACGTCACCGACGTGGCCGAGTACATCGGCAAGAAATACGGCGGCTGGTATCCCGCCGGCCAGGCCTTCCTGCGGCCCGACGGCAAGAAGTGGATCGGCATCCCGCTGGGCGCGGCGGGTTCGATGATGGTCTACCGCGAGAGCGTGCTCAAGTCGGCCGGCTTCGACAGCTTCCCGAAGGACACCGACGGCTTCCTGAAGATGATGAAGGCGGTCAAGGACAAGGGCATGCCCGGCGGC